>NZ_JCAMOP010000058.1:0-44478 GCF_059512345.1 Bradyrhizobium sp. Unk1
ATATGGAAGGTGCGTCCCTCGCCTGCCCGCCGCATCAACGCAGCGACGACTTCGGCCGTCAGCTGCTCCACGCTCTCATGGACGCGGCGCGAGGCGACCGCGCTGGTGCCTTCGACCGCGAGGAAAGCCTTGGTCATGGCGACCGCGATCTTGGCGGAATCGAACGGCGAGACCTTGCCGTTGCGACGGATGATCTGCATCGCCGGCTCGCTCGAAGCAGGCGCAAGCGATTGTGGACGCAAATGAACGATGGGTGCGGAAGCGGTGTCCGCGTCGTGCAGATTGAGTGACATCAAAGGGCCCCGTGATGCGCGCGTTGTGTTTGAGCGGGGCTGTAAGGAAGGACGCTGCAGAAACGCCGGCAGCAGAGTTGCCGGGCGGTGCATGCAAGCGACCGCCGGACACCCCGCCCGTGGACGTTCAGATTGTCGCGGCAGGTCTCCTGGCTCGCAGGTCGTCGCCCACTTCCCGTCTTCCCGGCGCGAAAGGCGCCAGTGACGATTGTTCGGAAGCAGCTCGCTGCTGACAGTTGCGGGGGCAGCGCCGGAATTCCGCGCTCTCGCGCAGTTCACCGGCTTCCCTCTTAGCCACTAAATCTTGCGATCTAGCGGAACCGTGACGGCCACATGTAGTGATATTCGCGAGCGAGTGTCAACGATTCGTTTGAAGGCTGCGCTCACATTGGCTGTGGGATGTGGGAGTTCCGGCCGGTGGCTTGGCCAGACCTCAGCCGTGCAGCGATCGAGCTGCGCGAAGTTAGTGGCCCTGCGGTTCGACGCCGAGCAGTTGCGAAATCCTCTCAATGCACGGCGCAGATCGCGCGGCGCCCGCTGACTGAATGGTCCAAAGACGCGATGTCGCCGCGCCAGTGTGTCTCGTCGTTCAGGTCGAGAAAGTACGCCCACTCCCGAGTGGATTGAGCAGCCGGACAATCTCGCAGACGGCAACGAGGCCGATCAGCCAACCGGCGCTGCGAAGCCCGATCCGCGTCACGATTTCAAATGTAAAGGCGCCTTGGCGACCCAGGAAAGGCGTAGCGGTGAACAGGGTGAGCTCATACGCGGCGTAAGCGCAAACGAATGCCAGCGCCAATACCAGCGCCGTACGGTTTTGCGGGAGCGCGCGGAGAGCTGCCGAAGTTGCGGCCGTCGCTCCCAGCGCCGCGGCGCCGATGAGAAAGCCCCGGGCGATCGTGTTTCCGTCGACCGGATAGTGCAATAGACCGAATCCGATCGTCTGATTGACCAGCCACGCGCCCGTCATGACGAGCAGAGCCGGACCAGTCGCAGCGTCGCGGCGGCGACGACCGCAAATGCCGCAACCGGTGTCGCGCAGGCGAACGCGAAGCTTGCAAGTGCGCAAGACACCGTCACCAGCCCAAAGCAAAACATGGGGGCGTAACACTGGTCAACCGGCTGCAGGCGGAAAAGGTCAGCAGTGGGCGGCAAGACCTTGAAAACCATTGGGCTAAATCTCCTTTCCAGCAATTCTAGCGGCATTTGCCGCCTCGGGGCAGCCTTTTGGCCGTCAGTGAAGGGCTTCCATGGGGTTCTCGGGCTCCGAAAGGTCGATCCGATCATACGCGGCAAGCCACTCCATCAGTGTCGAAGACAACGGCCCGGTCGCGGCCAGTTGCCTGAGCGAACCCGGACAGTCGCGCTACCGACGCGATCGTTCCGGAACACAACTGCATCCGGACTTGCCCCGCCCTCACAGCGGCCACGACATCTCGCTTGAGTGTCGCGATAGCCGGCTCGCCATACCGCTCGAGCAACGCCTGGAAGGCGCCCTGATATTGCGATTGAAACTCCCGCTTTCGACCGAGTTGGTCGCGAAGCGGATGCGCGGGATAGAGATGCGCACAGGGAATCCAACCGTCGGGCAGCGGCTCGGTTGCCGCATGCGTGCGGCGATGGGCCAGCAGCTTGGGCAAGACGTGCGTGTGAGGCCCCGGCGGCGGGATCGGTTGAAACACCTCTGCTCGCCCGATCCTGCTGATGAAGACGCGGTGTGGATTGGCCGCCAGGATGATCGCCATCGCATCATTTCCCGGTGCAAACACCGATCGGCCAACACGATCTCGAAGCGCAGAAATGACTTCCTCATCACCCACGCGGATACTTGCGACTAATGCTCCTTGAGAGAATCGGTTCATCCGTCCTGCGAAGCTCGCATGGTCGGGGTGCGACGCTGCAGCAAGATCGCGGCCGGCTCCTGCGCAAGGTAATGCCCCGCCCGGACCAGCCGGGCGAGGCATTGTGGATCGGGGTCAGTCGCCGTTGCGACGGCTGGGACGGGACCAGATCGGGCTGAAGCACCTCACCTTCCTCGTCGGCGAAGAGGTTGGCGAAGATCGGAGCGGTGAAGCTCGGATCGTCGAGCTTCAGACCCAGATAATCGCGGTCCTCGTTGGAGCGCTTGGACCAGGCGGCCCCGATCTCCACATGGCCGACATAGACCCGGTGGCACGGTGCGTTGTCGCCGGATCGGTTGGTTTCGGGGACGATCCGGACGTTCCTGGCCTGGAGCGAGGGGGTGACGATTTCGCCGGTGAGCTCGTTGTTGCCGGCCTTCTTGAAGGTGCCGATGGTCGCCATGGTACTTCTCCTTGATCTCTGTTTTCCGAGCCCGCACCTTGCGGCCTCGATGGTGATCGACAGGCCGGAGGCGATCGACCGCGCACCCCGAAGGAGCCTGACAGCAAAGGAGCAACTTTCTTGGCTCGCGCGAGGAATGACGGCGCAGCCGGCAGGGGAAGAAAGTTGTGACGCCGCTGTTGCGCCTTAGGCGATCGAGGCGTCAGCCGTCCTTCGGGCAGATCAATCCATCGAAGAGGCCGTTGGTGCGCTCGGCCTTGTGGCGAGTTCGACGCACCGAGAGGCCGCCAAGTGAGTTCGATGGTGACACGCGCCCTCTCCCTTCAGCAACGGACGGATTTGGTGTCGTGATTACGCGTCGGCCGCGCGGCCCGTTCACATTTTATTGTCGCCGCATCCTTTGAGATGCGACCGCTTGGTCCATGCCTCTATGATCATCGTGACGAAGCCGGGGCGCAAGCTGTTGATCGGAGCTTCAACGGCCAGCCCCTCTCGTTCGAATTTCGACGTGAGGACCGCGAGCATTGCGGATATCTGGTGCGGTCCCGCCCGTCGACGCGACGCCTTCAGTGGCGCTATCATTGCCGGGCAGGTCCGGCTACGGCCATTCCAGTGAGGCGGATGAACGCTGTGATGCTGACGGCAATGGCACCCACGACGGCAAATATCGTCCGCCAGATTGGTGAAGGCACCGTCATCAGGGCGATTCCATATGTGGCGCTATAGCCCGCGACGGTAGCGGGCGCGACGTAGAGAAGGATGGTCAGGAGCCGAACCCAAGCCCATGGCGCGAGAGCGAGCGCAAGCCGGGCGACACCAAAGCTCACACCGCCCGCCACGAGGCCCGTTACGATGCCACCAAGCATGCCGGCGCCAGTGTGGAAGGCCCAGATGCCGATCGTCAGGCCAAAGAGCGGCAGTGCGAAAGCAGCAAGCGGGAACACCAGCCAACAGAACAAGCCGATGACGAGGATAACGAGTGGTGGTCCGAGGATGATCATGGCGGTGCGCTCCGTGAGATAGAAGTCTGACGGCTGCGCCTTCCACCACCACGACGGCGCGCGCGACACTATAGCAAGAAGCGCAGCGACCGGATCGTCACAAATCCAGTTGCGCGAGTTTTTGTCATTAGCGCCGAGCTTGCGCTCACAGGGCTCGTGCAATCGGCATTTGACCCTTTGTGATCTTCAACTAGGCACCTGCCGTTTGAAATCACCTAGCGCAATCAGTTTCAGGAAAGTCCTGTGTTCTTCTCCATTTCGGCGGCCACTCCATCGTGTGTGTTGCTTTTGAGCATCCGGGATCACAATCGCCACTCACTCCCAAGCCCTGATTGTTTTCCGATTGGCGGCGCTTTGGCGCGCAAATATTCCACGCAGCTATAAACGCTGCGTATTGGATCTGCCCTCGCAAATGTCGGGCGATGGAGAGACCTTCGGAAGCTCGGATTGTCAGATTTGAGACGACAGTCGGCAAGTTGACGCGACAAACTCTTCCGAAAACTCTGCAAAATATACAAGTTCAGTTTGGCACATGCATTGCTCATTCGGGCATCATCACCGATCGCAGTGCGGTGTTTTCGGAGCAGATCTGGCACGCGTTGCCGCGAGTGTCAGTTCTGCCGCGACGGTTCACCGTTGGCGATATCTCAAGAAGCTGGTGTGGACCGGGGAAAGTGTGCAGGGCCTTTGATGAAGTCGAGAGTTCTTCTGTTGGGTGCCACGACGATTGCGGTCATGGCCAGCGGTGCGGCCAACGCGCGCCTTGAGCTAGAATCGAAGCTGCCGCTGGTCGTATGGAACTGGTCGGGTGGCTATATCGGCGGACACGTCGGCGGTGGGTACGGCCGAACCTCCTTCAGCAATCACTACGGTCCATCGATCTATGGCGGCATCGTGGAAAGCCCGGCATTTCTTGCAGGTGGCCAGATCGGCTACAACTGGCAGAACAGCAACTGGGTGTTTGGCGTCGAACTGGATGCCAGCGGTGTTATTTCCGAGGGCACCAATACCTGCCTCGCTCATTCAGGCTCGGTTGTGAGCGCAAACTGCAAGGCAGGTCCCAACCTCTTCGCCACCGGGACGGGCCGCATTGGCTACGCTTTTGGCGCACTCGGCCACACGCTGGCGTATCTCAAGGGAGGCGTAGCCTGGCAAAACAATAGAGGCGACGTCGTAAACAACTTTGAAGCCGGCTACGTGCCCCAGGAGAAAACCCATTTCGACTATGGTCGTCTCGGTAGCGTCATCGGGCTGGGCATCGAGCAAGCGATTACGCCTGCATGGTCGGTGAACGTCGAGTATGACTATCTGCATTTTGGCGGTCCGAGTGTGGCAACGGCTCCGACAGTACAACTGCCACCGCTTGCAATTCTGCCAGCGAACACAACCAGCCTGTCCAGCAACTACCACATCGCAAAGGTTGGTCTTAACTACCATTTCGACGCCGACCTAAAGGCGTAGAGTGGTTTAATCCGTCACTGTACACGAAGGCACCAGCCAGCGCGCGGCCCATCCCCTACGCGCCCGGCTGGTCATTCGAAGGCGGCTCCCGGCTCTGGCTCAGCCGGGGAAGATTCCAGTGGGATCACAGCGCAGCGGACCAAGACCAAGATCCCGGCTTGCTGATATCAAGGCTCACGTATCATGGACTGGACGGATTCTCCGGAGAGTTATTCGGCCGTGTCGACAACCCGTGGGGAGTTTTCCTGAAGAGCACTCTTAGTACCGGGCGCTTCAACAAAGGGAAGATGAACAATGAAGATTGGGTGCCCCACAAGCAGCGGTCTTACCAGAACACCCTTGACGGTCAGTCAAACGGAAGGTTCACATCTTACACCGCCGACGTCGGTTACGATTTCCTGCGAAGTACGAACTATAAAGTCGGTGCGTTTGTGGGCTGGACCTATTACAGCCAGAGCTCGGACCGGACAAGTTGCGTCGAGTTCGTTAATCCACGGCACCCATGTCTGACGCCGGGTGACAACAGGATCGTTGGAAGCGAGGATACGCAATGGAATGCGCCTCGAATCGGTCTGAGCGCCGAAACCATGCTGAGCGAGCGCTGGCGTATTAACGCCGATATCGCTTACCTGCCCTGGACCGATTTCATCGGGCGGGACAATCACCTCTTGCGCGATGAGACCACCTTTTCGGAACAACGTGGCAGTGGCGGCGGCGGAGCTCAGCTCGAAGGCTTGCTGTCCTACTTCCTCACCGACAACTTCAGCATTGGCGTTGGTGGCCGCTATTGGGCCATGTGGACCAAAAGGGACGCCGGCTCCATGCACTGCGGCGACGGCTGCATCGAGCACTCGCTCTCATTTGCGAAGTACAGCATGGAGCGCTGGGGTACATTCTTTCAGGCCTCTTACAAGTTCGATTGAAAGACTTGATCTTGGCCAGCTCGATACTACTTCTCGAGCCATCCAGGCCTGCTCGCAAGCATCGACGTCGGCGCCAAACAGCGACGCCGACGTCGAGGATATGATGGTGAAGCACCTCGGAATCGAGCAGAGCTCAGCTTGCTTGCAAAGAATGAGTTGCCAGCCGGTGCGAGCCCCACACGCCTCTCGAGTTCCTTCCGGCCCGCGAAGCCTCAGTGCCGACACGCTTGCACCCGCCACCCGGGCTTTCTTGAGGATTTTCCAACCTCCTTCGATCGTCTCTTGAGAATAGAAGTATGTGTCAGCGCTTTCACTTCGCTCTTGAACAATAGTTTCAATGCAAGCGTTCTCAAGTTGAGGAAACGCGGCAACGTTTCAGGTTGGCTCGGAAATGAGAAGCTGCGCGCGATCGCGTGTTCGTGGCACTCAACAAACCACAATCTCCCACCGACGTATGGTAATTATTCCGAAGTGCCTGCCTCACGTGCAGCCAACAACAGTTCATTGCGGGACGAGAAGGTCCCATAGAATTTTAACCTACGTCGCAAGACCAACGACCGATGGTGGCGAGGGATATCAGCGCGACACTCAAGAATGGACGCCGGAGGTCACATTCTGTTCAAAAACCTCATGCCAACTAGCCGTCGATCGTCGCGGCCGGATGTTCGCCGTGGCATCACGTGCCCTGGCTTTCATGCCAGGTTGGATTTCGTACGATGGCCGGCTTGCAAAAAATCACTTCCGAATAGGGCAATAAACCGGAACCTGTTGATCGCCCTAGATGTCCATGAGCAAGGCTAAATTCCGTTTGGAAGAATGGCGATCGAGCTAGAGAACCCCAGTGCTCGCACTCTCCTGCAGTCGGCGAAGAAAGCTTTCATCATCGTAACGCGACAAGCTGAGGCGCTCGGCGAATTCGGGCAGCCTGGTGCCCAATACCCATCCGGCGCAAAGCGCTCCTGTTGCACAGGCCGCCATCGTTCCAAAGCCAGACAAGGCACCTGCCACGAAGGCGTTCTTCGTTTTCATTGGACCGATCAGCGGCCAATTCCCCTCGGTCATCGTGTAGCAGCCGCCATGGTGGGTAATCTGCCGCGGCAGGCGGCCGTAGTATTGCTGGAGGCCGGGATTCAGCCGGCTCGCGCCCCTGAGAACGATTTCCGGAAAGTTGGGATCCGTAGGAATATCGTCCTGTGGCTCCGAGGGCTTTCGATTGTAGGCCCGGCCAAGCTTGATCCATCTTCCGTGGTCACCGCCGTGCGGGCGGTAGTGGATGCCGCCAGGCATCGGGCGGGGGAGCCACGCGGTCGCAGGGTCTTCCGCGAGGAGTTCGCGCTCTTGCGGGGACCAGTCGATCGTCTACCCATCCAGATCGATTGAAAATGGCATCGTTCGGTCAAAAGCGCCGAGATTGTCAGCGAAAGCAATCTTCTGATGGAAGACGTTCTGAACCGGAAGGGTCTCTCCGAGCATGCGCGCTACGTCGGCGACGTAAGGTCCCGCCGAATTCACGACAATCCCCGCACGGATATTCTCTTCACCCTCGCCGCCGCGCGTCGCCACCACGAAACCATCTTGCCGCTTTGGTTATTTCCGTAACGCGGGCCACAGCCAATGTGCCTCCTGCAGCGCGGATCTGCTCCAACATCAGGCTTCCCAACTGTTGGCCGCGGATGTCTCCGGCGCGCCGTATATGGAGAATCGTGGAAACCTCTGGATCGAACGTTGGAAAGTGACGGCGGATCAGCCCACATTTTGGAGCACGTCGACCCCTTCGGGTGCATCCTGCCAATCTGCCGAGACCGCCGACGTATAGCTAGGCGACGAAGCCGCCTCGTGGACAATCCGCCTTGCGCCTTCGGCGCCCATACCCTGTTTGTAACTCCCTCAGTAGTTGGTCAGGTCTCGCATCGCGTGTAGCCAGTGCGGGTCGTGTGAATCCGATTGGCGTGCTGACGGGCGATTTCCTCAAGCAGGTCGATGCTGTAGTCCGTAAAGGCAGTCATGACCGGATGAGGCCACCAATTCCGATAATTTTCGCCCGAGGCAGCCGAGGTCAAGCTCGTCGGCGCATTGGGATCGATGATCTAATCCGGAATGCAGGACGGCCCTTCGCGAGATAGTAAGCACAGGCGATACCGATGATTCCCACGCCGATTACAGCAATATCGACGTTACGATCGTTCATTTAATTTCTGCAGGTCGCGTTGCGGGAAGCGAGCCGTTCAGAGGACACCTCGCATTCACCCCGCAAATATTCTGATTGTCGTTCATTAGACCTGCGCCGGAGGACGCCACGGTGTATATCGGGCCTTCAATTGCCCGAGCTGACATCCCGTGTGGCAATGCGTTGCGCGGATCTCACCGTCTTCTGCGTCTCAACGATATGCTCGCGAAGAAGCCGGACGGCCTTTTCGCTTTCACCGTTACGGCTGTGCTCCAGTAGCTGATAGTGCTCGCGCTGCTTCCGCTCTTTGCCGGCCGCGCGGGAAACGAGCGCCCGAGTAAACCGGCTCACATGACCATAGTTCGCCTCGATCATCGACAAGAGTCGCGGGCGATTGCATGGTGCGTAGAGCGTCTCGTGGAATTTCTAATTGAACGCGCCCCATCGCGCCGGATCGGGCTCGTCATCATATGACTGGAGGATCGCTTTCGCCTCATTGAGATCGATCTCTCCCATGGCGGGAATGGCTAGGCGCAGCGCGTGACACTCGAGCGCGATTCGGATCCCGAGCAATTCGATGACTTCGTCGATCGACAAGTCGGAAACTACCGCGCGGCGATTGGGCTGGAAAGTCACACACCCTTCGGCTTCCAGCTGTCTGAGCGCCTCTCTTATTGGGATCGGCTTGTTCCAAACCGCTCGGCGAGCTCGTCCTGCCTGAGCTGAGATCCGGGAGCAAGCTCAAAGTGAGCGACTAAATTGGTCGTTTTCGCTCCCTTGATGCCAGAAACCTGCAAACTTAAGGGAATTTTAAATGGCTGTGGCGCGTGCCGACCTCGATCGCCTCGATCTCAAGCTGCTCATGCTTCTGCAGGAGAACAATCAGCTGACCTCCGAAGAACTAGCCGATCGCGTGGGACTCTCACCAACGTCTTGTCTGCGTCGGCTAAGGCGGTTGCGCGAAAACGGGGCGATCATGTCCGATGTTTCGATTATTTCGCCTTCGGTCGCGGGGGCACGGGTCACGTCGATCGTGCTGGTGGCGCTCGAGCAGGAGCACCTCGACCTTCTGGACACGTTCAAGAATCGGATGAGCGCCTGTCCCGAGGTCACGCAATGCTACTACGTCACCGGTTCGGCCGATTTCATTCTCGTCGTCAACACCGGTTCGATGGAGGAGTATGGGGCGTTCACTGAACGAGCGTTCTTTCCCGACAAGAACATCAAGTCATTCAACACCTACGTGTCGATGCAGACGGTCAAGTTCACCACCCGCATTAGCCTTGACGTATCCTGATCGAACGCTTTGCTCCTACCTACTGGTTTCCGCTCCAGGCCGAAAGGTCAGTGGGGCCTTCCGTCGCGAACAGCAGAACCTTGGCGGACTGATCGAGCCGAAGTCGCTTTCGGTCACTCTCCGCTGTTGCCCGCAAGAGGCCTGCCAATCCCGCCGCTCCCGACTCTCCGACACGAAGACGCTGATCGCCTGAAACGCCCTGATCAAGCAAGCGTACCGCGCCCGAGGCCTCCTCGTCCGTCACCGTGATGTAGCCGGTAGTCAGTGCTTCGATGATCGGCCAAACCAACATCGATGGGCTTTGGCATTCGAGCATCGACATGTTCGTCGCGGGACCCGGCGGAAGTCGTACGGGCATCTTGGCTCGGGCGCTCTCATAAAGACAGGCCGACCGCTCCGGCTCCACAATCCATAGATGGGTGTCGGGCCCGAATAATCCGCGAGCCCAGCCATGGCCGAATACGCTCGCGGCCAAACCTCCGACGCCTGCCTGAACCAGGACATGGGTGAAGGCAGATCCCTGCCCTGTGGCCGCGATGATCTCTTCGATCAGCATCGCGTAGCCTTGGACGACAAAGGTGCAAGCCGCATCATCTTCGCCCGGCCCCACCGTGTCTGGAACCGCAATCCAACCGTCCAATGAAGCGGCCTTTGCTGCAGCCTCGACCGAGTCGTGATAGTCTCCGCCAACACGTACGATGTCCGCGCCCAGACGGGTAATATGGGCCGCCCGCTCGTCGCTGACGCCGGCGTGAAGAAAGACGACTGCTCGCGCTCCGATCAACCGCGCTCCTGCTGAAACCGAGCGACCGTGATTGCCGTCCGAAGCGCAGGAAAACGTGAGCGCCGAGAACAACGAACGCACGCCAGGATCGAGCAGTTCGGCTGGCAGGATTGCCCGGCCCGTTATCTTCTCGACGTACCTCATGGCGAGCTTCAGCACGGCGTAAGCGCCGCCGAGCCCTTTGAAGCTACCGATTCCGAGGCGCTGCGTCTCGTCCTTGATCCAGAGCTGGCCAATTCCCGCCCGGTCGGCCATTCCTGGTAAGGATATCAAGGGCGTCGGCACGTACCGGGGGCAAGCTCGCAGCAGCCGATCGGGCTCCTTTGGTGCGTCTTGTGCACCCCACCAAGGAATCTGAATCGCGCCTCGTGTCTCGCTGCGCAACAGCACCGGTCGACGGTTCGATTTCACATTTGCCACAGCGCCCGTTGGCTCCAAAGATGCTCCCAAGTCCTTCTCCCGCAAACAAGTCCCATTGGAATAGATTCCAATGTGCCAACACTGTAAGCCGTTTGGCGCGAAGTTTAGCGCCGTCAGCGAACGAATTGGGCATAGTTGGCGCCAAAATGGCGGGTTTGGGCCATTGCCGAGAGATATCATCTCGAAGTGGCTCTGTTAGACCGGCTGCGGTGGTGACCCGCATCGGATCGAGGAAGAAAGCGAAAAGGACGACTGCATTGCAAGCACAATCCCGGCCGGCCCCTGAAGACTTCGGGAGCGCCGATATCGACAAAGTAAGAGACGATACAGCTGGCGTCAGCAATCGCGTCCACTTCAACAATGCCGGCGCCGCTCTTATGCCGAAGCCGGTTGTTGCGGGTATGATCGGCTACCTTCAGCGCGAAGCGGAAATCGGCGGCGACGAAGCGGCCGCGGAGAACGGTGCCCGGCTTGACGCCGTGTATGACAGCATCGCCAGGCTCGTTGGCTCCAGCCGGGAAGAGATTGCGCTCGCGGAGATTGCCACGCTGGCATGGCAGCGCGCCTTTTCCTCGCTGCAGTTCGGCCGAGGCGACCGCATTCTTACGACCACCGCGGAATTTGCCGCCAATTATATCGCCTTCCTGCAAATGAGGCGCCGAACCGGTGTGCAGGTCGACATCATCCCAGACGATGCAAATGGCGCTCTCGATCCTGACGCGCTCGAGGCCATGATCGATGCCCACGTGAAGTTAATCGCCATTACGTGGGTCCTACGAACGGAGGGCTTGTGAATCCGGCCGAGGCTGTCGGCCGCATCGCGCGAGCGCATAACGTTCCTTACCTGCTTGATGCGTGCCAGGCGGTTGGACAGATCCCGCTGGATGTCCATGCACTTGGTTGCGACATGCTTACGTCGACCGGCCGAAAATTCCTGCGGGGCCCGCGCGGAACGGGGTTCCTCTACATCCGAGACGATTTCCTAAAGGACATCGAACCGGCCATGATCGACCTGTTCGGAGCACCCTGGGTTGGACCCGAGCGCTACGAACTCAGACCCGACGCACGACGATTCGAAACGTGGGAAGCGAACTATGCAGCTCGCTTAGGACTCGGGATAGTCATCGACTATGCGCTTTCGATTGGCATCGATAGAATCGAACAACGTTGGCGGCAGCTTGCGCGCGAATTGCGAGCGGCACTCGGCGCTATCTCAGACGTGTCGCTTCACGATCTCGGAGAGAATCCTGCTTCAATCGTTTCGTTCACCCTCCGCACAGCGAGCGCACGCGAGGTTATGCGCCACCTCGCAACACAGAAGATCAACGTATCGGTCTCGCCGCCGACAAGTACCCCGTTGGACGCAACACGGCGAGGCCTTCCGGACATCGTTCGCGCATCGCCGCACTGCTACAATACGATTGAGGAGGTTCACAACCTTGCGTCAGCAGTCAGGGGAGTCACCCCATAAGCGCCGACAAGAAGCCATTGGACGGAAAGGAAGGAAGCCTTGGTCCTAGCGCTCAGTCCAGAAAATTGGCTGTCGCGCAGACTCGAGGGTCAGGGGTGAACGTCCCGCTTCCGCACTTTGCCCTTCCGCTGGCGCCTAGGAAAGGATTGCACAGGCAGAATTGCAATTCTCTGATATATCTTAATGGATTCAAGACAGCGTGCGGAATGTTACACACCTATGTTCCGGTCGAAAGGCTGCGTGACAACGGCCAAGCCACTCAGGCTGCGCGCCGACGGGAAAACAGGCATCCCGAAATAGCGGCCTGCCTAACCCGATCGCGTACGCCTACCTGAAGGACAGGGCGGTTTCCGGCAAAATGCCGAGTACCACGAGGCGCCGTCGGAAGAATCGTGGCATACTCCTACTTTTGCCCAACACTCATCCGCTGGATTCCGTTGTCGTAGCCAAAGCGTGACTGCATCGACCTCATAGAGGGCAGGCAATCGATGTAGCGCCATTCTCAGATGAAAGGTTACCGGACGCACAACTGATGGTCATGGACGTCGACAAACTTTTGAAGCGGTTTTCCGCCGTTCTCGGCCGGGCAAAATCCTCTCGGGCCCTTGGACAACGCCTTTTCCTTCGGTCCTATTAAATTCGCCCCGCAGTAACGAGGCCGGCGAGGATCACAACTTTCGACGGCGCTGCGGATGGTTTGCGCACAGCTCGCCGCAAGCATCGCTAAAATACGCGGCGACGACCGAGCCAGCTTCGTCCGACATGTCAACCCGCCACCAAATCCCGTCAATGTGTCCGGCGGCGCCAGGCCTATCGACGATGGCAAAACGGCCCGGCGCGACAAACTCATATGATCCGCACAGAAGAAGACGAGCCATTCATTGCCAGAAGCGGACACAATCTTTCGGGTCAACTACCAACCCTATCAATTGATCAAGAAGACAGACACATGGCATGCATCCGGTTCCGTGAATGCCGTCAAGAAAGTTGACCTCAAAATTTCGTCGAGAAAGATGAAAATGCTTGGCACAATAGTCCTCATGGTGCTGGCCGCAAAAGTCGCTGGTCTGGCCGCGCGGCTCTGCGAGCGAAGAGGTTCTGACATCGGTATCAATAGGGGCGGTGGCCGTCGTTGCTGGGATCTCGTCAACGCTGGCGATGTGGTTCGTGCTTCGCCTCCTCCCATGAGGTGTCTTGGTGCGACTGGAGGCCCGCTCGGCGGCGAAATCGGTTTTCGCTGGCAGATGGCCAACTCGATGTTCGGCATCCCGGTGAACGGCAAGTGCGCCAATCCGAGGACTCCAACGCTAATCTCGTTCTGCCGGGCTTCAGGATGAAGGCAATATTGTTATACGCGGTCAGGTTAGAGACCCGCTCGGTTACACCTGGAATGACGTGCTCGTGTACGTAAAAGGTGCCACTGCGGTCGCCCGAAATAAATATCAGCTCTGCGAGCTTGCGACTCCGCTGCCCCTCGTCAACAGCAGCGAAGGCCAACGGGGCGGTGCAGCAGGAGTGGACGTAAAGTCTTCCTTGCTACCCACTAAGCCGTCAGCGCTGAGTACGATTGCGTGCTCTTGCCCGTCGATCATTGGCTTTTGTTCGACCGGAATCGCGCGCTTTTCCAACGGGCGGCCCCGCAAGAACTGCCCTGGGCAGGACATCAACATCGGTTTGGTCTACGTGAGCTAACGCCTGGATGTCGCGGACGTCCTTGATCTTCCTTTTGGTGTGAATCCCTGTCGAGCGACAAGAGTAACTGATGTCCAGAATTTTGGCTGTTGGGACGGCTTTGCCACCATTCCGGTTTTCGCAGACTGACGCTAAGGCTTTAGCGGGTCGCCACTTCGGGTCCAGAATGGAGAAGCTGAAGAGGTATCTTACAGTATTCGATCACGCGCTAGTCGATCAGCGCTTCTTCTGTGTTACGCCCGAATGGCTTCTCAGCGAGCATCGCATAGGTGAGACAAACCAGATATACTTGGATTGGGCAAAGGAGCTGGCGTGCAAAGCGACAGTGTTATGTCTCAACCGGGCTGGCGTTAAGCCCGAGCAAGTCGATCGAGTTATATTCGTCTCGACGACAGGGATAGCGACCCCTAGTCTCGATGTTGAGCTGATCTTGAAGATCGGATTGCGAGCAGATGTGGGACGGACGCCGATTTTTGGCCTCGGATGCGCTGGGGGAGCATCGGGAGTTAGCTTAGCAGGAGCTCTTTGCCGAGCAACCAACGAACGCATTCTCCTCGTTGCCGTTGAGCTGACTTCCCTTACATTCCAGCCGAATGATCTGACCCCAAAGAACGTTGTCGCCTCAAGCCTCTTTGGGGATGGTGCTGCCGCGCTATTAATCGGACCAGCTGAAAGCGGCTCTGGCAAACTGGATATCGTGAGAAGTACGAGTTTGCTTCACCCGGACTCGACTTCTCTAATGGGCTGGCATTTTGGCGACTCCGGATTTGAAGTCGTGGTCTCCGAGCGCATTCCATCAATGATTAGCGAATTGTTGCCACGCGCAATGCGTTCGTTGCTAGCGGAGGATGGCATTCTTCCCAGTCAGGTGAAGAGCTTTGTCTTTCATCCCGGCGGGAGAAAAGTATTGGAGGTCTGTGAGCAGGGCCTTGGGAGGTCCTCTGAGAACTTCTTTTCCAGCTATGAGACGCTTCGACTTCATGGAAATATGTCCAGCGCAACTGTGCTATTCGTTCTGGAACACGTGCTGGCGCATGCGGAGCAAGCGCCAGGATCATACGGTATCTTAGGCGCCTTTGGGCCAGGCTTCTCGGCCGAACTGTCGCTACTGAAATGGGCTGACACCACAAACGGCACAGCCAACGCCCGCACACCTTGAGTTGTCGCCCGTGAACAAGCCTCAAAGCGATTGAGGAGAGTCTGTTTTTCGGATGCGGCGGCATTTGAGATTGCAGGAATTGGGCGCTCGAGATCCCAAAATTTCGTTGTGGATTGAACTAAGCAGCTGCCGCGGCGTGAGGGGCCAAGGTGGCGTAGA
Organism: Bradyrhizobium sp. Unk1; assembly: GCF_059512345.1. Lineage (NCBI taxonomy): Bacteria > Pseudomonadati > Pseudomonadota > Alphaproteobacteria > Hyphomicrobiales > Nitrobacteraceae > Bradyrhizobium > Bradyrhizobium sp. Unk1. The sequence goes on from NZ_JCAMOP010000058.1 coordinate 15,132, forward strand.
TCGCTCCCTGGCTGAGAGGATGTGGGTGTTGGAGCCCCCTCAGACAGGGGTATCGAGATGGCCGATTTGAGCCCTCTTCGCCGCCGCATGATCGAAGACATGACCGTTCACAATCTGTCGCCGGCGACGCAACGATCCTACCTCAGCGCGGTTTCGAAGTTCAGCCATTATTTGGCCGATGCCTGACCGGTTATTCGCGCGGCCGTCAGAAAAGCTGGTTATCGAACGAGCACCGGCGGCTGGACAGATTCGTTGCGTGTGAACGGGATCGTCTGCGTATCGGTCCAGGCGGCGCGCTGGACGCCAGGCCAATTGGAGTCTCATTCGCCACATTGGACTATTCAATGTGAGGCGCACGTGCTCGCGCGCAGCACGCCGGCCGCCTGCCCGGCGATGTCCGCGCCCAGGCGGATGGCCTTTGGCACGGATTGGCACGCCCACGCTGCGCGCGGCGCGAGCGATCTGCGCCAGGACGCCTCGCCAGTCGCGGTCGCCCTCCGGCTGTACCGCTTCCTGCAGCGGATTGAGAGGGACGATGAGTCCATCGACCTCCAGCGCATCCACCGCCCGGCCCGCCAGGTCCAGGCCGTCGGCCTCGCGCAGTTGCGCGGCGCCGATATTGGCCGGCAGGGTGTCTGGGGCCAGGCGGCGCAGCGTGCGCGTTAGCCCCTAGGAGTTGCGGGATTGCAGGCTCACGCGCTGCGAACCGACGCCCATGGCGATCCCCAAGGCTTGCGCTGCTTCGCTCAGATGCCGGTTGATGGCCTCGGCGCGTGGTATGCCGCCGGTCATGGAGCTGATCAGCAGCGGCGGGCGCATGGTCTTGCCCAGCAGCGAGGCGCGCAGGTCGATTTGCGTCAGGTCCAACCGGGCAATGCGCAGTGCTCCCAGCCGGCTGCGACCGTGGCCGGCGCCGCTCGCCGATCCAGCACGATGTCCAGATGGTCGTCCTTGCGCCGGCCCAGGGCGGTGTCGCTCCTGCTCGCTCCATCCGTCGTATCGGGCGACGGCGTTGCGTCGGATCGGACCGCGGCAGCCCGCACGCCGCCGCCTCCCGCGCGTTCAGGCCGGCGCACGCTGGCCTCCCCCGGCAGGGTCGCTGCGGTAGCGGCTGGCCGAGGTCTGGTAGTACTGCGCGCGGATGGCCGCCATGGCCTCGATCAACGGTCCCCACGGCGCCGGAAAGCGTTCTTCCGCCATCACCCGGTGCAACATGCGCGTATAGCCGGCCAGCTCGTCGTTGAGGAACTCTACCACAGGCATAGCTGGATAGCGCTGCAGCAGCAGGATCGCCGCGTTGTCGGCCTCGCCGGCCCACCTGTCCTTGTCGCGTCCATGCAGATCGTTCTGCAGGCGCCCTATCGCGGAGATGAGCCGCAGGACCTGGCGAAAGGCCGGACGCGCGCGCAAGGTCGCCATGTCCAGCCCCCACAGCAACGACAGGCAACAGAACACGTTCGCGTAGGCGATCGAATCGATGCCGTTGTGCAGGTACTCGGCGTAGGACCAGCGTTCCGCCCCTGCCGCCTGCGCGTGTCCGGCGCGCAGCGCCGCGCAGTAGCACCGGGTATCCACGAGAAGCTGAGCATAGTCGCGACGATCGTAGGCGAGCGCGGCCAGCGAGGCGCGCAGCACGGCGCAGCCCTCGAATCCGGGGAGCGCGCACGGCTCGCCCTGCCCCAGCGCCTGTTCCACCGCGGCGACCTGCTCCGGCGCGATCAGGCCAAGGTCGTTGCAATCGTCGAGCCAGAACAGCAGCGCCAGTTCGCGATAGAACGCCACGATCAGCGTTTCGTCCTGCGGATCGCGACCGGTGCGGGCGCTGGTGTCGCGCAGGTTCGGGTGGATGCGCTGCAGGATGTACTGGCCGCCCCTGACCGCTTCCACGGCATGCTCGTCGGCGAACCCGGTCAGGGAACGCCCCCACTCCAGCACCTGCTGCAGCGCGCGTTCGGTCTGGATCACGGCGCCGCTCCTGCTCCCTCGGCCAGGACGCGCCGCCCCCAACGATGCGCCAGCCACAACCCGGCGAGTTCGGCCACGCGCACGACCCTAGTGGGGCAATACAGTTCCTTGCCGATCCACAGCGGCGTCCGCGGCAATGCATGCGCCGCATGGCGGGCGAGCATCCACTCCAGCGCACGCGCCACCACCTGCGCGATGCGCCGGCGCTCTGTCGCCTCTTCGCTCCAGTCCATCACGTGTAACGCGAACAGCGCATAGGCGGTTTCCTCGAACGTGGACGCGCGACCGGCGCCCCAGCCGCCGTCGTCACGCTGCGCCTGCAGCAGCGCCGACAGCGCACGCTCGTCGCGCCACTGGGGCTTGCCTTGCGCCAGCGCAGCGACCGCATGCGCGGTGGGATACAGCCACGAAACGTGCCATTTTTCGTTGTCCCATAGACCCTGCGGGTTGCGATTGGCCTCGACGTACGCGCTGGTGCCCCCGGCAGGCTTTCCCAAGAGTCGCAACGCATGCAGGGCATGGATGTTGGTCGACACCGAGGCATTGCGCTCGCCGGGGAAGGTGACGAACAGCTCGCCGATTTCGAAACGGCGCAACGCATCGACCGCCGGGTCGCGGCCTGCAAGGTGCAGGACGCACAACGCAACGGCGGTGTCGTCCGCATCGGCCGCGAAGTGCAAGGCGGGGCCCAGACCGCGCACGCCCAGACGGGCGTCGAGCTGCGCGACGATCACGCGGACCGCCTCGGCGAGCGCGGGATGCGCGAACAGCCCGGCCAGATGCAGGGTGTACAGCGACCAACATGGCTCGAACACATTGATCGGCCAGACGTTGGGGACGACACCTTCGATGCCGCTGCGCGTCGCCCGTGATGCCATCTCCAGATACGCGTCGACGCGCCATATCTGCGGCGTGCGTCCCCGTGTCACGGCGTGCGCACGCCAGGCGGCAGTGGCCGCCGGACTGATGCCGATGCTGCCGTCGTCATCCGGGCATGCGGTGGTCGGCGACGTCCCCCAGGCTTCCCAGGAGTGCAGCAACGGATGGCCGCTCGGCAACATCGCCACCGCCCCCAGCTTGACCAGGCGCGCTTGCCGCAACGGCAACAGCGCTGGATGGCGCGGAAGCGCTACGCCACCCAGCAAGGATGCGGCCTCACCGCAAAACTGCGGCAGGATCAGCTCCGCGCCGATCGGCGCGTCTTCCGGTACCGCATACGCGTAGGGATCGGGTTGGCGCTGGAGGAACCGGGTTGCAGCCTGGACTGCGTCGGCGGCACCGGGAAGAGGATCGGCACGCTGCAATGCCAGTAACGCTGCCCACGTGGGCGCATGGCGGAACAGCGGAAAGTCCGCGCTTCCCCATCCGCCGTCGGCCTGTTGCTGCGCGATGAGCCACGCGTATGCGTCCTGCCGACCGGTGACGTTGCCGTGGAAGCGCAGCGCTCGCGCCGTGTCGTAGACAGACGGACCGACGCTGCCGCCATCGCTCATTTCGCTCAGCAGGCGGCGCAAGTCGGAAAGGATCTGTTCGGAAAGCGTGTTCACGCGGGATGTGCCTTTTGCAGACGGTCGACGAGAACCGGGATCGGGCAGACGCCGCGCATGTCGCCGCAGGCCCGTCGCATAGGCAGCGTCGGACGGCCACCGTCCTTCGGCGCGGCGACCCGATGCTGGCGCCGGTCCGCCGCATAGGCTTGCGCACAGCGCGCCGCGGCGGGCAACCGCTGCAATCGGCGCCGCGGACTCATCGCAGCGGCACAGGGGCGACACCGGCGCGCTCATGCGCATGGCGCGTGCTTGAACAGATACGCGTTGGCCCGCTGTAGGAGTTGCGCCAACCGTTCCGCACGCGGCCCCAGCGGCGCGATGGCCTCCCTGGCATCGCGCAACAGATCCAGCGCGAACTGACGTGCTGCCTGCAGTCCCATGATCGACGCGCAGGTCGGCTTCTGCGCCGCCGCGTCCTTGCCGGGGGTCTTGCCCAGCGTCGCGGTATCCGCTGTCACGTCGAGAATGTCGTCGATCACCTGCAACGCCAAGCCGAAACAGGCACTGTAGTGATCGAGCGCACAGTACAGCGCAGCGTGCGCGGCATCCTCCGCGATAGCGCATAGCGCGCCCATGCGAACGGACGCGCGCACTAGCGCTCCGCTCTTCATCCGGTGCATCTCCACGATCTTGTCCAGCTCGACGTGCTTTCCAACCAGCGACAGATCCATGGCCTGCCCGCCTGCGGCACCCTCGGCTGACACCGCCTGTGCCAGTTCGCGCACGAGCGCGATACGGTTGTCGCCGGGCGCATCCAGGCTCGCCAAGGTCAGGAAGGCGTGCGCCTGCAGCGCATCGCCGACCAGGATCGCAGTAGCTTCGCCGAACTTGACGTGCACGGTCGGAAGGCCGCGGCGAAGCACGTCGTCGTCCATCGCGGGCAGATCGTCGTGGACCAGGGTACAGGCGTGCATCATCTCGACGGCGGCACCCACGTCGTCGAGCATGTGCGCCGGCGTGTCGGCCAGTCCGCCGGCAGCCAGACAGAGCAAGGCGCGGGTGCGCTTCCCGCCATGCAAGGTGGCGTAGCGCATCGCCGCCATCAGCTCAGCCTCATGTTCGGCGCGCAGAAGACGCGCCAGCACCTGTTCGACCCGCTTTGCGCCGTCCTGCATCCAGATCTCGGGCAGCAGCCCGCCGGATGCGCCGCGCGCCTGCGCGCCCAATTCGCCGAGCGCGGAATCACCAGTTCTGTCGTTCTGTGGCGTGGAACCGGTCTGCATGTTCTTCATGTCCTTGTCCCTGACAGGCGAGCCGCGGTGTTGTCGGCGTCGCACCGTGCGCGCGGGCCGAGTGCAGCAATGCCGCGCGTCGCGGCGCCGCTGCCTCGCCACACGGGCATGCGATGCCAGCTCATGAGAATCCGATGCGGATAGTCATGGACGGATGTGCGGTCGGGTAATAGCGCTGGCCTCTTTCGACGCCGCTCAGCAACCGCGGCCGCGCCCCAGCCTCGTGCATGGTCAGCGCCAAGGCGATGCAGAACTGCACCAGTTCCAACCATGCCAGGTGGTAGCCGATGCAGACGTGTGGGCCGGTACCGAACTGCAGCATGTCCATCGGCCGGATCGGCTCGGTGCGTTGCAACCACCGCGCCAGGCGAAACTGATCAGGCGCGTCGTGCAGCAGCGCCGAGGTGGAGAAATGCAGCAGCGGGATGCACAGATCGGTGCCCGCGGGAATGCGCCGTTGGCCGAGTCGCAATTCACGCAGTGCGCGACGCACCAGGAGCGGCGTCGCCGGATGCACGCGCAGCGTCTCGCGGAACAGCGCCTCGGCGACCGGACACTGCGCCAGGTCCGCGTGCCGGGTCGGCACCGCGCCCACGCGTTGCGCCTCCTCGACAAGGGCGTCCCATAGCCCAGGCTGCCGCGCCAGCTCGATCACCATCCAGGCCATCGTCGAGGCGGTGGTGTCGTGACCACCAAGCAGCAGCAAGCGGATATTGGCGACCAGGACCTCATCGGTGAGCGCATCGTCGCTGCGATCGAAGGCGCTCACCATGTCGTTGATCAACCCGGTGCGCGCGGCATGTTCGCGCGCGTCGCGGACGAACTGGCGCAACTGCGCGTCGATCCAGTCGCGGGCGGCGCGGCCGCGCCGCAAGGGCAGTCCGGGCAGGTCGACCGGGGGCGCGACGATCAACTGCAGCAGTTGCCGGTACTTGCGACGCCATTCCGGCAGGTCCTGTGCGGGGATTCCCATGAGGCTGAAGATGAGCTTGAGCATCAGATCGCCGGTTTCGCGCAGGATGGTTACGTCGCCGCGGTCGCGCCACCTCTGCACCCGCGCCCGGATGACGGGCGCGAACAGCTCGCCGAGTCCGGCCTGGGTCAGCCCCATGGGCAGGAACGCAGCCTGGATCGCATCGCGCGCCTGCCGGTGCGCGCCGCCATCCTGGGCGACCAACGTTCCGCCAAACAATTCGGGCGAGATCTCTTGGATCAGCGCCGAGGACACGTCCTTGTGTCGGAGTAGTGCGAACGCATCCGGATTCATGCAGGTCATCAGGTGTCCGGCAGGGCCGAAATCCAGCCAGAAGTGGCTGCCCAGCGTCCGTTCCGCGTGCCGCAGCAGGCGCGGCAGGTCGCAGACGACGGCGGGAAGATGCCCGACCAAGGGGAAAGCGCCGGGCACGACCGGGATGTCGTGCCGCAGCCGATGCCGACGGTTCAGCGGGTTGAGCAGCATGCCCATCAGCAGCGCGCCGACGCGGCCGCTTCGGCGGTCTCGCCGGAAGGCCGCGCGGCGCGGCTGTTGCCACCGTCGGCGTACGTCGGCACATGCGCCAGCATGCCGCCGTCGATGCACACGACCTGGCCAGTGATGAACGCTGCATCGTCGGAGAGCAGGAACACCACCAGCGCGGCCACGTCCTCGGGGCGGCCGACGCGCGGCAGGAGCTGGTGCCGGCGCAGATGCCGTTGCATGCACTCGTCCAGCTTGGCGAGGAGACGCTCGGTCATGATGAGACCCGGCGCAACCGCGTTGCAGCGGATCTGCGCATGACCGTACTGGGTGGCGAGCGAGGCCGATAGCATGTTCATCGCCGCCTTCGACGTGGCGTAGGACGTCAGCGCGGTGTCACCGCTGAGCCCCTGGCACGACGACATGTTGACGATCGCGCCACCGCCGCGGGCGATCATCCGTGGGATGGCCTGCCGGCAGCAGAGCAACGTGCCGCGCAGATTGGTTGCCATGGTCTGATCCCAGACCGCCAGGTCCAGGTCGAGGATCGCGCGGTCGCGCGGAGTCAGATGCATGGCGCCCGCGTTGTTCACCAGCAGGTCGACCGCACTGAAGTGCCGCTCCGCCATCTCGAACAGCGCTGCCACCGCCTGCGCCTCGGCGATGTCGATGGCCAGGGCCAGCGCGTGGCCCGCCTCGGCCGCGATTTGCGCGGTGCAGGCCATGGCCGCCGAGCCATCGATGTCGGCGACCACCACTCTGCCGCCCTCGCGCGCGATGGCGAGGGCGCATGCCTTGCCGATACCGGCCCCGGCGCCGGTCACCACGGCCACCTTGCCCTCAAACCGTCCCATGGTGTCCTCCAGGATTGCGTTTGTCTCTCGCGGCATGCCGCTCCGCCTCCGCCGGAGAAGGCCCACTGTCGGCGCTGGCGCGCTCGTCATCGCCAGCTTCCCTTCCGATGACCCGAATGGCGGCGACCGGGCACTGGCTGGCTGCGAGCCGCACGGCGGCGTGCAGCGCCTGCGGCAGTGTCGCCCCGCACACTTCGGCCACGCCGTCCGGTTCGCGCTGGCGAAAAGTGCCCGGTAGCGTCAGCACGCACTGTCCGCTGGTTCCGCACAGATCCTGGTCGACCACGACGCGCATCTCAGCCCCCTGCGCACGCAGCCGGACCGGCAGCGCGCGAAACGTCCTAAGGAACGCGGAGGGCTCCCGGGTCGGCTGCTCGGCCAATGCCAGCGTGGGGAAGCGCGCCTGAATCCGCGGCAAACTCTCGGCCAACTGCACCCGGGCCAGTTGCGCACCGAGGCAGAAGTGGATGCCGTGGCCGAAGCTCAGCATGATCTTTCCGTCGGTCGACATGCCAGGACTGGTGCCGTAGAACCGCGCGGGATCGAAGCGGTCGGGATCGGCGAAGGCGTCAGGGTCGCGATTGCCGGACGCGATCAGCACGCGCACGTCCGCGTTCTTCGGGATCACCACGCCGCCCAATTCGATGTCGCGCTGGGCGATGCGCGGAATGGAGCTGAACATGGCGGGCGCGTCGCAGCGCAGGACTTCTTCGACGAATGCCTTCACCCCCATGGCGTCTCCCTGCAGCCATTGCCGCTGTTCGGGATACGCCAGCATCGCCAGGACCGCATGGTCGATGGTCGCAGCAGTGGTGGCGAAGCCACCCAGCAGCATGCCCCACAACATGCTGATCAACTCAGCATCCGAGAGCGTGTCGGCATCATCGTCGTGTGCGCCGACTAGCATCGACACGATGTCGTGGCGGGGATCGGTGCGCTTGCGCTGTATGAGACCGCCGAAGTAGGCCTTCACTCTGGCACTGGCCGCGTCCGCCGCGGCGAGCCGGGGATCGCTGGCGTGCGGGCTCAGGCCTTCCAGAATGGCGCCGATGCCGGCGGCGAGCCCGAACATGTCGTCCTGGGGCATGCCAAACAGTTCGGCGAAGACCAGCATGGGCAACGCCAGCGCGAACTCCCGATGCAGGTCCACGGCCTCCCCGCGCTCCAGCGCGGGCGCCATGCCGTCCAGGCGTGCCGCGACGATGCGCACGATGCTCGGCCGCAGGTTGTCGATCTGGCGCATGGTGAACTCGCGCGAGATCAGCCGACGCAGACGCGTATGCGTTGGTGGGTCCTTCATCGCTAGCGTGGAGGCCAGCAGATCGAGCGACAGGCTGGTCGCCGCATGCGGAAAATAGCGCGCCAGTTCGCCCGGTGCCGGTCCCCGAAACGCATCGCCCGTGGCCTTGAGCGCCCAGTAGATGTCGGCATGGCGGCTCAACAGAAAGAGGCCTGATGCCGCGCGATGCACCGGATCGTGCTCGCGCAACCACCGCATGAACGGATTCGGGTCGTGGATGCAGGCCGGCGACGCCAGTTCGGCGAAGGCGTCCCGGCATGCTGCCGTTGTTTCTTGCACGTCCATCTTGGTTACCTGTTGGCTGACTGATCTGACCGGTGCGCGGCAGGCGCGCCGGCAAATCGTGGAGACGATCGCGATCCCCCAGCGGCGTCCGCACATCACCAGAGCACGGGGAACTCCTCGAACCCGCCAGTGATGATCTCCTTGCGCAACTTCAGTTCTTCGGGCGCCACGGCCAGGCGCAGCGCGGGAAAGCGCTGGAAGATCGAACCGAACACCACCTTGAGTTCCAGCCTGGCCAGCGGCCCGCCGATGCAGGAGTGCGGCCCGTAGGAGAACGCCAGGTGCGGCTTTTCCTGGCGTCCGATGTCGAAGATTTCCGGGTCGTCGAAATGGCGCGGATCGAACGACGTTGCCGGCAGGCCGACGAGCACCTTGCTCTCCGCGGGAATATGCACGCCCGCGATGGTCACGTCGGTCCTCGGATAGCGCATGATGCCGTCCCAGCCCGCGCCCGGCGGGTACATGCGCAGGATTTCCTCCACCGCCTTGTCCACCAGGGATGGATCGCCGACCAGGCGTTCGCGCTGTTGCGGATGGCGGAACATGGCCAGCAGCCCGCATTCGATTTGCGCGACGGTGCTCTCGTGCCCCGCCACCAGCATGCCCGCCGCCAGGCCGATCGCTTCTTCCTCGGTCGCATTGCCCTGGTCGACCGCCGCGAGCAGATCCGTCAGCAGGTTGTCGCCAGGATCCTGGCGCTTGTCGTGCATCTTGCCGCGAATGTAGGCGCGCAGTTCTTCCCAGGCCAAGCGCGACGCGCTGCGCGGGCCGCTTTCATGCTGGTGCGTCATCACCTCGTCGGACAGCCCGGCGAAAAAGGCGTGATCCTCGTAGAGCACGCCCATCAGCGCGCTGATGACCATGGCCGGAAGCGGAAAGGAGAGGTGGCGCCGCAAGTCGGCGGGCTGGCGCTGGGCCGCCAGGTTCTCGAACAACTGCGCAGCGATCGCCTCGACATGCGGCGCCAGCAGCTTCACCCTGCGGCTGCTGAAGGCCGGCGCCACGAGCGTGCGTAACCGGACATGCTCGCCCCCCTCGTGCGAGACCAGCCACCCCGGCGAACCGAGAATTACCGAATCCGGGGTGAATGCCGTCGGCGGCATTCCCGCCGGCCGAAACGCCGCGTCGGACAGCGCCGCCTTGGCCTCGTCGTAGCCTGTCACCCACCAGCCTTCGTGCCCTGACGGGAAACGCACGCGGTGGATCGGACCGTTGGCGCGTATCGCCAACATCTCGGGCGAGGGCTCAATGTGATCGACGCGCCACATCGGCAGCGTCGGCAGGGGTTGTTCGGACACGGTGGCACTTCACTCTCTAAGCGATGAAAGGGCGGAAGGTGCCCGCAGGCGCTGCGGGCAGCGGCTTCACGTGCGCTTGCGTTCACTTCTGTTCGTCGATGATGATGGCGGCCGACTCCTAGGGCCTCAAGTTGGCTTTAGCCATCTACCAAATCTTGTAGTAGCCCTCTGAGCTAAACGCCTGGTGGTGCAAAAAATAAGCGGAAAACTCTGTCGCCACGCGCTACCAAACGGAAACCTATTTCCGATGGGTATCCGCCTATGTTGGTTGGCTACATGCGCGTGTCGACCGGACTCCGACCGTCAGAACACGGACTTGCAGCGCGATGCGCTGCTCGCCGCCGGCGCTGATCCGCGTCCCTGTTCGAGAATCACGCCTAGGGCGAAGGATGACCGCACCGGCTTGGCGCGGGCACTCGCTGTCGCACCTGCTCGCGATCGCGAGCTCGCTCGGACAATCGAGTGGCGTTCCGCTCCCTGACCGAGAACCTGGACACCACGACGCGCCCGGGCGAATTCCTGCTCCAGAGGCGGCGCGCTCGCGCAGTATGAGCGCGCTTTGATCCAGGAGCGGGTTGCAAGCCACTTGCGCACGTTCACGTTGCCACGTGCGCCATTCGCGAAGGACGTTCTCGTCGATTAAATACGCAGTCACGGAATCCGGCGCGGCGCAACCTCGCCCGTCTCGGCTTCGTCATCGAACCCAAGGTCCGCTAGCTCGCCAGCGCCCGATTCAGACTCAGGGGGATAGGCACTCTCGCTTGGGATACGCCTTGGCGTGTTCGACCGCGGCCTCGCGTCAGCGAGGGAAAATCGTCGACAATCTCCTCGGCGATTGCCCACGGGCGAGGGCGGCCACCATGTAGACGAGGATTTTGGTGTATTACATGGGTTCGTTACGATCACCTCCGACTTGCACTCATCGGCGGCGTTCATCGAAACGATGAAGACGGTTTTGAGGTCGGCGGCGATCTTGCCGAGATCAAGGAGTAGTTCGCCAAACGCGACTCGGTGAGTGCCCGTCGAAGGAGAGCTGCCGGACCGCCTCATACAGGCGCCGCCGGGGTGAGATCTCTAAAGGTCCATGAATGCCTGGCTCAGCCCGCAGGAGAATAGCTACGGAAACACCACCCCAACCAGCAGCTCGACGGATTGAAGCGGCTGAGTGAAATCGCCGGGTCCCAGATAACTTCGAAATCGTCACGTCAAAAGAGGAAGCGGAGAACCTCTACGGGAACGACTAAGACTGGCAGTTTTCTAGCCTATTGACTTGGGTTTATCTCGACGACCGCCAGCGGAGAGCCTCCATGTACATACCACTCCACTTTCGAGACGACGACATCGAGAACATTCGAGCAACAATCCGCTGCGCCCGATTGGCCAACCTGATCACAGCGACATCAGATGGGCCACTTGCGACGCCTCTTCCGCTCTTCCTCGATGAGAGCGAAGGCGAACACGGTAACAGCGCCGCTCGACGGAGAGCGATCTTGCATCTACAGCTCTCACAGACTCCAGCGGTCGGGCCATCAATTACCTCGCGAAATTCACGAACGAAACAGTCGGGCTTGCCGCACTGTGTAGACACTTGTCCGTATACTGACAGAGGCACAATCTCGTGTCAGGTCCAGAACAAACGCACATAGTAAGCGTTGAGACTTTCGAAAGCCCATTCGGCTTTGTGACTTTCCCGGCGCCGCCTGGGATGGCCATTGCTTAAACAAATCGATTACCGCAAGATGACGTGCCCCAGGTTCACGCATGAGATCCGCCATTGTGGCACACTACTCGATGACGCCAATGCGGTGTTGCAAACCGTCAAAGCTATTTTGAGCGGCTTCAGCCGCGCGATCATCGATATGGATGGGTTTCGAGAGGAGTTTGAGCTCCCCTCCATTCTTTTCCGCAATCTGGGTATGTCGACAAATGAATCGAGCTCATGCATGGCAAGGAGGGCGCCATTTTGCACGACACCTACGAATTCTTGGCGCGCTACGCCGCCTTACGTAAAAGGGGCACGAAATGTCTTCGCTCGCCGCTGATCAGAGAGCCGTCCAAACCGTCATTGTCAGCAATCACATTTGTTGAGTGTGCAAAGACTTGGAATTGAGACTTACGTCAGCGACATTTTCGCATTTGCGAGCCGCGCAACTCAGTTTAGGAGCATGAGCAAGGAAGAGCGGCTGCGCTTCTATATGCAGGCCAATGATTTATCCCCAGAAGAACCGTCATCGTGGGCGATATGCCAGTTGAGACGGAAATTGCCCGCAATCTCGGTCTCATCAACGTATCAATCGTGGAAGAATTTGTTTCCGAAGCGCGCTTGCGGGCGGCAGAGCTCGACTACATGATTCATGACCATCATGAACTATTGCCAATTCTGCAGAAACATTGCTTTTTCAGCGTAGTTGAGTGATTACAGAAGCATAACTGAAGATCTGCCGTTGGCGCGCTCCTGCTGTCCGCTTCGCGATTCGACATTCGAAGGGGTGAGGTCGGCGATCGAGTTCTTTCGTCACTCGGCCCAACCACTGGCTCAGTTCGAGGACTCGCGCCAAATGCCACGATTCGTTCACTGCCCATTGTCGAGTACATGTTTGTCTTTCGCTTGGCACGATGCTTGCTGAAGATCATTTGCTCCAATGGGCGAGGAAGAACTGCAAGGGCTTGGAAAAGCAAGATGAGCACAAACGCTTTGATCGGCGGCGTCATTCCGAGCACCGATGTTGCGAAACATGCAGCGCGCATCGGCGCCGAAGTCAAAAATATCAAGCTATCAGGCGATCTACCGGATCACGCGATCGCCGCGATCAACAGCTTATTGCTCGAGCACAAGGTGATCTTCTTCCGCAATCAAGGACATCTCAATGACGCGGAGCAGGAGCGCTTTGCCGCTCGTCTCGGAAAGCTAGTGCCACATCCGATGCTCGGTGCTACCAAGGGGATGGCGTCGCTGCTCGAACTGGACTCCAGTCGCGGCGGCGGTCGCGCCGACGTTTGGCACGCGGATGGAACCTTCGCCGACGCCTATCCCAAGATTTTGGTCCTGCGGGCCGTTGTAATGCCAACGTTCGGAGGCGACACCCTGTGGTCGAACACAGCTGCCGCTTATCTTGGTTTGCCGCCGCCACTACAACGGCTCGCCGAGGGCCTATGGGCCGTTCACAGCAACGTCTTCGATTACGCCGGGATCGCGCGTGTCCGCGAGGTCGACAAGAAACACTTTGACGAGGTGTTCACCAGAACGGTTTTTGAGACCGAGCATCCCGTCGTACGCGTCCATCCCGAAACAGGCGAGCGGACGCTAGTGCTCGGCGCCTTGGTGAAGCATTTTGTTGGGATCCCCAAATACGACGGACAAAAGCTGTTCGATCTGCTCCAGTCTCACATCACCGCGCCCGAAAACACTGTGCGCTGGAACTGGTTAGAGGGCGATATTGCGATATGGGATAACCGCGCAACGCAGCATTACGCGGTCAACGATTACGGGGACCAGCATCGCGTCGTACGTCGGGCCACGATCGAGGGTGACGTGCCTGTCAGCGTCGATGGCCGAAGCAGTGTAACGCGGCTGAAGGTGACTAAATAATTGCACGTCGATGCCCAGCGCTCTCGCGTCTGAAAATGAGAAAACCTGGTAAGCGGAGTTGTTTCGGCAGACGCGGGAACACACTTTCCGGCACGATATCTCAGCTCAACTCGGCAGCGCCTAGGTTTGATCTACGCAACTATTTGGCGTCGACCAACAGCTTCGGAAACCCTTGAGCGTCACTGTCCTTCCTCAGCGGCCGGAACGTGTCCTTCACGTTTCAGTTTAGAAAATCCTCGATCCGTGGCCATAAAGCGCGCCAACATGGGGGCGATGAGTTTAGTCGGATCGACCACTTGACCACCCTGACGCTTAAGCGCTTCTGCATATGCAATGAGATCACGATGCACGGCCGCAGGCAGCTCCGTACTCACTTTGACGGGCTTGTCGTCTGGAAGCTCTCCTATTTTGAGTCTTGGCATGTTGTCAGCCTCCATACGGCGTAAGTATGAGGTCACGATTGACAAGAACACGAACCGGGAAGCCCGGTCGTACGGTCAAAGTAGGCTGGATGTTGAGACTGCGTCGAACCACCTGCTGTCCGGTTTGATTTAGTGAGTCGGAGGCGCCGTGTCGCAATGCCTGGATGATGGCGCTGTTGTTGCTATTTGTGTCCGAACCTGCCCCTAGTTCGGTCCCGACCGCCAGAAACGTCGATAGTGCCGCAGCCTTGAACAGCTCACCCCAGTGATTGTCGACCTCGTCTTCGAGGCCTGCGTAGCCAGCGCTGTCAGCGCCAGGCTGCCGCTCGAGAACGATAGAACGTCCATTCGGCATGATCAGCCGCGTCCAGGCGAGAAGGACGCGGGATTGACCGAAAGTGACCTGACTATCGTACATGCCGATCAGACGCGCTCCCTGGGGCACAAGCAGAAAGCGGCCGGTCGGTGTATCAAATATGTTCTCGGTTACCTGTGCCGTGACTAGGCCTGGAAGGTCTGATCGGATTCCCGTGATTAGGGCTCCCGGAATGACCGTCCCGGCCTGCACGATATATCGTGAGGCCGGCCTGGTGATGCGGTCAGGGCTGACCGTGCGACGGTCTACAGAGGCGTTCACGAAGGCAAGCTTTCGGTCCTGACCGCTCTGTGCAGATGCGTCATCGCCGGTCCCCGTTGCATTCGATGGCACGACGCGGTCACTTCCAATAATCGCAGCGGTGGGCGGACGTACTTCACGTCCATTGGTCGAAGCGAATGGATGACTGATGCGGGCTGCCTCGGCCTCTTGATCCCGGCGCTGCTGGTCAGGATCAGCCCCGATCGCCGGCGACTGGCCTTGAGCGGCAAGGATCGGTCGACCGAGGTCCCCGGGGAGCGGCGGACCAAGCTGCGGGATTGGCTGGCGCGGAACGCCGGCATAGTCCTTCGGCAGCGTCATAATGCCGTCGGCAACGTTGTGACGGTCGGTGCTGTAAAGCTCATCGGCCGCCTGATTGCGGGGACGATTGCTCTGCAGCGACCACAGTACCGCTCCGCCGATGACAAGCAATGCAACCGCGCTCCCGCCGGCCAGGACCTTCCGCGACAACCTGGTCACGCGCGGATGCTCCGCTCTCAAGCGGAAGCTTTCGGACTGCTCCGCTTGTGTCTCCGGCGGCACTGCTTGCTCGTGATCGTTTTCATTCCGGGTGTTCATGACGACGGCCTCCCGTCCGTCCTGACGATCCTGACCTTCTGCTGGTGCTCACCGCCGAGCCGGAGCTCAGCGGCAGCAAACAGCCGATCAACGATCAGCACGTTGCCGTATGCGCGGTAGTTGACGAGTTCGGTCTTGCCGTCCGGGCCGATGACGAAAAGTGGAGGCATCTCGCCCTGCACGATGCCTTGCGAGAATTCGACATAGACTTTGCGGCCATCGTCATATGCGGCGAGCGGCCGCCAGGGAGGACTGTCCCCTTCAATGGCATAGCGGGAGATGCGCTGCGCCGGGTCCGGAAGAGCGGGTTTCAGAGCGGCTGAACGGGACCGTTCGCGTACCGTTTCAGGATAGTACCAGGCAACAGACGGCATGTATGGCCGCTCGCGGGAGCGGAGCTCAATCAGGTAGGTGCGCCGGTCAGTATTGACGATAAGATTGGTCTCGATCGATGCGCGGGTTGGCTTGACCAGGATGTGGACCCGTCGCGTATCGCCACTCCCGCTCTCGGTATCCCCTACGACCCAGCGGACGGTGTCGCCGGCCGCGATGGGCCCTGATCCCGTCAACTGCTCTCCCTCCTCGAGCGCGATATCCGTGATCTGCCCAGGCGCAGCGTAGATCTGAAAGAGCGCTCCGGGGCTGTAAGCGTAGATTTGCGCTGCGTTGAAATACCCCCGCTTGCGCGGTTCGACCCGGGCTGCGCTGTTTGCGGTCTCAACCCGGCTCACGGGTTCAGCGTCCTCTTTCGCGCCCGATTTCCCGCCAAGGGCCGGCTTCCAGAGTGGCGGAACGTGAAGTGGTCGCGATCTGTCGTCCAGAGCCGCCGGAACCGCCCGCAGCGGAGGGACATCCGCGTCATAGCTGATCTCCGGCGGAATGTAGGTCGCACACCCACCGAGCACAGACGAGCAAAGCAGAAGAGCGGACAGAAATGCACGCTTCGAGCTCACGAACTCGAGCCAAGCCGAATTGAGCCTGCTTTGCTGAAGGGAACATTTCGAATGAACGTCAGACGGCGTCTTAGTCACTGACTCAACTCCTTTGACCAGTTGATGGCGCGGACATAGACGCCAAGGGGATTCTTGCGCAGGCGTTCGGCATCGCGCGGCGTCTCGATCACGATCGTGAGGATTGCAGTCCAACGTTCAGTCGAGCTCAGCGAGCCGTTGTCGTAGGTGCGCTGGGTCCACGCGACCCGAAAGCTTTCCGACGACGCGCGAATGACGCTCGATACGTCGACGGAAATTTGCACCTTACTCAGCTTGGCAAAGGGGTCGTTGTTGCGCGCGTAGTCGTTGAGCGCAGCGGCGCCACGATCGGTCGTGAAATCATAGGCCCTGAGCCAGTTTCGGCGCAGAACGATACCGTCGGCCGGTAGACCTCTGACATCGTCGATGAAGCGCGCCAGATGGTAGGCGATCTGAGCGTCAGTCGGTTGATAGTCGATGTTGGCCGGCGCAACCCTTTGGGCTTGGCCGAGATGATCGACTTCAACCACCCACGGCGTGATCGAGCCTTGGCTCGATTGCCAGACATGGCTACCTGCGAGAACGGCCGATAGCATCAGGCAGCCGAACGCCATCAAGCGCCAATTCTTGGCTTGTAAGCGGGCGGATCCAATGCGTTCGTCCCAAACCTGCGCTGCTTTCTGATACGGCGTAACCGGTTCGGGCATGCGCCCGTAATGAACGGAAGGTCGTTTGAACATCGATAGTTGCCCCTGAGATCAAGTGATCGGTTTCGAGTCGAGCGGTGTCCGCGTTTGAGACGCCCGCGCAGCGGATAGCGAAGGTGCAATGGCGGCGTGTCAGCGCTCTCCTTCAGACAAATCGACGGAAGAGCCGCTGCCACCGTGATCGCCTGAGCGGATCGCGTGCCCGGCTGCCGACGCACCGTGTCGAATAGTCTCGGCTCGCTTTATGCGCCGCGCCCAATCGGGCTGCCCTTCGGCCGAAGTGCTGGCGGCCTGCGCGCCGGCCTGCCCACCTCCGCCGAGCGCAGCCGCTGCACGACGCAACGGGCTCATGGCAGCGGAAGCGCCGGCCTCCGCGGCGCCGGCAAGGCCGCCGCTGCGGTAGGCGGCTGATGCTCCGCTTATGACAGCGCCGCCACCGCGCGCGGCGCCAGCAATCGCGCCGCCAGCTAGACCAACGCCTCCGGCGGCAAGACCCGCGCCCGCCGCTACAATGCCGCCGGCAGCAAGGCCAGTTCCAATCGCGGCCCCGGCGCCGAGTTGGGGTCCGCCCGACACCAGGCCGTTCGCGATTCCGGGACCAAAGATACCGAGGCCCAGCAAAGATAGTGCGGCAAGGACCAAGGTCATCGCGTCTTCAATGGTCGGCTGAGCGCCGCCAAAGCCAGCGGTGAACCGCGAAAACAGGGTCGAGCCAATGCCGACGATGACGGCCAGGACCAGGACCTTGATCCCTGAAGAGATGACGTTACCCAAGACCCACTCTGCCGCGAAGGCAGTCTTGCCAAACAGTCCGAAGGGAATGAGCACGAAGCCGGCGAGCGTCGTGAGCTTGAACTCGATCAGGGTGACAAAGAGCTGGATCGCCAAAATGAAGAAGGCAAGTAGCACCACGACCCATGCGAACAGGAGAACAACGATCTGCACGAAGTTCTCGAAGAAGCTGATGTAGCCCATCAGATTCGAGATCGAATCGAGTAATGGTCGGCCGGCATCGAGTCCGACTTGGGCGATCTTTCCCGGTCTAAGGAAGTCGGATGCGGACAGGCTTATGCCGGATGCTTTCAGCCCAAGGCCGGCAAAGCTCTCGAAGATGATGCGCGCCAGGCTGTTCCAGTTGCCGATGAGGTAGGCGAAGACCCCCACGAAGAGCGTCTTCTTGACGAGGCGCGCGATGATGTCCTCATCAGTTCCCCAACTCCAGAACAACGCGGCGAGCGTGATGTCGATCGCAGCAAGGGTCGTTGCGAGATATCCGACATCACTCTCCAGCAGCCCGAAGCCATTATCGATATAACGCGTGAACGTTTCCAGGAACTGGTCGATGATCGCCGTACCAGTCATGGCTTGTTCGCCTCGGGTGTCGCCGGGTTCGGATATCCCTGCGGGATCCGGCTTTGATCCTTTTGGGCAGTTATCGAGCTGGTTGAGTCATCGTGGCCGGGAGCTCCGACGCCGTCTTTCCTGCCAAGGAAGCGGCGCCGGTTTTCGGCCCAAATCTGCTGGCAGTGGCGATAGCCTGCCGTCTCCTCCGGAGTGACGCCGCGGCAACGTACGAGGTCGGCGTTGGCTGCATCGGTCGTCTGCTCCGCCTTCGGCGCCGACCCAGATTCGTCTCGGCCACGCAGCTGAATCGTGCAGGCCGCTACGGCCACTAGGCCGATTGTCGTAAGCAGCGACAGCGCCTTGAATGCCCTTATGTCGGTCATCAGTGGAACATCTGCACATTGGAGGATTGATAGCCCTGCCCTGGTGTCAGGAAGCGCCGAAGCTGTTCTCGTCCCTGATCCTGAGCCGAGGCGCGCTGAGCGGCTTCAAGACTCTGCGCCCTGCCCTGTGCCGCCGCGGCCGCTGTGAGATCGGCAAGTTGTTGCGCTTGAAGCGCGAGGATCTGGTTGCCGGCCTGAGTTGCCTGCAAGGCGCCGCTGGCACTCTGGCTCGAGGTTACGAGGGCAGACGTCTGGATGCGATTGGTGTCGAGGTTGCCAACGATGCCGGCCTGGACACGAAGCGCATCTTGCGTCGCGGCATAGGAATTCTGCCAACGCGACTGAGCGTTGGAGATTAGTAACTGGTTCGATTGGCTGCTGGTCGCTGGCGCGTAGCTGGTCGCGAAGGCGCGATCTATCTGCTGCACGTCGTATGCGATGCGTTGGGCCTGCGCCAGCAATTGCTGCGTGCGCTGGATCGAGGATTGCAGTTGCTGCAGCGACGAATACGGCAGGCTTGCCAGATTCTTTGCCTGATTGATCAGCATCTGAGCCTCGTTCTGCAACGAGGTGATCTGATTATTAATCTGCTGGAGCTCCCGCGCGGCCGTAAGGACATTCTGGACGTAGTTGGTGGGATCAAAGACGATCAGCGCCCGTGCGGGCAGCGTAACGCCAAGCAGCAGCGCGAAGGCGGCCGTGGTCGCCAATAGGCCAAGAGGTCTCATAGCGATTTTTCCAGATTGACGAGATTGGGGATCAGATCTGCCGCCCAGGCGACGCCACGATGCTGGAGCCACGCAGGCACGAAGCCGTCGGGTCCATGTTCGGCGATGAGTTGCGTGATGGTGGCCTGGTCTGTCTTGGAAGAGGCTGCGGTAAATGCGAGCGCAACCTCACCAAGGCCAAGTTCGAACATCCGGTTGCCGCGACGCGACTGGCAGTAGTAGTCGCGCTTTGGCGTTGCCCGACTCAGAAGCTCGATCTGGCGGTCATTGAGGCCAAAGCGGCGATAGATGGCAGTGATCTGCGGTTCGATCGCCCGTTCGTTCGGGAGCAACAGGCGCGTTGGGCAGCTTTCGATGATAGCCGGCGCAATCGCAGAGCCATCAATGTCCGAAAGTGACTGGGTCGCGAAGATGACAGACGTGTTCTTTTTCCGAAGCGTCTTCAGCCATTCCCGGAGCTGGCCGGCGAAATCCTCGTCGTCGAGGGCAAGCCAACCCTCATCGACAATCAGAAGTGTCGGCCGCCCATCGAGACGGTCCCCGATGCGATGAAAGAGGTACGCCAGCACAGCCGGTGCCGCGCTTGTTCCAATCAAGCCTTCGGTCTCAAACGCCTGGACCGAGGCCTCGCCTAGGCGCTCGAATTCGGCATCGAGCAGGCGTCCGGACGGACCGCCGAGGCAATAAGGTTGCAAGGCGCGTTTCAGGGAGTTCAATTGAAGCAGCACGGACAGGCCCGTGAGGGTCCGTTCCTCCCTCGGCGCCGAAGCGAGAGATGTCAGCGCCGACCACAGATGATCCTTGACCTCCGGGGTAATCTCGACCCTTTCCCGCGCAAGGATTGCGCAGATCCATTCCGTGGCCCATCCGCGCTCGGAAGGATCGTCGATCCAAGCCAGCGGCTGCAACGCAACGGGTTGCTCACCTCCGTCAGACAATGCCCCGCCCAGATCGTGCCAATCACCGTCTATGGCGAGAGCGGCCGCCCGGATCGAACCACCGAAGTCGAACGCAAAGACCTGAGAGTTTGGATAACGCCTGAACTGTAGCGCCATCAGAGCGAGGAGTACCGACTTGCCAGCCCCCGTCGGTCCGACCACAAGGGTATGGCCGACGTCGCCGACGTGAAGCGAGAATCGGAACGGCGTCGATCCCTCGGTCTTGCCAAACAGGAGTGGCGGACCCTTGAAGTGCCGATCCCTCGCCTCGCCGGCCCACACGGCCGACATCGGAATCATATGGGCGAGGTTGAGGGTCGAAATCGGAGGCTGCCGCACATTGGCGTAGACGTGCCCCGGCAGACTGCCGAGCCAGGCTTCGACGGCGTTCACCGTCTCAATCATGCAGGTGAAATCGCGACCCTGGATGACCTTCTCGACCAACCTCAGCTTTTCATCGGCAGCGTTGGGATCACGGTCCCAAACAGTGATGGTCGCCGTAACAAAAGCTTGCCCGATCTGATCCGACCCTAGTTCCTGCAACGCCGCGTCGGCATCAAGCGCCTTGTTGTGTGCGTCGGTATCGAGCAGCGTCGACGCCTCGTTCGTCATGACCTCCTTGAGAATGGCGCCAATCGACTTTCGCTTGGCGAACCACTGCCGCCGAATCTTGGTCAGAAGCTTGGTGGCGTCGGTCTTGTCGAGCATGATCGCGCGAGTCGACCAACGATAAGAGAATGGCAGGCGATTCAAGTCGTCCAGGATCCCCGGGGTCGTGGCGCCCGGAAAGCCAACAATCGTCAGGACCCGAATATTGGCTGAGCCCAACATCGGCTCTAGCCCGCCGGTCAGCGGCTGATCTGCCAACAGCGCATCGATGTACATCGGAATTTCGGGCACGCGAACACGGTGACGCTTGGTCGAGATCGTCGAGTGCAGGTAGGTCAGCGTGTCCTGATCGTCGAGCCAGGTGCATTCCGGCATGAACCCTTCAACGAGCTGAAGCACACGATTGGTCTGGTCGATAAACCCGCGGAGGACCTCGCGCGCGTCCGCTCCAACGGTCCGATCGCGTCCCTCGTAGAGCAGTTGCTCTGCCCTGGCGGCCCCTTCCTCTGGAGGCAGGTAGAGGAAGGTCAGGAAGTAGCTGGACTCATAATGGGCACCCGCCTCCTCGAACTGAGCCCTGCGTTCCGCGTCGACCAGCGCAGACGCGACATCCGGAAAGGAGCTAGGCGGGTAGGTCCCCGCAAAATGACGCTGCGCCTCAACGAAGACGGCCCAGCCAGATCCCAGGCGACGCATGGCATTGTTCAAACGACCGGCGACAGCGACGAGTTCAGCCGGCACTGCGCTGTCGAGGTCAGGTCCCCGGAATTTTGCCGTCCGCTGGAACGAACCGTCCTTGTTCAGGATAATTCCCTCATCGACCAAGGCTGCCCAAGGCAGGAAGTCGGCAAGACGAGTGTCGGAATGGCGATATTCGGCGAGATTCATCATGATCAAGTGCTCAGACGTTAAGATGGCTGGGAATGCACAAGTGTCGGCGCACCACGTCGACAAAGGCGGGATCGCGCTTGGCGGCCCAGACGGCGGCCATGTGGCCGATGAACCAGAGGACAAGACCCGCGATCCAGAGCCTCAGTCCGAGCCCAAGGGCTGCCGCAAGCGTGCCGTTGACAATTGCAACCGACCGCGGCGCCCCGCCCATCAAGATTGGCTCAGTGAGCGCGCGGTGAACGGGCACGACAAAGCCTTTGACCGGTTCATCCATCAGATCACCACGCCGCCGCCGAAGGAGAAGAACGACAGGAAGAAACTCGAGGCGGCAAACGCGATCGACAGACCGAACACGATTTGGATCAGCCTGCGGAAACCACCTGACGAGTCCCCGAACGCGAGCGTGAGCCCCGTCACGACGATGATGATGACGGCGATGATCTTGGCGACCGGCCCTTCCACCGACTGCAAGATCTGGTTGAGCGGCTGTTCCCACGGCATGTTCGAGCCGGCAGCCCATGCCGGCGCCGACGCCAAAAGAACCATCCCGGACATGGCTAGTGAAGCGGTATCTCGACGAAAGCGAAATTGCGGACGCATGTCAGTCTCCTGCTGATGAAAGACTGTAGTCGCCGGCGGGTCCAAGTCCCGTGACGAGGGCGAGTTCTGCGAGGCGACGGTCGGCGCCGCGCCCCGCGAGCACGGCGATGAGATTGATGGTCTCGGCGATCAAAGCGCGAGGAACCGTGATGACGGCTTCCTGGATGAGTTGCTCGAGCCGCCGCAACGCACCTAGCGCACTGCCCGCGTGAATGGTCCCAATGCCGCCGGGGTGGCCTGTGCCCCAGGCCTTGAGCAGATCGAGTGCTTCGGCACCGCGAACTTCGCCGACCGGAATGCGGTCAGGACGCAGTCGCAGCGAGGAACGAACGAGATCCGATAGCGTGGCCACGCCATCTTTGGTCCGCAAAGCCACGAGATTGGGCGCCTTGCACTGCAGTTCGCGCGTATCTTCGATCAGCACGACCCGATCGGAACTCTTTGCCACCTCGGCCAGGAGCGCATTCGTCAATGTTGTCTTGCCGGTCGATGTCCCGCCGGCGACCAGAATGTTCTTCCGTGCGGCGACCGCGTTCTGCAGGATCTTGGCCTGCTCCGAGGTCATGATCCCCCTGCCGACGTAGTCGTCGAGCGTAAACACGGCGACAGCGGGCTTGCGGATCGCAAAGGCCGGTGCCGCAACGACCGGAGGCAACAGACCTTCGAAGCGCTCGCCGGTCCCAGGCAATTCGGCCGAGACCCGCGGCGCGCCGGCATGCACCTCCGCACCTACGTGGTGCGCTACCAGACGAACAATGCGCTCGCCGTCCACCGCCGACAGTGTTTCGCCTGTGTCGATCAGGCCATTCGACAACCGGTCGATCCACAACCGCCCATCCGGATTGAGCATCACCTCGATGATCGATTCGTCTTCGAGGTAGCCGGCAATCGCAGAGCCAAGCGCGCTGCGCAGCATTCGCGCGCCGCGCGAACTCGCTTCCGATTGAATGGAATGGATTGCCACCGTTCGCCCCACCTAATGAGGACGCTCAAAGAGCGCGCTCAGATGGGGATCATTAGAAAAGGCACCAATGGACTTGGCGCAACAAGCGCTTTCGGTGATCGTAGGCTGGCGTAGAAAAAGGAAGACTGAGAACTGGCATTTGACGGCTACTTAATTATATCCGTTCGCCGCGAATCGCTGCTCACCACTCCGCATTGTCATCCGCGGGCAAGAGGATGACCGAATTTTCATACAACCCAACTGACTCGCCAACGAAGGAAGCATCAGCCGGCTTGAAGAAGAGGATCGAACTCATCCATGAAGCGACGGATCCGCGCCAAGGCAACGCGAACCAGACCAACGCCGCGATCTGCAGCGCCACGTTGAGACCGAACGCGACTTGATAGGCTTGGACGGGTCTATGGCCATCATTCGCAGACCATTGCTCCAGGATCAGGCCTGTCGCGTATTGTGCCAGAAATGCCCAACCAAAGTGCAAGACGTTCAAGGCTCCATTGGCACGACCGGCAAGCTCCGGCGGGAAGTAATCCGCTATCACCGCGAAGCTGACCACGGTTGCCGTTCCGACAATTGCGACAAGGGACCATGGCAAGATGGACGGCAGAGGCGCTCGCAGGATCAAGGCTAATTCAGCTGCGATGAACAGAACTGCAACTATCGCTAATATCGTCTCCGCCCCGATTCCTCTTCGTTTGACGTAGTGGACGGTCATGCCGAACAGCCAGGCGCCACCGCTCAATGCGATGGACATCATGAAAAGCTGTCTGACGAGACTTGCGCGATCAAGCCCCTCTACGTCCGTCAGCCACGGCGATGCCCACAATCCCTGCAGGGACCAGGCCGATCCAACGCAAGTCGCCGACAACGGGGCCATTCGCCAAAAGCGCCGGTCTCTGAAAACTGAGCTGAGGTTGGTGGACGCTGTTGATGGGGCAATGCCTCGTTCAGGCACTACGACGTAGATGAGAATGGCCGTCGCACCGGTAGCGGCCGCCAGGATCTCAAAGAGCTGCCGCCAGCCCATCCAAGCGAGCACGTGTTCGACGGGAGCCGTAGCGGTCACCGCTCCTAGCGACCCCAGCGCGATCATGTAGCCGTTGAGTAGGGCGGCTCGCTCCCTGGGGAACCAAAGGATGATGGACTTCAGTCCTGCCGTGAGCGCCGCCGCTACACCAAGCCCGATCATTGCACGCGCGATCAAAAGTGACAGGAAGCCGGTCGATACCGCGAACAATCCGGCGCCCGCTGCTGCGACCAAGAGCAGAACACTCTGGACGCGACGCGGACCAAAGCGGTCCAACAATATACCGATGGGAATCTGCGCCGCTGCGAAAACAAGGAAATAGACTGACGTAAGCAACCCGAGATCGGCAGCCCCAACCCCGGTATCCGAGCTGAGATGGCTGGCGATCAGAGCGTTGATCGTTCGAAACAGATACGAGAGATAGTACCCAGCTACAAAAGGAAGAAAAACGCGCGCGATTCGACGCCATGCTGTTGAGATTTGCATGCTGGCCCCTCTGCTCTCAGCTCGCTCGAGCCGATAGCGCGTCCAGCTTTTGTCAGTTCGGCTAAATCGCTGCGGTCGTAGGCTGGCGTAGAAAAAGAAGGACCGGCGCAATGGTCTCGCTACGTGGTTCAATCAGGTTTCTTCGGCCGGTTCCTGACGGCGGATATCTTCTGGAATCTCGCGCAGAAAGTTTTGCCCTTTTTGCAAACGGCGCCCAAGCGCCTCGACAAATCCCTCAAATCGCTCCCGGCCTTTTGCCTGCGCGGTCGCCTGCGCGTCGTTGGGCAGTGGTGGCGTGATCGTCAGCCAGAAACGGATGAACAGGGCCAAGGTCTCCGCCGTCAAACCAACGTCGCGTTCCAGCCTCTGCATCTGACGCGACAGCCGATCCAGGCGACGGGTAAACGCCGCCTCCCGCCTGTCCGCTCCATCCGGCGACAAAAACGAAGCAACCGCCGCTTCCACGATCGCAGACCGGGATAGCTTCTTCCGATCGGCAAGCTCGGAGATCTGTTTCAGAAGCTCGGGCGGGAAGTAGACGTTCATCCGGTCACGCATATTGCCTCAGAGCTCCATACCGTCATTCGGGTCCATGGCGACTTGACGGGCGACACCGCGCATTTGTTGGCGTATGAGCCGGGACTGACGGACCGCATCGTCGTCATCATCAAGAACGGCGGCAAATTCCTCTGCCGGCGTCGGTTCGGTCGTTTCCTTGACGATCGCGACGTGATCGGGGAGTTCCGGCTCACGACGGAGCCCGCTGTTCGCCGTGTCCTCCTCGGCCTCCGCAGCTTTGTCAGTCGGACCTGCCGTCGGCTTCAGCGGTCCGAGCGCTGACCATCCATCGGTTCGCTGCGATCGGCTGGCGCTCGCCGGATCGGGCGGCGGCAGAACCCGCTCGGTGAACCGCCGATCTTCGTAGTAGCGGACCTTCTTCGCCCGGATCGGCGCCATCCCTGCCACCATGACGATCTCGTCCGCCGGCGGAAGCTGCATGACCTCGCCCGGGGTCAGCAGCGGCCTCGCCGTCTCCTGACGCGAGACCATCAGGTGCCCCAGCCATGGGTTCAACCTGTGACCGGCATAATTCTTCATCGCCCGCATCTCCGTCGCCGTGCCGAGCGCGTCGGACACGCGCTTGGCGGTCCGCTCGTCGTTGGTCGCGAAGCTGACGCGGACGTGGCAATTGTCGAGAATGGCGTTGTTGGGCCCGTAGGCCTTCTCGATCTGATTGAGCGACTGCGCGATCAAGAAACTCTTGATGCCGTACCCCGCCATGAAGGCGAGCGCGGACTCAAAGAAATCAAGCCGCCCGAGTGCCGAGAACTCGTCAAGCATCATCAGGACTCGATGCCGGCGGTCGCGGGCGTGCAAGTCCTCGGTCAGGCGCCGTCCAATCTGATTCAGCACCAGACGGATCAATGGTTTGGTCCGCGAGATATCGGACGGCGGCACCACCAGGTAAAGCGTCGTAGGGCGGCGGTCTGCGATCAGATCGGCGATCCGCCAGTCGCAGCGACAGGTCACCTGGGCCACGACGGGATCGCGGTAAAGCCCGAGAAACGACATCGCGGTGGACAAGACGCCGGACCGCTCGTTCTCGGATTTATTGAGGAGTTCGCGCGCGGTCGAGGCGACCACAGGATGAGCACCCTGCTCGCTGAGGTGCGGCGTGGTCATCATCGCCTTCAGCGTCGCCTCGATCGGCCGCTTCGGATCGGACAGGAAAGCTGCGACGCCGGCCAAGGTCTTGTCGACCTCGGCATAGAGGACATGGAGGATGGCACCGACCAAGAGGGAATGACTGGTCTTCTCCCAGTGGTTCCGCTTGTCGAGCGAGCCTTCGGGATCGACCAGGACGTCGGCCACGTTCTGGACGTCGCGCACCTCCCATTCCCCGCGCCGGACTTCGAGGAGCGGATTGTAGGCTGACGACTTCGGGTTGGTGGGGTCGAACAAGAGAACGCGGCCATGCCGCGAGCGAAAGCCCGCGGTCAGTTGCCAGTTCTCGCCCTTGATGTCGTGAACGATGGCCGAGCCGGGCCAAGCCAGCAGCGTGGGTACGACAAGACCGACGCCCTTGCCGGATCTGGTGGGTGCAAAACACAAGACGTGCTCCGGTCCGTCATGGCGGAGGTAGTCGCGATCGAGCTTGCCGAGCACCACACCGTCCGGACCGAGTAATCCCGCCGCTCGAACCTCCTCCGCATCAGCCCAGCGCGCCGAACCATAGGTCTCGACATTCTTGGCCTCGCGCGCCCGCCACACTGACATGCCGATCGCCGCCGCGATCGAAACGAAGGTCCCCGACGCCGCGATGAAGGCACCCTCGACAAAGACCTGCGGCGCATAGGCGTCGTAGACGAACCACCACCAGAAGAAAACGGGCGGGTAATAGACCTTGAAGCCCGACAACTCGAACCAGGGCCGCCCGAGCTCCGGTTGCCAGCCGAGCCGCCAAGCCGTCCACTCGGTTGCTCCCCAGATGGCCAGCAAAACGATCAGGCCGACGACGATCACCTGTCCCCAGAGGATTTTGGTTCCGGACATCCCGAACGCCCTTCCGCAACTGAATTGACGAGGTTGCTACAGGCCGAGGTCGCGCTTGCGACTAAGGCCCCATTCGATGCCACCGCCGTCCTTCACGACGCCGGTGACGTGTTGGCCAAGCCTCTTCTCGAGTTCGCGCGACCAGGGCACAAGTTGGAAGCCGAGCCCATTGTCGATCATGGCGAAGCGTCCCGAGGTGAGCGTCAGACGTTGACGATACGTGCCCGCCACATGCTCCCCGGAGGCGGGCTTCACATGAGGCAGGCCGGTGTCGGCCGTGACTTTTGCGGCCACCTCGTCCAGTTCACGTAGGCGCAACGTGTTCAAGAGGTCGCGCTGCAGGATGATGCGTTGACCCTGTCGCCGCGCCAGGCCCTCCTGGATCAGATGCTCGGTACGGGCTTCCATGGCGTCTCGGGTCTCGCGGCCGAACCCGCCCATGGCGAGCGGCATGGGGTCCCGTTCAACCAACCGATGGTCGAGCCAGGTCGTGCCTCGTGCCGTGATCTGGCTACCGAGATCGAGATCGGAGCGGGTCGCGAGCACCATGGTCGGCCGCGGATCGCCGGCTTGACCGAAGCGTCGGACTTCGACAATGCCTCCGACCGGTGGCGCCTGTTCGAAGGCCGCGACCCCTCGGAAGCGCACGTGATGCGCGCGCCCATCGGTTCCATCGATCAGGGCGTAGGCCTCGCCAGTCAGTTCGTCATGCAAGCCACGGTCGACCAGCCGTCCGATGATCTCGGACGTCGGCTGTCCACCCTCGACGACGAAGTCGGCCACGCCGCGCGCTTCCCCACGCTCGGTAAAGGCGCGGTGCATGGTCTTGATAATATCGCCGCGCATGCCAAGGTCGCGCAAGCTCCGCTCGGCCTCGAGCCCAACCAACCATTCCCCCGGTGCGGCGGATGCGGCAAGGCCCATCTTCTCCAGGTGTTGAAGGCGACCGACCATTAGGCGCCGGATCTCGGGATCGGACTGGCCGGGGTTCTCTGGTCGAAGATCGATAGAGCCGGTCTCATCTGCCGCCAGTCGGATCTCCCGATCGAGCCGCGTCCATCGTTCCGCCGTGACTTCCCGTTCTAGCGAATTGCGGATTTCATGCTCCGGTTTTGGACCCAGTTCGATCGCGACCAGTTCCTCAGCGCGTGAGCGCAGACCTCGGCTGATATAGTCGCGGGAAATCACGAGATCAGCCCCCTCCTCATCGACTCCCCGAACGAGAACATGGACGTGAGGGTTGTCCGTATTCCAGTGATCGACGGCCACCCAATCGAGCCGCGTGCCAAGATCGGCTTCCATCTGCCTGGCGAGGTCGCGGGTGAACGCCCTGAGGTCGGTCATCTCGCCGGCATCTTCGGGCGAGACGATGAACCGAAAATGATGCCGATCGTCCTCGCACCGCTCCGCAAAAGCCGCGCTGTCGGCACGGTCGCTCCCGGCGTCGAACATTTCGGCCCGCTCGCCGCTCCGAGTCACGCCATCGCGCTTCAAATACGAGAGATGAGCCGACAACGGTGCTGAGCGGAACGCTAGCCCTTTGTGGCGAACAACGCGCGCTTTCACCACGACGCGCCGCGTCGGGCTGAACAACCGGCTGCGGCTAAACGCAAGCCTGCCGCGGCCAAACGTCGAGCGCCCATAAGCCGTGGATCGCCTACCAATCGCAGACTGATTAGAGGTGTGCCCGGCCTTCTTCGCGGCGCGCAGCACCTGGTTGATGAAACTCTTCTGTTTAGGTGCGCGGGTGCTGCCAATGCGCCCGGGCCGAACACGCAGATCGCTGTCGCCTACGGTCATGGCCGGGCCTCGAGTTGCGCAAAGTCGCCTACGGTGCCGAAAAGGTCCTTGATTACATTGCTCAAAATGCAAGGCGCGGCACGCGTCCCGACCGACCGGCACGGTAGAACCCAAGCCATGCCAATGGCTTGCGGTTCGACCGGCGAGCCCCTTTTATCTCGCCCTCTTAATCGGTCGTTGCT
>NZ_JCAMOP010000059.1:0-44005 GCF_059512345.1 Bradyrhizobium sp. Unk1
CGGTCTTAATCGTATGGCGCATGTAAACCACCGCCGGGTTATCAGGCCATTGCTTCTTCACTTCGCCGGAAGCCTAACCCCACCCGTTGTGCGCCTCAAGTTTGGTGTTACTCCTCGGTGATAGCTCCGGCCGCACACGCGGGGATGCGCCGCCCCCGAGCGGGAGAGGCAAGCCGCTACCGATTGCGGTGGACAACGTGCCGGACACAACGGAGGCCCCGCGTTGACGCGCTCGCGTCGAGGTCGATGATGGGACGCTTGGTCGACTGCGGATACGTTGCGCAGGATGGCTGATGGGCACGCAGTGCAGGGTGCGCTATTTTCGAGTTCCAATCGTACAGAGATAGTCGCGCGGCATGGCTAACCCGACCGGCGAGCGGTGCTTCTCATGCATCGCGATGAAGTCTCGTTGAAGTGCCGTGCGCCTTTCAGGGTCCAGCGATGCGGCGAGCGTTTTTGTCGGACCATAGCCAGTCACAAATATGTCCCATACCGTTTGGCCGCTCGGCATGCGGAGTACCGTGGTGCCAGGTTCAAAGGCCAGATCGAATGTATCGCCAAGCAATTCCCGAACGCGGCCTTCCCGGCCCCACGCAAATGGCGAAGGAGGAGGATTGTCAGGCGGTGGCGGCATGTATGGCCGCATTGTCTGGAATATTTCTTCAACCGCACTGCCAGGCAGCCAAGTGACCAACCCCAGTCGCCCGCCCTTGCGCGTGACACGTGCCAACTCGGCAGCTGCAGCCTCGGGGCGCGAGACAAACATGACACCGAACGTCGAAGTCACACAGTCAAAGCTTTGATCCGGAAATTCCAGCGCTTCGGCATCGCCGACCTTGAAGTCGATCTCCGGTGCAATCAGTTTCGCCGCCTCGATAACGCCTTCACCAATATCGATACCAGTCACCTTTGCGCCTCGATTAGATAACCGCCGCGCAGTCCAGCCCGTGCCTGTCGCAACGTCAAGGATGCGCTCTCCCGGTTGCGGCCAGATTCGATTCACGACGTGATCAATGGCGTCTGCTATACTTTGGCTCACGGTATCGTAGGACGCGCCGCCGGAACCCCAAGTCGCGGCGGGTTTGAGGTTATGAGCAAGAATTTGCGCCATGAAATTTACTCCTCGATCTCGATGGAATAATCAGCTCAGTCGCTTGAGCCCGGCGTGATGAGAACATTGGCACGCAAGACGAACCTCAACCACAGTTTACAAATCGGTTGCGGCACAATGTCTCAGTTCAAGGTAGACCGCCTAGCGCGATGATATGAGCGCGCGTCCGAAACAGATGCATGTCCTCTGCAACTGCAACCACGGATTTTCTCGCGCCAGATATTCTCGATAGGTTCGGTCGCACGGTCCCCGCGCTTTTCGTCGCCCTCCATAGGACCCTCGACCATCCTGTCGTGTCCGTGCGATGCACGACGTGGAAGCTATAGCGTCCTGCGAGGACATCAGTTTTGACGCATCCGCTAAATTGGGTCTGGATCGCTGCCACATAGTTGGTGACTGCTGCGCTATAAAGGGACGATCCGCTACGTGCGGCGAACTCCCATTCACATACCCATTTGCATGCGAAATTGATTATAGCTGCGCACACGCGCGTCATTGGTTGTGAGGGGTTCAAATCATGACGAAGCACTTTTCGAGGCGCATCATGACTGATGTGCTCGTAGTCCTAGTATCTGTAGTGATGATCACGATTGCAGTGACATTTTTGGGCGATCCCATTCGGGCCCGCATCGCTGCTTCTATCCCAACCCCATTCGATCTTGCGATGGTCAAGACACTCGCAACCGCTGAACCGAGCAAACTGAGCCTTCCGCACGCGCAACCGAGTTGCCGGCTTCGTTCCGCTCCTCTGCAATGGAACGTAGACTGGCTTTTCCGGCCGCCCGCAACTCGCGGATGATGTGGGCTTGCTAAAGAAGCAAGCCGTCTCGGTTGGCGGCCTTTAGGCACGGCGTTTTCTTCACCTTTTGAGGAGTGACGCCAGTCGTATCGGCTGTGGATCACACATGCGCATCCTGAAAGTTGCGCACGCACATTCTTCGTGCCCTTGCGGCATTTCGCGCATCATAGCAACCTCGATGCGAACCGTGTCAGCATCGAAAGCCTGACGGGAAATTCCTCATCATTTTCTTGAGGTCCCTACCTCCATTTGTAATCCACCTCACACCTGCAGCGAAGCTGCGGTCCGATATTGTCTCAGTCTTGGC
Organism: Bradyrhizobium sp. Unk1; assembly: GCF_059512345.1. NCBI lineage: Bacteria > Pseudomonadati > Pseudomonadota > Alphaproteobacteria > Hyphomicrobiales > Nitrobacteraceae > Bradyrhizobium > Bradyrhizobium sp. Unk1. Next base: position 2,218 of record NZ_JCAMOP010000059.1, read on the forward strand.
GTCATTCGAGGAATTTACAGATTTCGTTCGGGCGCTCAGTCGTTCTTGCGTGGTTGGGCACCGAAACGGGAGGCCGGCATGCCAACGTCATCTCCCCTTGTGCGATGGTCGACTGAGATGCTGCCGGAGCGAACAAGGTTCTCCACGTTCCGTGAAGAGTTTACGCGGCTGAACCTCGCCTTGGACGTGATAGATCACAGCGGCGGCCGCCCGCGTATCAATGTCACCTACTTGCCGCTCGGCCCGGTTGGCGTTTGTAGCATCGTCACCACGCCGGTGGAGTTTATCCGTCACAAACGCCACCTCAAGGATAGCCGTGACCAATTCGGACTTAACATCGTCGAAGCTGGCCCGGTCCAATTTGCAAATGCTGGCCAGGAACATGTCTATGATGTCGGCGCCGCTTGTTTGGTTGACCGGGGAAGGCTGCTGCGAGTATTTGGGTCGCGTGGCGCCAGCGTCAAATTCGTGACCGTGCCGGCTGCCGCCCTTAGGTCGCTGGTTGCACAGCCGGAAGATCTATCAGGTCGGCCGGTGCGTCCTGGACCGGCGCTTCGCCTGCTCCACCTCTACCTGCAATCGCTCGCATCCTTCAAGGAACCTCCGTCATCAAAACTCGCCTCCACCGTCGGCACACATCTCCTCGATCTTGTGGCCGCGACGCTCGGGCCGACCGTCGAATCTGCAAACCTCGTTACGGAGCGTGGTGTGAAGGCAGCCAAGCTGCAGGCGATCCTGGCGGAGGTCGCGCAACGCTTCGGCGATCCCAATGTCGATCTGAACAATGTTGCTGGAGCGCTCGGTATGTCGCGGCGATACGTGCAAAAGTTGCTCGAAGAGACCGGAAAGTCGTTCACCGAGCACCTTGCAGCGTGTCGGCTTGAGCGTGCCTTCGCGATGTTGACTGACCCGCACCATCTGCATTTGGCCATCATCGATATCGCGTTTGCAGTCGGCTTTGGTGATGTCTCTCATTTTAATCGCTCGTTCCGCCGACACTTCGGCGAGACGCCATCAGGCGTGCGCGCCGCATCGATGGTGCGGCAGAAGTCATCCTGCGCCCCCTCACAATGCGCGGGCGACGGCCGTTGAAAACGCGGACAGTTCGACCTCGCAGGACGGCAGGCAGCGCGCACCGGGGCTACAGGGCTGAAAGAGTTTCGCCGCACGATCTGCGCCGTTCGGCAGCGACCTTGGCCGGTGATCTCGGATTTGACGACGCATGGATCGCGAAATGTCTCGATCATGCCGCGAGCAAAAAGGCCGAAGTCGTCGTGCCGACTGTCACCGGCAAGGTCTATAGCCATTCCAAGCGGATGAAGGAGAAGCGCGCGGTGCTGGACGGCGTCGCGGCCGAGCTGCGGCGCATCGTTGGCAGGCAGACCCCAACGACGCGAGCGGAGACCGGATTGCGGCTCTTCACCTGATTAGCTAGCAGGCCATATGGGAGCCCGATCCAACGCTTTAATCGGGCTTCGACGGCGAGTACACTCCGCGCACCTCGACCACCGCGTTGGCAACCTATAGCTGATGCCGAGCATGTCTTTCGACCATCCGGCGCCGGTCAGGCGCAACACAGTGCCGTGCTGGTACGGTAAGGCAGGCCCCAACCGCGCGCCGGCTCGGCTGTATTGCGTCAGTGGAGCGAGCCGCGGCGGCTAGTGAGGATTTCCCTTGGCTGATGATCCTCTGACTGATCATCTAATTGAGCGCTTATCCGCTCCAAACTTTGCTCTAGCTGCTCATTGACAAGTATCAAGGCCCTAAGCGCGCCGCGCACGTCACCGTCACAAGCGGCGACGATCTCGTCGATCGCTAATTCGTATTGATCAAGAAGAGAGCTAGTGTGCGAGCGTGACATACGAACAACATACAAGCAAAAATTGTTGCTGGAGAATTAATTGGCAGCATCATCCCCGCTGTTCACAGGGGGGTGGGGTTGCGTCGGGTCGCGTCTAGATTTGAAGTGCGGCGGCAAATTTACCGCGCTGCGCATCAATTGCCGTGCAGACGTCCGAGACATTAAGCTAGTCGGTCGGGGGTAAAGATGTTTGAAATTTATTTCAATCATAAACGTGATTTTCTCGTCTTAAGCAAGGGCTCTCCGATCCCGGCATTTGGTTCATCGAGCAAATGGCGGAAGAGCAAGAAAAGAGTTTCTAAGGTCAGCGACGAGATTAAGTTGGCCGTTGAGAGACAAGGCTACTACGTTCGGCGCTTGCGGGATGCCAAGGTACGGACGAGCTAAGTCTGAACACAAGCGGCGCCATCAATACTTTCGCACCGCGCTGTCGAGGTTTGCGATGTCTAGATGCGCGCGCCTTGGGACGAGGCGAAGGCGCTGCAGCGGCCGTTGCCGGATCACGGTTTAATTGTGATGTGAGAGGCCGCACGTGATCCAGTCACGTCGAGGTTGGCAGGCTCACCCGCCTGTCCGATTGTTGCCTCAGCCCTCCATCAATCCCCAAAGTACGATCAAGTAATAGACCACAACCGCGACGACAACGTTGATCGCAACTATTAGCAAAACATCGTTAGGTAAGATCGGTTTTCGTCCAGCCATCGCGGCGATCCTAGCCGGGCGGAGACACCCTGACCGCTCACAAATGATGGTCGATGCACGTTCCTCCGCTACTGTTGCGTTAACGCCGCAGATGGTTCCATCCTATGAATATAAGCCTGATCGCGGCGATCATCTGCTGTGGCTTGCCAAGCGGCTACGGCAAAGTAGGCAGTGAGCGCCAGAGCAATCGCGACAAAGACAGAATTGAACTGGGTCATCGATCAGCCTCTCCTTCTCCACAGAGAAGCACCTTCGATTTGAGTGCGCACTATTGAAAGCTGCAAATATAGAAGTTTGCGCGCGCAATCCACAGAGAAGAGATTAACGAGCGCATGGTCGTCGGCCCGCCTAGAGGAACACCTCAATACTGAGGTCGCAAAAGCAGCTCCGGCCGTGTAACGCGGCTCACTGCGGCCAATCCTTGTAAAGAGTGATGCCGATCATGACCAGCGAGCCGATTGCGACCACCACCGGGCAGATAAACGGCAACTCTTCCAGCACGCCAACAACGACCGCCCGGACGCGAAGAGTTCTCTTCATATGCGCAAAGCGCCAGCCTGCCGCACCCATCGGATATCTCCGGTTCGCCCCCAGCAGCAGCGGCCTCACTCTCCAGCGCGAAGCGATGTTCGGCTATTGCCTATTCGGATGTATCCCTAGATCAAGGTGAAGGAACTCTTGTAGGTCGCGCGTCCGCTTTGCTCTCAGAGAGCGACATTGAAGTCCGAATGGCTTCATGTCGGCCTTGGGCCACGAGCGGAATTCCTCGACACGAGAACGAAAGAGGCCGCCAAGCGAAATGGCCTTACTTCTTTCTGAGCAGATCGGCCAAGTCCAACTCGAAATTCTGCTGTATCTGCTCGAACAGTTTTAGGAGGTCGACTGAGGCTTGCATTCCGTGGCGGGCAACAATCGCTCGCTGACGCTCAATGATCAGCCTGCCACTGTCAACGTGACGCTGTGCTCGGCCGACCTTCTCATCCAGCGTCATTGCCGGTTCCTGTCTGGAACCAGCGTGCATATACCAGTTACAAATTCAACTCTGGGATCAAAAGAGGCGGTTTGGGCGAGCGTCGCCCGAGGTCCGGTCTTCCGCCGACAACAACGTCCAATAGGATCAGGGGGTTCGGCTAAGGGCCAAGTGGCGCAAAAACGACGAGGCCGTTAGCTGAGGCGGGCCTTACTTCAATTTCCTAGACCCAATGTTGATGAAGAAGATCGGCTTGCCAGCTTCGTCTGTCACCTCTAGCGACCATTCTTGCCCAGGGCGAAACCTCCCGTCGATGTCCTTCAAGACTTCGGCAGCAAAGACCGTAGCTTCATGCCACGCCGCTTCATCGTCCGGCAAATCCTCTCCTGTGTCATCGGTGCTTGGGTCTGAACTATGAACGTTGAAGAAGTATCTCGGCATTGCCGATTAACACAGGTTAGTCGTCGCAGTTCCTAACCCGGTCTACTCTGCGCCGAATTCAACGTAGGCCACTGGGACAGGACGGCAAAGGATTATAGAGGCAGGCAGCCAAGGAACCAGCCTGCGTCGGCTATGGATGAAAGGCTGACCTCGGCATCTTGCAGGAGCTTTGTCCGTTCACCGCCTAGCAGCAGACATCGGGGTGCTCGCAGGGATGGTCAGCTACGGGCCAGACGGAGACATTCGGCGGTGCGAACGAACTACGAGGCAAAATTCAGCTGCGTGGTGCGCGCCGCCAAAGCGGGGCTCAGTCCGTGAGCTGCGGGCCGTCGTAGCCTTCGATCACGATGATATCGATGTCCACGGCGCCCGCGCGCAGTGCCCTCGCCTTGGTGTATTCAGGTGAACGGTAGCAGGCGAGCGCGGTTTCGTAGTCCTTGAACTCGATCACGATGTTGCGGTCGCGCGCCTTGCCCTCCACCGCCTCGAAGGTGCCGCCCCGCACCAGGAATTTCGCGTCGTATTCGCGGAGCACCGCCGCGAGGGCGGGGCCGTAGGCTTTGGTGTATTCGGGTTTGATCACATCGATGCGCCCGATCCAATACCCGTTCGGCATGCTGTCCTCCTCATCTCTGCATTCTCAAATCAAGAGGGGCCGCTGGGGGTTAAATTGCTCTGCGGTGCATGGTTCCGTCGGGTTGACGACACCGTTGGGCTTGAGTTGAGTGGCTCCTGATGCCTGACGGTCGACGAGCCTTTAATGACCTGAGGAAGATTGTGATAGGGGAAGACGCCGTCGAGGAGTTTCTTGCCGAGCCGGTGCTGGAGCAGTTTCGTTCGCTCCTTGCCCCCATTAACGGAGGAGATCGGCTGGCCGAACATTTACTGGCGGTGGATATACCTGGGCACGCTCGGGGCCATATGGGTTATCTCCTCAACGCTGACGAGGACGATGTCCTATTCTGCGGCGACCTCATCCACGTTCCCGCCGCACAGTTTTCCCGTCCGGACCTTACCTGGACCTATGACGATGACGAAGCCGTGGCGAGGGCTACCCGGATCAAGTTGCTCCAGGACGCAGCAAATGCGCAGACATGGCTGGCCGGCGCTCATTTGGGTCGACCAGGCATCGGCAGAGTGGTCGAAGAAGGACGAGGATATGCATTCATTCCGGTCGCGTAGCGGCCCATGAGCCCGCGCGATGGGCCGCAGCACTCCTTCGCGCACGCCCTCGTCAGCGCGGGACGACGGCAGTCGCTTCGATCTCGACGCGCGCGGATGGCTCGACGAGGCGCACCACCTGCACGAGCGCCATGCTGGGGTAGTGGGTGCCGACCACCTCGCGATAGGCCTTGCCGAGCGCCTTCAGATTCGCGGTGTATTCATCCATGTCGACGACATACCATGTCAGGCGCACGAGATGGTCCGGCCGCGCGCCCCCCTCTGCCAGGATCGCGACGATGTTTTCGAGTGCCTGCCGGACCTGTGCGACAAACCCATCAGCAAACCGGCCTGCAATGTCCCAGCCGACGACACCACCCGTCACAACGAGACGTCCTTCCGCCATCATGCCGTTCGCGTACCCCTTCGGCTGCGGCCAGCCGCCGGGCTGAAGCACTTGCAGACCGCTCGCCGCGGGGCCTTCCGGCTTTCTCATCGTAGTCATGCGGGGCTCTCAATCCTCTCAGCGCGGCTTCAGGAGATCGCGCGCGACAATCAGTTTCTGGACCTCGGTCGCGCCCTCGTAGATGCGCAGCGCACGGATTTCGCGGTAAAGGCTTTCGACGATCTCACCCTTGCGCACGCCGCGGCCACCGAACATCTGGACGGCGCGGTCGATGACGCGCTGCGCGGTCTCGGTTGCCGTCAGCTTCGCCATTGCAGCTTCGCGCGTCGTCGGAAGCTTCTGGACGTCGCGGCGCCAGGCCGCGCGGTAGGTCAGGAGCGCGGCGGCGTCAGTCTCCGTCGCCATGTCGCCGAGCGCGGCCTGGGTCAGCTGGAGATCTCCCAGCGTCGCACCGAACATGTGCCGGCTGCGCGCATGCGACAGCGCTTCGTCGAGCGCTCGCCGGGCAAAGCCGAGGGCTGCAGCGGCGACCGATGCACGGAAAATATCCAGCGTCTGCATTGCGAGCTTGAACCCGCCGCCCGGCGCGGCGAGACGACGGCTCGACGGAATCCGGCAATTGGTGAAGCGCAACGTCGCCAGCGGATGCGGCGCGATGACGTCGATGCGGTCGGCGATGCCGAAGCCGGGATCATCCGGGAAGACGACAAAGGCCGAGATGCCGCGGGCGCCCGGCGCCTCGCCCGTTCGCGCAAACAGCGTGTAGACGTCGGCAATGCCGCCGTTGGAGATCCAGGTCTTCTCGCCGTCGATGACGTAGTCGTTGCCGTCGGCCCGCGCCGTGCAGGACATCGCTGCGACGTCCGATCCTGCCTCCTTCTCGGACAGCGCGAAGGCCGCCAGCCATTCGCCGGCGCGAACTTTCGGCAGCACGGCCTTGCGCAGGTCCGCCGAGCCGCCGAGCGCGATCGCGCCGGAGCCCAACCCCTGCATGGCGAAGGCGAAGTCGGCGAGGCCATCGGCATAGGCCAGCGACTCCCGCGACAGGCAGATCGAGCGTGAATCGATCGTCGTCGCATCGCCGTCGGGCGCCGCGACGGCGCAATCGAGCACCCCCGCCTCGCCCATCGCACGCACGAGCTTGCGGCAGGCGCCATCGACATCAGTGTGATCGATCGTGTCGAGTGCGCCCGACCGCACGAAGCGGTCGAGCGCCTCGCCGACCGCATGATGACGCGGCTCGAAAAACGGCCAGTCGAGCCATTCGCGCCGGATCACTTTCTCCGTGGAGCTCATCTGATCCCTCCTCCGCTCATTGCGCGCCAGCTGCCGCAGCGCGCGCCAGATTGGTTTCGTATTGTCCCTTGGCGGACAGATACTGCTTCGGCCACTCGACCTTGGTGATGCCGATGCGTGCGGCTTCGTGCAGCGTCCAGGCCGGGTCGGCAAGATGCGGCCGCGCGATGGCGCAGAGATCGGCGCGGCCGGCCGCGAGAATCGAATTGGCGTGATCGGCCTCGGAGATCGCACCGACTGCGATGGTCTCAATGCCGACCTCGTTGCGTATCAGGTCGGCGAACGGCGTCTGGAACAGGCGTCCATAGATCGGCCGCTCATCCTTCCAGACCTGCCCCGATGAACAATCGATCAGGTCTGCCCCGGCCTCCTTGAACATCGCAGCGAAGACCGCCGCATCGGCCGGAATGTTACCGCCGTCGGTCCAGTCATGGCAGGACAGGCGCACCGACATCGGCCGATCGGGCGGCCACACCGCGCGCATGGCCTCGAACACCTCCAGCGGAAAGCGCGCGCGGTTTTCATGGCTGCCGCCGTATTCGTCCGTACGCCGGTTGGTCAACGGCGAGAGGAAGCTCGACAGCAGATAACCGTGCGCGCAATGGAGTTCGAGCCACTCGACGCCGGCGGCAGCGGCACGACGTGTTGCCGCGACAAAATCGTCCCGCACGCGGTCCATGTCGCCGCGGTCCATCGCCCGCGGCAACTGGCTGTGGGGCAAATACGGCAAGGCCGACGCGGAGATCAGAGGCCAATCCCCCGATACCAGCGGCTGATCGATTCCTTCCCACGGCACCCGGGTCGCGCCCTTCCGCCCGGCATGGCCGAGCTGAATTCCCACCTTGGCGTGTCCGACACTGTGAACGAGATCGACCAGGCGGCGCCACTGCGCCGCTTGCGCATCGTTCCAGAGCCCGAGGCAGCCCGGCGTGATCCGCGCATCCGGCGAGACGCAGGTCATCTCGGCAAAGACCAGCGCGGCGCCGCCCATGGCACGCGCGCCGAGATGGGCGATGTGGAAGTCGTCGATCAGCCCGTCCTGCGCCGAATACATCGCCATCGGCGAGACCATGATGCGGTTCGCAAGCGGAAGGCCGCGCACGCGATGCGGCGTCAGCATCGGCGGCGGCACCCGCTCGCCGTCCTTGACCGCTATGCCCGCGCGTTCGGCGAACCAGCGCTCAAAACCTTCCAGCCAGGTGCGGTCGCGCAGGCGAAGGTTCTCGTGGCTGATGCGCTGCGAGCGTGTCAGCATCGAATAGAAGAATTGCGGCGGCTCGAGCGTATCGGCATAGCGCCGGCCGACCACCTCGAACCATTCCATGGCGTTGCGCGCCGCATTCTGGATGCGCGCGACATCGACGCGGCGCACCTCCTCGTACGCGTCGAGCACGGTTTCGATGCCGGCGCGACCGTGGCCATGGCGATCGAACTGGTTGGCGAGCTCGATGGCGTCGTCGAGCGCGAGCTTGGTGCCCGATCCGATGGCGAAATGCGCGGTGTGCGCGGCGTCCCCCATCAGCACGACATGAGACTTGCCGTTGAACACGCTCCATTTGCCGCAGATCAGGCGGCTGAAATTGAGCCAGGCCGAGCCGCGCAGATGGCGCGCATTGGTCAGGAGCTTCGCGCCATCGAGCGTCTCGGCAAAGATTTTTTCGCAGAACTCGATCGAGCCCTGCTGATCGAGCTTGTCGAGCCCGTGGGCCTGGTAGGCTGCTTCCGTGGTCTCGACGATGAAGGTCGAGGTCTCTGCATCGAACTTGTAGATGTGGGCCTGGAACCAGCCGTGCTCGGTCTTCTGAAAATCGAACGTGAAGGCGTCGAACGCCTTCTTGGTGCCGAGCCAGATGAAGCGGTTCGGCCGGATCACCATGTCGGGCTGGAATTGCTCGGCGTAACGGGCGCGGATCCTGGAATTGACGCCGTCGCAGGCGACGATCAGGTCGGCGTCGGGATATTCAAGATCGGACTCGACGTCGCGCTCGAAGACGAGCTCGACGCCCAGCGCCTCGCAGCGCCTCTGGAGAATGTTGAGCAGATGCTTGCGGCCGATGCCGATGAAGCCGTGGCCGCTCGTGCGCTGGCGCGTTCCCTTGAAGACGAGCTCGATATCGTCCCAGTGATTGAAGGCGTCCTCGATCTCGGCGGCGCTCTCGGGATCGGCAATCCGCATCGCGGTCATCATGGCGTCGGAGAACACCACGCCCCAGCCGAACGTATCGTAGGGCTTGTTGCGCTCGACGACCGTGATGACGTGCTCCGGGTGCCGGCGCTTCATCAGCAAGCCCAGATAGAGACCGGCCGGGCCGCCGCCGATACAGACTATGCGCATGATCCCTCGCTTTCGCGCGTCGCGCCGTGTGCCGAGCTTTCACCCAAATTATTTTAAGCATAAAATATTTCCTCGGCACGCATCTTGTCAAGGCGGTTCTGCAAAGACCCGGCCCACGGCCTGGTCTCCGCGGCGTCGATCTGGAGATTCAGTGTAAATTGGACACACGGTAGCGCCGATTCCGAGCCGCTCCGGCGCAGCCTTGAATTTACTTTTGGCACGAACTATCTTGCCGGTGACCACGACAGCTGCGCCGGCTTTCGTCAGGCCATCAAGCCCGGGAGATTCGATTGGCACTCGCGAAGGAGTCCACGCCTGTTTCAAAGAATGGGGCGGATCAGGAGGCCGAGTACAGGGCTCAAACGCGGGTCTGGCTCCGGCTGCTCGCCTGCACGACCCTCATCGAAGGCGAGCTGCGGCGCCGTTTTCGCGATGAGTTCGATTTCACGATGCCCCGCTTCGATGTTCTCGCTCAGCTCGACCGAGAACCGAGCGGGCTTGTGCTGGGAGAGCTGCCCAAGCGGCTGATGGTCTCGGCCGGGAACCTCACGCCGATCGTGGACCGCCTGGTCGCGGATGGATACATCACCCGCACGCCGTCGAACCTCGACCGCCGCGTGCAGATTGTCTGCATGACGGTCGAAGGCCGCAAGACCTTCAGGCGAATGGCCAAGAGTCACGGCGCGTGGCTTGCCGAGCTGCTGGCCGATTTCCCGGCGGACCGCTTCGACGGATTGATCGGCGAGCTCGACGACCTCAAAGGCGCCGTCAGGGACGCACTGCAAAAACCCTGAGCGGACCGACAGTCAGCGCCGAAGCTTCACTCCGGCCGCCTCGCGATCCCACGTATCCGTGGTGATGCCCGCCTCGCGCAGCACGCCCTTCTTGATCTTGCCGTTCTCAGTCAACGGCATCTGGTTCAGAATGCGCACATAGCGCGGGATGGCGAAATAGGCGATCTGGCCTTCGCAATGCCTGACGATGTCGATGGGCTCGAGCGATTGGCCCGGCTCCAGCAGGATCGCAGCCGCAACCTCGTCCTCGCCCAACTCAGACGGCAGCGGGTAGATCGCGCAGGCGGCGACCGCGGGATGGGACTGGATGGTCTGCTCGACCTCCCACGAGGATACGTTCTCGCCACGCCTGCGGATCGAATCCTTCATGCGGTCGATGAAGCGGTAATGTCCGTCAGCATCCCGAACGACCCGATCGCCCGAATGGAACCACAGATTCCGCCAGGCCTCGACCGTCTTCTCCGGCATGCCGAAATAGCCGGTGGCAAAGGCAAAGGGTTCTCCGGCGCGAAGCAAGAGCTCGCCGGCCTGTCCGTCAGGAAGTGCTGAATCATTCTCGTCGACGATCCGCGCCTCGATGCCTTCGGCCAGATAGCCCATCGTTCCCGGACGATCGGACGGGATCGTGCCCGCGAACACGAAGTTGGTTTCGGTCGACCCGTAGCCGTCGACCAGCGGCACGCCAAACCGCTGAACGAACGGATCGTGGATTTGCGGCGGCACGCCGCCGCCAAGCGCAACGCGAAGACGATGCGTCGAGTCGCTCGCATTCTTCGGCTGCGCCAGCAGCATCGACGCCATTGCGCCGAGCAGATAGCCGACCGTCGCCTTGTGCCGTTGCGCGGCCGCCCAAAAGCCGGACGCGGAGAATTTCGGCTCCAGCACGTAGGTGCAGCCGTTCAGGAGCGCCTGATAGAACGCATTGAGCGCGTTGGTGTGGAACAGCGGCAGTGTCGTGAACAGCACATCGCCCTCGCGGATGCCAAGCGCCCGCGCCGAATAAATGCCCCACCAGAACAGCTGCGCCTGCGGACAGCACACACCCTTCGCTGGCCCCGTCGTGCCCGACGTGTAGAGGATCGCAACGGTATCGCCGGGACGCGCGGCACCCGCCGCGGCGACGGCTCCGAGCGCCGGCAACGATACGGCGGAAAGCCGGGCATCGATTGCACCGGCGGCAACTCCGACGATCCAGGTGCGAGGTGGCAGCTCGACACCCGCCTCGACACTCTCGATCGCGTCGACGAACTGAGCCTCGACGACGAGGAGCGCGGGACGCGAGTTGCGGAAGATGTGGGACAGCTGGAAGCCGCGCAGCGCGGTATTGATCGGGACCGCGATGGCGCCAAGCCACGCACAGCCGAGATAGACCTGCAAAAACTCCGGACGGTTCGAACACATCAGCGCAACCCGATCGCCCGGCTTGATCCCGGCATCGACGAGCGCCTGGGCCGACGCGGCCGCGATCGCCGCGGTCTGCGCAAAGCTCCAGCGCGCCTCCCCCGCGACAAGCAGGACACGATCGCCATAGCGCTCGGCCTGCCGCGTGAGGATCGTTGAGAGGATGCGGTCCGACGGCGGAAACGACGTCACTGCACACGCCCAGGCCGGGGGCACGTTCTCCCGGCCGACCGCGTCGCTGATGCTCACCGGCGCGTTCTCCGTCACGATCATGCTTCCGCCTCAGGGCAACAGCTTGTATTTGCCGTTGTCGATCTGGACCAGGATGCGCGAGCGATCGTCGACGCCATGCCGATCCGCCGGCGTATAGGTGTAGACGGCCTGCGTCCCGACGACCTCCTTGGTCGTGAACAGCGCTTGACGAAGCGCTGCGCGGAATTCCGGCGTGCCGGGCTTGGCACCCGATGCCATCGCGCGCTTGGCGGCATCGACAAGGACCACCCAGCCATCGAATGAGTAGGAGGAGAACGAGTCGGTCGGCATCTCGCCGTTCGCCTTCTCATAGGCCGCCCGGTAGGCCAAGGCGACTTTCTGAATCGGATTGCTCGCCGGAAGCTGTTCGGCCGCGATCACCGGCCCGGTCGGGCAGATGATGCCATTGGCGGTCTTGCCGGCGAGGCGCAGGAAGTCGGCGCTGATCATTCCATTGTTGCCGTAGAGCGGCCCCTTATACCCGCGCTCGGCCAAGGCGATGGCGGGCAGCGCGCCCGGCGTTCCGGTGCCACCGAGCATGATGGCATCGGGACGCGCCGCTAGCGCGCGCAGCACCTGTGCGGTCACCGACGAGTCGGATCTGGCATAGCGCTCGTTGGCGATGACCTTGATGTCCACCGCCTTGGCGCTCTGCGACAGCGAATCATACAAGAGGTCGCCGAGCGCATCCGAGAACCCGATGAAGGCAACCGTCTTCAATCCCTGTGCCTTCATGTGGTCGACGATGCCACGGACCAGGAGCGGCATTGGCTGCGGCGTCTGCACGACCCAGGGACCGCCCTCGCCGTCCGGAACGGATGCGATCGGGGAAACTGCGATCATCGGCACTTTCATCTCGATCGCGGCGGTCGCCATCGCCAGGGTCTGCGGCGCGCCCGACGTTCCGATCAGGATATCGACCTTCTCCTGCTCGACGAGCTTGCGCGCGTTGCGCGCCGAGGCGGTGGCATCGGAAGCGTCGTCGAGTTGGATGACGCGGACCTTCTCGCCGCCAATCTCACCGACATAGGCCTCTCCCGCGGCGATGCCCTTTGCATTCGGGATGCCGATCGAGGATACCGGCCCGCTGAGACCGGTGACGAAACCGACGAGGATCTCGGCCTGAGCAATTTGCGGGACGGCGAGAAGCAATGCAGTGGAGGCCAGCAGGCTCTTGATCAAGTTCATGGCACCTGTCTTTCGTGAGGATGTTCTTGTTCCGATTGGCACGCGCCATGGATTGGATTCAGGTTGACGCAACCAGCGCGATGACGCGAAGCGGACTGCCGGAACCGTTCTGGATCTTGAGTGGCGAGGCCACGATGACCGCCCCGGTGGCCGGAAGCTGATCCAGGTTGCAAAGGCATTGCAGGCCGTAGCGGCCGGCGCCGTGCAGGAAATGATGCGCCGGATAAGGCGGCTCGAAATGCCCGGCCTGCCCCGCATCCGTACCGATGGTCTCGGTGCCGAACCCGATAACGCCGCGCTCCTCCACCAGCCATTTCATGACGGCCGCGTTGGGGCCGGGCGTGTGTGCGCCGTCATCCTTGAGATTGGAATAGTCGCGCCAGCCCTTCTTCGACCAGTCGGTCCTGAGCAGCACCCAGTTCCGCTCGGGGATCCGGCCGTGCTTTGCTTCCCAGGCCTCGACGAGCGGGACCGTCAGCAGGAAATCGGGATCCTGCGCCGCCTGAGCGGAGCAGTCGATCACACATGCCGGCGCGATCATGTCCTTGGCCGGCATCGTGTCGACGGCATTGTTCGGCAGGTTCTTGCCGGTGAACCAGTGGATCGGCGCATCGAAATGCGTGCCGGTGTGTTCGCCGAACGTGACATTGTTCCAGTACCAGGCCGGACCGCGACCGTCGTAACGCGAGATTTCCTGGATGCGGACCGGCGCGGCCTGGCCGAACTCCGGCGGCAGCACGATGACCGGAAAATCCGGACTGAGCGTGAAGGTCAGATCGACGACGCGCACCGCGCCGGAAGAAACCGCACCCGCCAGCTCCAGGAGATTGTTGCTCTGCATCGTCACGTCCTCCGGCTTGGTTGAAATCCAGATGTCACCTGTCGAGCTCGCGCTCGAGCGCTTTCGGATTGGCCCCGAGACGTTGCCGGATCTCTTCGGCGACATCTCCGACATACATCTCCTCGAGCCCGCCTCTCAGCCCCGACACGATCGCCTGCGCGATTGCGCGCGGCGCGACCTTCGGCGGCGGTACGGTCTGGAACCACTCGGTGTCGACGGGCCCGGTGAACAGATTCATCACCCTGACGCCGCCGGGCCTGAGCTCGGCGCGGAGGCAGTGCGAGAGCGACATGCACGCCGCTTGCGAGGCCGAGTAGGCGCCAAAGGCCGGCCAGTTCGCCAGCGCATGGACCGAGAGAATGTTGACCCACGCGGCACTGTTGTTGATGCCATCGGCACCCCGCATCCGCATCGCGGGGCCGAAGGCCTGCGCGAGGTTGATGAAGCCGAGATAGGCCTGGTCGATCTCGTCGCGCGCGATGCTCGTGCCCCTGCGGTCGAGCAGGCCGCCCGGCCGCACATATTCCGTCGTGTTGACGAGGATATCGACCTTACCGCCGATGTCGGCCGCGAGATCGGCCGCAGATTTCTCGTCGGCGGCGTCAAGGGTCACGATCTCGATTCCGTCCTGACCGCGCAGCAGCTGCTCGCCGGCGAAAGGCCGCCACGGTTCGGCAACGCCGACGAAGACCGTCTTGGCGCCCGCGGCCTTCAGAGCGGCGACGGCCTCCTGACCGATCATGCTCCGACCGTTGGTGACCAGCACGCGCCGGAATTTCGGATCGGCCGTCATTTCCCGCCACTGCTTGTCGTCTGCCATGTTGGGAGTCTCCCCTTCGGGATGGGCAAAGGCCACTGCCTGGCCGCTTTTGTCGAGTTGAAACGACATGCGGACCGGTGCGCCCTCCACGCAGTCGGCATGGAGGTGCGTCACAATCGTCGGACCGCAATCCATCTTCACGAGGCCGATACGCCAGGGCGCCCGCTCGCGGAAATAGACGTCGCTCGGCACGCGCGCGGTCGTTTCGGCAAGAAGAACACCTTGTCGTGGCGCATCGACGAAGGCAAGGCCGGCCGACAGGCAAGACGGACAGGCCTCCCGCGCCGGATAAGCAAAAGAACCGCAAGCCTCACAGCGTTGCAGCATGAAGCGGCCCTCGGCGGCCGCCCGCGTAAACCCATGCGACGTTCTGCTGCGCGGTCGCGGCGGCGAAGCAGGCAGCCGCGTCCGCAGCAGCGGATTCTTGCGCCGGGGCGGCTTGATCGGCTCTATCATCGCGACGGCCCTGCAAAGATCGCGGCGCCCGAGGCGAGACCACGGTCATAGTTGATCATACCGAACCCCGAGGCCAAGGCGAGGCTCGCATTCCTGACCTGGGTGGGGCCTGCAGTCCCCAGAACCTGTCGAAGTCCCTCGACGAGACCGAGATAGGCGCCGGCGGCACCGGCCTGCCCGGCCGAGAGCTGCCCGCCCGACGTGTTGTGCGGAAAGTCACCGTCGATGGTGAGGTCGTGCTGGCGCACGAACTCGGCGCCCTCCCCCTTGTTGCAGAAGCCGAGATCCTCGAACTGCATCATCGTGATGACGGGGTAATCGTCATAGGTCTGCACGATATCGAGATCGTCAGGCTTCACGCCGGCCATTGCGTAGAGCTCGCCGATGTCCATTGCCCAGCCGCCGCGGACCTGCATCGGATCGTCGGCAAAGGCATTGTGCCGCTCGATCGTCGAAAGCAGCCGTGCTGCTGTCAGCCCGAGCGAGGCCGCGGTCTCGTCCCGCATCACCAGGAAGGCCTCGGCGCCGGCGCAAGGCATCACGCAATCGAAGAGATGGATGGGATCGGAGATCGGCCGTGCCGCCAGATACTGCTCCATCGTCAGCGGCGTCTTCATCAGCGCATGCGGGTTGCGCAGGGCATTGGCGCGCTGGGCGACGGCGATCCTGCCGACATCCTCACGCGTGACGCCGAAGGTCCGCATGTAGTTGCGGGCGATCAGCGCGAAGCTCGCATTGGCGCCACCGGCGCCATAGGGATAGACGGCATCCTGGTTGAAGCGCGAGAAGTTCTCCAGCGTCAGCCGGAAGGAATCGACGTGGTTGGTATCGCCGGCGATGCACGCCACGATGTCGGCGTCGCGCGCCTGAACCGCGCGCGCCGCTTTTCGCAAGCCTGCGATGGCGCTGGCGCCACCGAGCGGAATCGTATCCAGCCATCGCACGCAGAGCCCGAAATGCTGCGTCAGCCCGATCCCGCTGTCGGTGCCCATGGTGAAGCTGGAGACGCACAGACCGTCGATGTCGGAAGCCTTGATGCCAGCCTGCGCAACGAGCGTGCTCAGTGCCCGCCCGATCCACCACTGCGCACTCTCGATGGAGTAGCGCACATAGGGAATCGTGACGGGCGCAGCAATCACGACGCCGTCGTACGGTGTGCGCAAGGTATTGGTCACCAACCGCCCGCCTCGTTCATTGTCTCAGATGACCGTCAGCTTCACGGCAATATTGCCGCGTGTTGCATTCGAATAGGGACAGCGCTCGTGCGCGCCCGCGACGACCTCCTCGGCCACCGACCTCTCGACACCGGGCAGATTGACCTTCAGTTCGACGGCGAGCGCATATCCGACGGGAACCGGACCCATCGCAACCTTCGCGGTCACTGACGGCTCAGCGGATGGGACGACCTTCCGGGTACGCGCAACGAGCTTGACCGCTCCGAGAAAGCACGCGGCGTAGCCGGCCGCAAAGAGCTGTTCGGGGTTGGTGCCTTCGCCCCCGGGGCCGCCCAGCGATTTCGGCAAGGACAGCGATACCGACAACAGGCCATCGGCGCTGGCGGCCTTGCCGTCCCGGCCGCCGGTTGCCGTCACCTCGGTCTCGTACAGGATCTTTTCGGGAGTCATCATGATTCATTCTCCAGTCTTACCGGCTGTTGCGAGCAAGCAGTGCGCGGAAATCGTCGCGCGCCTGGGCGCTGGCCCGCTTGAAGCTCGGCCCGCGGCTGGGCTCCGTGCCATTGAGCTGCCGGAGCTGCACCCACATCTCGGCACTTTTCAGCGCCACGGCCGCGCAATTGACCACCGGCGCGTGCCCGACTTTGAGGCCATGCTCCCTTCCGATCAGAAGGCCGGGCAGCACACCGGCGGGGATCACGACGTCGGCGCCGTGCTCGACCAGCGGACGTGCGCAGGCGACAAAGTCCTTGATCATGCGGGCTTGCGCGGCCTGATCTCCGTCAAAGGCATCAGCGAAATCCGCCGGCTTGCAGCCGAGGCCGGTCACGTGGACCACGCGATCGCCGAGGCCATAACGCTCGGCCTGCTCGTAGTGCCAGACCTCGAAGACGGGATCGAGCGTCACAAGGCCGAGTCTCCGGCCGAGTTGAGAGGCCGCCAACAACGTCGCCTCGCCGGTCCCGATCACGGGAATGTCGAGCGTCGAACGCAACTCGTAGAGCCCGGGATCCTGGAAATGTCCCATCACGAAGGCGTCGAACCCACCCTCCTCGGCTGCGATGCCGTTGTCGATCGCCTGGACGGCGCAGCGCAATTCCGCGAGCCGTCCGAACTCCCGGTCGGGCGGCGAAATGCCCTCGACGTGAACTGTCGTGCCCGATGCGGCGATGTTGTTGAGGTATTCCGACAGCCGCGCCATGTAGGGCGCGTTCACGCTCGCATCAACGAAGCTCTGCCAGAAGATGCGCATCGTCCTTCTCCTCAGGCGGTGATCGGAGGATCGGTCGTCGACGGCCGATGAAGATATTTCAATCATAAACTAATTCACGCGTCAAATGCGCTCGGCGTCGCCGGTGACGGCCCTTGCTACGGCAAGGCAAGCACGGCCTTTTCGTACGCTCGATCGACACGGGGGCGCCGCACTCTGGCGAAATTGTATGCAACAACATTTTTTCTGACAGAGGCGTGACACGTGTTGACGGCTCCACCAACAATACTTTAGGCTTTAAGTAATTCATCACCGGCCAGGGACCGGTGGCCATGACCATGATGTTGCAGGGCACCGATTTTGAGAGACTCGATCGTGTGGACAGTCGCCGTGCTCGAACAGCCGGCAGCAGCACCATCGCCGGCCGCGCATCGCGGCCGGGCCAACGGCCTTTCGTTGCTTCAGGAAAGTCCCGCCCGCATCTGCCGATGGGCCTGTCGTTCGAGCGGCAACCAGCGCCATGGCCGCTGAGATCCGGCCGAGCAAACCCTCTTCGGTCGCGCCCGGATTTCGGCGCTGCAGCAATGCTTTCAATCGGTTCATTCGTCGTTCGGGGTCCCCGCACGACAGCTTCGAGGCATTCCTATCCAGCAACAACGGAGGAGAACGCGTATGCGCAAGACTCTGAGCCTACTCGCAACTGTCGCCGGACTCTTCGCAGCGCCGGCTGCGCAGGCCGACATCACCATCGGCTTCGTCACCTCGCTGAGCGGCAACGGCTCGTCGATCGGAATCCCCTATGGGCGCGGCATCAACGCCGCCCATGAATACAAGAAGACCATCAACGGCGAGACCATTCGCCTGATCCAGCTCGACGACGGCTCAGACCCGTCGGCCGCGACCCGCAATGCGCGCAAGCTGGTCGAAGAAGAGAAGGTGGATCTCCTGATCGGCACGGCCACGGCGCCCTCGACCATCGCCATGGCGGCGGTGGCGAGCGAGCTGAAAGTGCCGATGATCGCGGTCTCGCCGATCGGCAAGCTGCCGGATACACCGGAGCAGTGGGTGGTGTCGGTGCCGCAGCCGGCCTCGCTCCTCGTCAAGATCGTCGCCGACCGCATGAAGCGCGACGGCATGAAGAACATCGGCTATGTCGGCTTCTCCGATGCCTGGGGCGACCTCGTCTATAACGGCGCCAAGGCCGCCGAAGCCGCGGGCGACATCAAGATTCAGACCAACGAGCGCTATGCCCGCACCGACACCTCGGTCACCGCGCAGATCCTCAAGGTGATGGCCGCACGTCCCGACGCCGTGCTCGACGGCGGCTCGGGTACGCAAGGCGCGCTGCCCCTTCTCACGCTGGCCGAGCGGGGCTTCAAGGGCAACACCTACGGCACGGTCGCGCTCGTCAATCCGGACTTCGTCAATGTCGGCGGCAAGGCGGCCGACGGCATTCAGGTCTCCGCGGGTCCCGTAATCGTCGCCGAGCAGCTTCCCGACGAGCACTTTGCCAAGAAGATCGCGCTGGATTTCCGCAGCGTCTACCAGAAGACCCATAACATCCCGACCACCGACGGCTTCTCCGCCTATTCCTTCGACGCCTGGCTGATCTTCGCCAACGCCGCCGAGCGGGCGCTGAAGACCGCCAAGCCCGGAACGGCGGAATTCCGCACCGCGCTGCGGGACGCGATCCTCAGCACCAAGGAGCTGCCGGGCGTGCATGCCGTCTACAATTTCAAGCCCGGTGCGGTCACCGGCGTCGACGAGCGCTCGCTCGTCGTGGTGCGCTTGACCGGCGGCGCCTGGAAGTACGCGCCATAACCGGATCAATGGCCCCGGCATCACAGGGAGCAACGACGTCTCAATGACGAGCGACATTGCAGCCATTCTCGCGATCGACGGGATCGCCACCGGGGCCGTCTACGCCCTGGTGGCGATCGGGACCGTCCTCATCTTCACGGTGACACGGGTCATCTTCATTCCCTTCGGCGACATCGCGGCCTTCACTGCGCTGACGCTGGCTGCCCTCGACGCGAAGCGCTTTCCGGGCACGGGAGCGCTGGTCGTGATCCTGGCCTGTCTTGCGACCCTGATCGAGATCATCTCGCTGATGCGCTCCGGCGAACTCCGGCTGCTGCCCCGCGCGCTGTCCTTCTATCTCCTGCTTCCGCTCGCCGTGGTCGGTGCAGCCTGGCTTGTCATGCGCCTGGACCCGCCGCTTGCCGTCAGGCTCGTGCTGGCGCTGATGCTGATCACGCCGATCTCTCCGCTGCTGGACCGGATCGTCTTCCGTCCCATCGCTGACGGCACCGTGCTCCTGTTGCTCACGGTGTCCGTGGCGCTGCATTTCGCGCTGGTCGGCCTTGGCCTGTTGTTCTTCGGGCCCGAAGGGGTCCGGACCGAGCCGCTGACCTCGCTCTCGACCGAGTTCGCGGGCGTGCTGATCTCGGGCCAGACCATGCTGATCGTGATCGCGGCACTCGTTTTCAGCGGCCTCCTCTACCTCTTCTTCGACTTCACGTTGGTCGGAAAATCGCTGCGCGCCACGGCCGTGAACCGGACCGGCTCCCGGCTGATGGGAATACGCCCCGCCCGCGCCGGCACGATCGCCTATCTGCTGGGGTCGCTGATGGCCGGCGTATCCGGCATCCTGATCGCGCCGGTGAACACCGTGTTCTACGATTCCGGCTTCCTGATCGGCCTCAAGGCCTTCGTCGGCGCCATCGTCGGCGGCATGACCAGCTATCCCGGTGCGGCGATCGGCGCCGTCGGCGTCGGCATCCTCGAAAGCTTCGCCTCCTTCGAGAGCAGCGCGCTCAAGGACGTCATCGTCTTTTCGCTGCTGATCCCGATCCTGATCTGGCGATCCCTCGCCTCGCTGCATTCCGAGGAGGAGATCGAGGAATGACGCGCCTCCACATTCAGTTTGCCGCCATCCTCGCCGTGCTGTGTCTCGCGGTGGCTCCCTTCGTGCTCAGTCCGTTCAGCATCACGCTGATGAACTATATCGGCATCTATTCGCTGGTCGCCATTGGTCTTGCACTCCTCACCGGCGTCGGCGGCATCGTGTCGTTCGGTCAGGCGGCGTTCGTCGGCGTCGCGGCCTATGCAAGCGCGTGGGTCTCCGCGTTGAACGGCTACTCCCCGTGGCTCGGCCTCGTGTTCGGCGTGGTGCTGACCTGCGGCGTCGCAACGGTTCTCGGCGTCGTCACCCTGCGGCTTCAAGGTCACTTCCTCTCGCTCTCGACCGTCGCCTGGGGCCTCGCGATCGGCTTCCTGTTCGGCAATGTCGAGGGGCTCGGCCGCTTCAACGGCATCTCGTCGATCCCGCCGATCAGCGTCGGTTCGATTGCGCTGGTCACGAGCGCCCAGATCTATTTCCTGATCTGGGGCATCGTCGCCGCGGTGCTTTTCCTCGGCTACAACCTGCTGGACTCCCGGCTCGGCCGCGCCATGCGCGCGCTCCGCGGCGGCAATACGCTGGTCGAGAGCCTCGGCATCAACGCTTTCCGCATCAAGCTCGCGACCTTCGTGATCGCGGCCTTCCTGGCCTCGCTCTCCGGCTGGCTCTATGCGCATATGAGCCGCTTCATCAGCCCCGGTCCGTTCGATGCCGGCATGGGCATCGAATATCTGATGATGTCGATGGTCGGCGGCGCCGGCAGCCTGCTCGGCGGTGTCGTGGGGGCCGCCGTCGTCACGCTACTCAAGAACAGCGTGCAGGACTATCTGCCGCTGATCGCCAAGGGTGCCTCCGGCCAGCTCGAGATCGTCGCCTTCTCCGCACTGTTCATCCTGTTCCTGCAATGGGCCCGGCAGGGCATCGTTCCCTTCGTCGTGCGCTATCTGCCCAAGGCCAGGCGCGAGCGACCTCAACCGGCGCCGCCCCTGCCCCGTCGTGCACAACCGACGCCCGGAGAGCTGCTTCTGAAAGTGGATGGCGCCGAGCGCCGGTTCGGCGGCCTGGTCGCGGTCAACAATGTCAGCTTCGAGGTCCGCGCCGGCGAAATCCTTGCCGTCATCGGCCCCAACGGCGCCGGCAAGAGCACGATGTTCAACTGCCTGACCGGGGCGCTCCGGGTCAACAAGGGCGAGATCGTCTTTGCGGGACGCCCGATCACGCATGATGCGCAGTCCCGCATCGCCAAGGCCGGCGTCGCCAGGACCTTCCAGCATGTGAAGCTGCGACCGCGCATGAGCCTGCTGGAAAACGTCATGCTCGGCACTTATGCCCGCACGCGCAGCGGCCTGTTCGCCGGCGCCTTCCGCCTCAACCAGCGCGAGGAGGCCAGCGCCCGGCACGAGGCCCTGATGCAGCTCGAACGCGTCGGGCTCGGCGACAAGCCGTTCGAGCTCGCGGGCAATCTGCCGCTCGGCAACCAGCGCATCCTTGAGATCGCGCGTGCGCTCGCCGCCGACCCTGCGCTGCTGGTGCTGGACGAGCCGGCCGCCGGCCTTCGCCGCCAGGAGAAACTGCGGCTCGCGGAACTGCTCAGGTCGCTGCGGGCGGACCATCTGACGATCCTGATCGTCGAGCATGACATGGAGTTCGTGATGTCGCTGGTCGACCGCATCGTGGTGCTCGACTTCGGCTCAAAACTCTGCGAAGGCGCGCCAGCCGCGATCCGCAGCGACGAACGGGTCCAGGAAGCCTATCTCGGAGGCGTCGCGTGAGCGAGATGCTGTCCATGACGGATGTGACGGTCTGCTACGACAATGTCGAAGCGGTCCGCAACGTGTCGCTGTCGGTCGAGGAAGGTCAGATCGTCACCGTCATCGGCCCGAACGGTGCCGGCAAGACCACGCTGCTGATGGCGGCCATCGGCCTGCTCGCCTCTCGCGGGCGCATGGTCTTCCAGGGTCACGACATCGGCAGAATGTCGGTCGAAGACCGCGTCGAGCGCCGGCTGTGCCTGGTGCCGGAGAAGCGCGAGCTGTTCTCCGACATGACGGTCGCAGACAACCTCCTGCTCGGCTCCTACAGCCTGCGCGACCGCACGGGCGTCCAGAAGACATTGGACGAGGTTTATGATCGCTTCCCCCGCCTGAAGGAGCGGCAACGCCAGGCCGCCGGCACGCTCTCCGGCGGCGAGCGCCAGATGCTCGCGCTCGGCCGCGCGCTGATGGCCAAGCCGAAGCTGCTCATGCTGGACGAACCCAGCCTCGGCCTCGCGCCGCTGATCGTGCGCGAGATCTTTCGCACCATCGCGTCGCTGCGCGATCTCGGCGTTTCGATCCTGCTGGTCGAGCAGAACGCCCGCGCCGCGCTGGAGACGGCCGACTACGGCTATGTGCTCGAGACCGGCGAGGTCGTGCAGTCCGGCCCCGCCAAGGATCTCATCCACGATCCCAGGCTGATCACGGCCTATCTCGGCGGGCACTAGCGCCGGTTCGGATCAGGCCCGGCGAGCCGCACAACAAAATAGTCCAAAACAACCCCATGCACAGTAGCCGGTGACAGCGATATCAATGGCTTGCTGGCCGGCGTCTGCGGATTTTACGAAATCAGCTTGATCCGTCGGGCAAAACAGTGGCATGATGCCATCATCGCCGCTCACGTCGCTGTCTTTTCGGAAGCTAGGGGACGCCTTCACCTCGCGGGATGCCCTACCAGCGAGACCGAGTACAGCGCCCGGGAAGCCGAAGTACTTGCCTCCTCAATTGAGCAAGCAAAACGTCCCGCAAACATCAGAGCCTCGCTAAGCTGCCGGAATCGTTTGTTCGCACCTCGGCCGACACGGAGATGGATAGGCTGGTGCTAGCTTCTGGCCGATCCGCGAAGTGGCGACACCTTTCACTGAGGTCCGCTTGGTGGGGTGGAGCGGACCGATTTTGCTCGCTCTGAGTTCTTCGCAATTTGACCCGGAGCGGAAGTCGCAGACCAGGACGGTCCGAACCTCTGGCACGGCGACCTGCCGACGAATCCGGCGGTGGCGCAAATGCGAAGTGCCGCGGCGTCTACTAGGGCGACCTTCGCATCGACCAGAGGATAGCGTTCGTGAGGATTCGCTGGTAGCGGGCGTCCTGCCAAACTGACGGCTCGTGGCCTAGCGCCGAATAAAATACTCGTCCCTCGCCATAGAATCGGGTCCAGATGAGAGGCCAGCCATAGAATCGTTGATGTACGCCGGTCTTGCCAAGGTCCACCGAGCTTGGGTCGAGGCGCAGAAGCACGTGTGATCCACGATAGTCGAAGTCGCTGATTTGGTAGATCTCGTCCTCGACTTGCAACGAATTCCCAAGGAAAGCCACCAGGGGATCGCCAGGATCAACCACCTCGATCTTCACGGCCTGATGCCAAGGATGACCATTAAAGTAGCCACCGACCAGATCGAGATAGTCCGGCCAAGTGTAGAATGTGTCCGTCGCCGAATGAACGCCAAGGAACCCGCGGCCCGAGCGCACAAAGTTGAGAAGAGCTCTCTTTTGCGCGTCGCTCATCGGAAGTTCTCCTGACGTGTAGAACATCACCGCTGCGTAGCGCTCGAGGTTTTCGGTTGAAAATTCAGACGTGTCTTCCGTTGTAGTGACTTCAAAGACACCCGAATTGCTTCCGAGCTGGGTCACGATTGCCTTAGAAAGCGGTATGACGTCATGCCGGTAGCCGGCGGAGTATGTGAAATAGAGGATGCGCTCTGGCGGACGCTCCGGATGCGCGCCGAGTGGTCGGATTGCCGCCGCGCCGCCGAGGAGCGCGATGAACTCACGTCGCCTCACAATCGCCTCCGCCAAAACCAACCATGTGTTGAAGAAGCCTAGCACAGATCAGCCCAGTGCCGACCCTGGGGCATCGCCCTCTGGCGTCCCATGCAACGCTGCTGGCTCATCAGCTAAGTGGCGAACCGTCTTACTGAGGTCCGCTTCGTGGGTGGAAGCGGACTGGTTTTGCTCAGGCCGAGTTCTTCGCACTTTGACCCAAAGCCGACGTAGGGCGGGAACGCGCTGAAGTCGGCTTCTGACCGGAAGCGCTCATCACCCTTCCGGCACGCCAGCGAGGCGCCAGCCTTCACACAAGCGCTGCAGCCCGGCAAGGTAAATTGGATTGTCGCTTTGTTGAGCTGCGAGCAAGCGACGAATGGTGAAACCTGAGTTGAGCGCAAGTCCCGTTCTCGCAGCAGTTCGCGCCTCATCGAGCGCGCCGGTCAAGGCCAAGGCAGCGGCGAGCGATATATGAGCGAGATGAAAGTTACGGTTCGCCTCGGTGCTTCGTCGCAGCCAACTGACGGCTTCGACGTCTGAACCAAGCAGCAGCTTGGCCACGCCCGCAAAACACGCCCACTGGTAGGCGAAAACGTCGCGAGGAGAGAGCCGTAAAGCTTCGAGTATATGGCCTTCGGTCTCGGTAGCGCGACCTATGTAGGATTTGGCGAAACCAAGGGCAGCATGAGCGTTGACCAAATTCGGAGCCAGCGCCAACGCATGTTCGAACTCACGGATGCCTTGGGCGGCCCGGTTCGTAAAGGTCTGGACCCAACCCCGAGCCATGTGGGCTGAGGCACTGTTCGGCCTAATCGACAACACCTTGTTCACCATCGCCTCGGCCGCCGCAAGCCGCGCGGGCCCATCATCCGTCGTAAAGCTACCTCCAACTACCGTATCAACATTTGCCAGACCAATCATTGCTTCGACGTTGCCGGAATCGAACTCCAGCGAGCGTTCGAAGAAGCCCCGCGCTTGCGTAACGCATTCAAGGCTAATCCCCTTCATCAACCAGGCCCGGCCCTGGAAGCACAAGTCCATCGCATCGGGATGCAGCGTACGCTCGGCTCGTCGCGCCTCAGCCTCGATGAGCTGGGCACCTAATGTACCGGCGAGCCTCGACACGATTTCGTCCTGCATATCGAACAGGTCGACGACAGGCTTCTCGAAGCGCTCGGCCCAAAGATGCTGGCCGCTCCTGGCATCGATCAGCTGAACATTCATCCGAAGTCGCTTGCCGCTGCGTTGCACTGAGCCTTCGAGCACGTAGCGAACGTTTAATTCGCGGCCGACTTGCCGTACATCGACTGCCCTATCCTTGTATGAGACGGCGCTGTGCCGTGCGATGACAAATGAACCAGCGATGCGCGACAAGTCCGTGGTCAGACTCTCGGTTACACCATCCACGAAATAGTCCTGCTCGCGATCACCGCTCAGGTTTGCGAAGGGCAGCACGACGATGGATAGGCGCGGCGGTGCGTCGCCAGTGCGCTCGACTGGGTCCACCGCCTGATTTGCGGGCCTCCGGTCTTCCTGCACTGCACCAACGAAGCGGAAACCTTTGCGCGGCAATGTTTTGATCAAGTGCTGTCTCTCGCCCGTGTCGCCGATTGCGCTCCGGGCGGCATTGAGGCGAGTCGTCAGCGCAGCATCCGAGACGATGCGCCCCTTCCAAACGGCGTTGATGAGGTCGTCCTTGCTGACGACGCGCTCTCTGTTTCGGATCAGGTATTCAAGCAGATCGAACACCTGGGGTGCGACAACGATCACGTCCGTTGCGCGCTGCAGTTCGCGCCTGTCGGTATCCAATGCGTAATCCTCAAAAAGAAAACGCAAGCTGCATTCCCTCTCAGGAGCCACCTCTGAAACCCCTAGAATAAGCTGCCAGTGAGGAAAATGTAAGCGAGCTGTTGCTGTCTACATCGTTTTGCGACCTTATCGCCGCAAGCCAGCAGTGCTCATCTCGTTCGGGCTGATGGGAGTGAGCCTGCTGGGCCTGGCGCTGACGCTGACCTGCGCTCCCCAAAGAACGGAGATTGGCTCAACCGAGATCACGCAAAAGGCCTTTTGCTCGCTTAAGGTCGGCGGTGTCGAGACCTTCGGTAAACCGGTCGTAAATCGGTTGCAGCAGCGCCTTCGCTTCAGCCGGTCGGCCCTGATCGCGAAACAACTGCGCCAAGCTTGTGGCGCCGCGTAGTTCCCAGGACAGAGCGCCTTGCAGGCACGCCCACTTCATCGCCAGGTAAAACTGATCCTCGGCCGTTGCCGCAGCGCCGGGCGCACCTTGCAACAGCAGCAGTTCGCCCTTGATGCGCTGCAGCTCGGCGATGCTCAAGCGTTCTTCGGTCTCCTCCGCGCGCGCGATCGCATCGTGCACCACCGAAAGTCCTTCGCCCACTTGCCCGACGCGCCCCAAGCCTTCCGCCATCTCACCAACGAACAGGAAATAGCGGTGCGATGCGTTGACTTCGTCGCCGAGTTCGTCGATGCCTGACCGCAGCAGCGGCAATCCGCCGGCGGTATCTCCGCGCCTGATCGCAAGCAGTCCTTGATGGCTGCGGGCAAAGGCGACATAGCGCATCAGCGAATGCCTGGTCGAAAGGTCGATCAGCCTTGTCACATAATGGTCTGCGACATCCATATGGCCGCTCCACAGCGCGATCGGGCATGCTGCGTTGGCGACGATGTAGCACACCGAGTTGACGTGTCTGCTGGCAGATGCCTCATGCAGGTATGTTTCGGCGATGCGCATTGCGCGATCCGGAAATCCCTGCAGCCATAGGGTCCGGCCCAGAAAGGCGCCGGCGGTCACCCGCTGGTTGCTCCGGAAACGGCTGATCCGCGACGTTTGGACGGGAGGAACATAGTGCGCGAGCATGCGTTCGAGGTGATACCGCGCGCTTGGTTGACCGCCGAGGCATTGCTGCGAGATGCCGATCAATCGCTCACCGATCAGCCGATCGTTGGAATTTGACCGGCTTGCCGCAAGGGCGCTGAATCGTTGCGCGGCGGTCAAGGAGGCGCGAAGTCGGCCGGCAACCCGGTGAAAGAACCACAGGCCCAACAGCGACCGCAATTGATGCTCGACATCGTCAAGCCTCTCTGCAAGCTCCAGCGCCCTTGTCCAGGCTCCGCCGAGCGCGGGAATTTTCGCGTCGGTGACAAATATCAGGGTCGTACCGAGCGCAGTATGCAGCTTCATCTCGAGGCGCGCGTCGCCATTGACGGTAGCCCCAAGGGCGGCGATCGCCCGCTCCACGCGGCCTCGGCATTCCTCCAGCAACGACGAATGGATGCATAGGGGCACGGCGGCCGCGGTCAGCCCCGCGCCAATCTGCACGTCACCGCCGGGTGAGAAGGCCCAACCCAGCGCCGCGCGCAGGTTGTCGATGTGCCGTCCGTAGTCGCCCATCCAGTCGACCGTGGGGCGCATCTCCAGCTCCGCTTCAGCCCGCTCGAACAAGTCCCGGTAATACTCGGCATGGCGGCGCGCGAGCCGTTCCCGTTCCCCGCTCTCGTCAAGCTTTTCGAGGGCATAAGTATGGGTCGTATCCAATAAGCGGTAGCGCGCCGCGGTGGCATCGATTTCCGCCACGACCAGCGACTTCGAAACCAGGCTGGAAATTCCATCGACCACGTCCGGCAAAGCGATCCCGGCGTCCGTTACCACCGCGCAGATCGCCTCCAGGTCGATGGCGCCTGCGAAGACCGCGAGCCGACGGAGGAGCACCAGCTCAGGCTCAGTGAGCAGCTCGTAGCTCCAATCGAAAGTCGCCCGCAGAGTTTGGTGACGCGGCAGCGCCGTCCGCCAACCTCCGGTCAGCGGCTGAAACCGATCGTCAAGGTGAGCGGCGAGTTCTTCGACACCGAGAGCCGTGACACGTGCCGCCGCCATTTCAATCGCGAGCGGTATGCCATCAAGACGCCGGCAGATCGCCGCGATCGTCTTTGCCCGCTGGCCATCCAGAACCGCCCCTGGCTCGGTTGCTCGCGCACGTTCGATGAACAGTCTGACGGCGCCGTATTTCAGGAGATCATCCGAGGCCTCCGTCGGAATCGAGAGCGGCTGCACCCAGTAGACCTGCTCCCCCTCGGCCCGGAGCGGCTCCCGGCTGGTTGCGATGATCTGAGCCGAGGATCCGGCTCGCAGCACGCCCTCAGCCATCCTCGCTGCGGCGTCGATCACATGCTCGCAGGTGTCCAACACCACCAACAAGCGCCGCGCCGCCAGTGCCAGCGCCACGCGCTGCGTCGAAATTTCACCTCCGCCGAACTTGAGCCCGATCGCGGCAGCGAGCGCTATCGGAACCAGACTGGGATCGGCGAGCGGCGAGAACTCGACCAGCCACACGCCCTCTGGAAAATGCGGCAGCAGTTCACGGGCGACCGCGAGCGCGAGCCGTGTCTTGCCGATCCCCCCGCCCCGGTCAGGGTGACGAGCCGGCCGGCACGGACGAGCTTCGAGATTTCCCCGACCTCGGCGGTGCGGCCGATCAACGCCGAAACCGGCTGCGGCAGGTTGGTCGACGCTAATGGCTGCGCCGACGCACTTTCGTTCAGGTAGAGTGGATGTCCCGGTCCGGTTGCTGGCCGCATGGTCCAGATGCCGCGCAGGTGATAGCCGCGGCCGGACACCGTCTTCAACAACTCGCGATCTGCGCCGAGCGCCTTGCGAATGGCGGATATATGAATCTGCAGCGTGTTTTCTTCGACCGTCGCAACCGGCCACACCTGATCTATCAGGTCGCGCTTGTTGACAAGCTCGCCGCCCGACTGAACCAGAATCTCCAGAATCTCGAATGCACGGTTCCCGATCGGAACGGCAACACCTCGGGACCGCAACTCACGCTGGGTAAGATCAATCTCCCACCCGTTCGACTCATAGACGGCTCGTAGGCTTTGCTCCGCCATCACGGCCTGCCCCGCCGGTTGAGTAATCCTAAGAAAATCTCAGCATCAGATCAGGGAACCGCGCCAGGAAATCAGCTTAAACGTTGATCCGGGCAGTGGGCAAGGGCCGTCGAACTATCCGGTCAGCGCGTCATAAGGACAATATTTCTGTTTCGGTGCTGCGGCCCGCCGTCGAGCTCTCGTTCGTCAACCAGCCCGCCTCCCGCACGATGGCGACGGCTGACCGGGCGACGGGGGCCGTGATTCCATTGACGAGTTGCAGTCGCAGATTGCGGCCCTCGGTAACGGCCCGCACAACCGCCTTCCTCGCGACCCACCAGGAGCGATGCACCTGCAGGCCATCGGCATTTTCGAGCGCCATCATCGCCTGGTTGAGCGTTGCCAGGACAAGGCGAGAGTTGCCGGCGGTATGGACGCGTACATAGTGGTCCTCCATCTGCAGGCAAAGCACCGCGGAAGGTGGCGCACCGAGTAGCCCGAAAGCAGTTGGCGGCGCTTCGCCGGCTTCCTTGGCCTGCTGTCGGCGATGTAACCGGGCCTGCATAAGAAGGGTGAAACCCAGCACAATCGGCAAGGCGGTGACGAGCCCCTGCAAGTACCAATCGAGTGGTCGCAAGATTTTCAGGAAAGGCCATATCGATACGGCGATCGACACGACCCAGATCTGGAATGGCGCGTTCAGGATGACGACGCCGAGGAAGATCGACATCCAGGTCATCGCCGGGTTCAGGCGGAGCCGCAGTACCACCCGGATCAGCGATCCGAAAAGGAGGATTCCTGGTAAGAAACAGGCGAGTTGAAACACCACGCGCTGCCAGGTCGGTCCGTTCAGATAGCTACCAAACGGTCCGATCAGGCCGAAAAAGATGGCGCAGACGCTCGCGATCGCGAGGTCAACGACCCAATCCCGCAGAAAGTCACTCCGGCGCGCTTCACTCATAAGGCCATTATAGTGGCGGTTTGCCCGCCGGCGAACCCATTCGCCCGTTGGCGAACAATTGCTGGCGCCGGCCTGTGCCGTTTGCTGGATCCTTGGCGTCTCACTCGCCGAGAGGTTCCCATGCGCTACACGATTGCATATTTTTTCGCCGTACTCATCGCGGTCACCGCCGGCCAGGCCGACGCCGCGGTCGGGTTCCGGCATTTCAGCATCGACGATCCGCAAGGCCCACCTATCGAGGTGGGCGTCTGGTATCCGACCACGATGACCCCGAAGCTGGCGGCGGTCGAGACCGATCAGCAGATGGTCGCCCGCGACGCGCCGGTTGAGGGCACCGGTCTGCCGCTGGTGGTCATATCGCACGGTCACGGAGGCTCCTATGCCGGGCACCTCGACACCGCCACGGCCCTGGCCAATGCAGGGTTCGTCGTCGCCGCTCTTACGCATAATGGCGACAGCTGGCGCGACCAAAGCCGTCCTACCGCAATCTGGGAACGGCCACGGCAATTGAAGCTGCTCACGGATTACATGCTGGGCGCGTGGAGCGACCACGGGCGCCTCGATGCCAATCGCGTTGGCGCGTTCGGCTTCTCGGCTGGCGGCTTGACGGTGCTAGCGGCCGCCGGTGGCGAGCCGGACCTTCGGACCCTCCCGCGTCACTGCAAGGCGCATCCCGCCTTCGAAGACTGTCAGATCATTCAAGAGCACCCGTCGCTGCCGGATACCGATATCGTCTGGACCCACGATCCGCGAATCAAGGCGGTGGTCTCCGCCGCGCCCGCTCTCGGTTTTGCCTTCGGGACCAACGGTCTAGCGGCGGTCCTCCAGCCGGTGCAGCTGTGGCGGGCCGAGGATGATCAAGTGCTGCCACACCCCTATTATGCGGAAGCCGTTCGGCTCGCCTTGCCGACGCCACCGGAGACGCACGTCGTGGCTGACGCCGGGCACTACGACTTTCTGAAGCCGTGCTCTGCGGACCTGGCAAACCGCATGCCTGCAATCTGCACAAGCAAGCCGGGCTTCGACCGCGCTGCGTTTCATGAGCGCTTCGATCACGACATCGTCGCCTTCTTCAAGCGGACGCTGCAGTAGGACGCGGAGCGCAACGGCCTTCGTGGTCAGCGCTTAGCCAGTGTTCCTGACCGCCTCGGCGAGAATGGCATACAGCTGCTGCTTGCTGAATTCCTTGGGCTGCTGCTTCTCTGCGGTGCTCCGCGACACCTTCTTTTCTACTCGACGTACCAAGGCGGCCGACGACGCCGGCCTTAGCTTCGGGGGCGGCCTGATCTTGGGTCTTGCTGTTGGCGGCTTGTGGCCACGCTTCAAGCCCGAACGGGTCAGCATCCCGCAGACCGCGTTACGGCTATACCCGAGACGGCGCGCAATCTGTGCCGCACTCTGTCCTGCGGCCCAGAGCCTTTTGAGCAGCGCTACGTCTTTCGCATCCCAGCCCATGAGAGATTATAGCGCGGACTGGCCGACTCTGGCTAGTCCAGGCCGCTCGTGGGAATCCCTTCCATGGATTCACGACCTGGCTCTACAATTTCGGTGATCGCTCCGCCCAGCCTTTGGTGGCTTGGCAGATTTCCATCGCCCGGGCGTAGGCGGGGCGTGTCGTGGTGCGGGCGAGATAAGCACGCTCGACTGAACCCGGGGTATAGTTGCCGGTTCGCAGACCAAGCAGGAGAGCGTAGCTCACTGAAATGTCAGCAGCAGTGAACCGGTCTCCGGCGAGAAATGGACGGCTTGCGAGACGCTGGATGACCAATCCCAGCCGGCTATGAAAGGTCTCCAGTGCCCAGCATGTGACCCGGGCGTTTCGCTCCGCTTCGGGGGCGAGTGCGCGACCAACGATGACGGCGTTCATTGGTCCGGCGAGCCCAGCCTCTCCCAAATGGAGGAATTGCAGATAGGCGGCGAAAGCCGGATCATCCGGGGCGACGGCGAGCGGGCTCGGGCCGTGGCGGGCGAGCAGGTATTCGAGGATCGCGATCGATTCGACCATGATCATCTCGCCGTCCTGCAGCGCCGGGATAAAGCCGGCGGGGTTGATCGCAAGAAAATCAGGATCATTCTCGACCGCGAACAGATCGACCGGGCGCAGCCGATAAGCCACTCCCAATTCCTCGAGCAGCCAAACGACACGGAACCCACGACCTTCGCCATAGACAGTGAGCATGATTGAGCGTCCTTACGCTGGCTTTAGTGCCTTAATTCGCAGGAGCGAGATTTCCACGCATACTGCTATCGCTCTGACACGATCTGCACAAGGCGCGCCGAGTACTCGGCATCATGCAGCGCCTCACCTCTTCACTTTATGGGTTCACGACCTAGTCTTCATCCGGCTCGCGTACGACTGCCGGTTCGTCGGCTTCATCCTCCTCTTCGTCGTCTTCGTCGTCCTCCTCGTCTTCATCAGGATCTCGGGGCGGCATCGCGGCGTCCATAGCTGCGAGCGGCGTCCAGACGATCGCCGTGATGAAAACTGCTTCGAAATCGTGTTGCCTCATGTTGTTGTTACTCCTCGAAAAGCATCGGCGCTTACGAATACTTCATGCCGAGGACGCCTCAGGTTCTATATTTACCAACACCTCGCCGGCAGTGATTTCGGGATCCCCGAGATCGAGGTCATGCAGACTTGCTTGAATAAACTCCATTATCCTGGCGTTCGCTGCATTGGCGCTTTCGCGGTCCTCGAACATCATCACGGCGACACCGACGCCGTCGCCCCCATCCAGCACGTAGTAAGATCTGAATCCGTGCGTTTGCCTCAGGATCTGACCGACGCCGCTCTTGGCGCGGCGAGCAGCGTCCGCAACCGAACGAACCTTGGTGTACTTGCGAATGACGATGTACATGAGGTCACCACGCGTTGCAGTTCCCGCCCTACGCATCAAAGCAACCGGGTCCCGGTTGGACCAGGGCGCTGCTTCCCGGATGGCCGCGCGCCTTTCTCCAGCGAGCCAACCTCGCCCCGCAAGCGGGGGCGAGGTGCCGAGGCTCAGGTCCCCTCGAACTTGAACGAGACGTTGAGCTTGGCGCGATAGGCCTCTACGTTGCCCTTCTCATCCAGTTGCACATCGAGTTTGACGACCTCTGCAATGCGAAGATCCCGGAGAGATTTTGCGGCTTGCTGGACCGCATTGGCGGCCGCCTTCTCCCATGAGTCGCTGCTGGTACCGATCAGTTCAATGACCTTGTAGACGCTATCAGGCATGTCGTCCTCCTGTTCGGTCTGAAGCAGGAAGCAGGTGCTCCCCGCCGTCGTGAAATCTAGCATCAGGATGTCGGCGCTGATACGACGCGATACGGTCTCGGACATCGCCCGGGGGGCCCGATAAGGACAAACCGCATTGGCGGGGATGGCGGCTTTTGGCCCGAAGCGGCGGTGCGATCGGCTCGTCGTCAGGCGGCTCTCTGAGGCCTAGACCTAACCACCCGCGTCAGCATCGGAAAATGCTTGTTGCCGCCTGCGAATGGCGGGAACTGGACGAAGTCCGCGCGCATGCGCTTGATCACGTCGGAGCCGAGCGCGTGCGCGAGGGCTTGCGGGCTGTCGAACACCAGCTTGTTGCGCTGCATGTGCTCGACCCGCCGCGACGGCAGCCGGTCGACCCAATCGATCCGGGTGTAGATCTCGATCTGGCGGACATCAGGGAAGGTTCGCATGATCGATGGATGATGCTCGAGATAGTGCAGGTTCCAGGCGTTCATATCCTCGGCCGGGCCGGGATAGTGCACGAGGTAACTGCACGGAGTGGTCGTGCCTGCCGGATGTTCGGCGACGTCGACGGGAAACGCGCGCGTCAGCATCACCTGGTGCGTGACGTCCAAGCCGGTGAGGATCGCTAGTCCGGCCCCCGTCGCGAGACCGGCAAGGATGCCGCCGCGGTCCATCGCCGCCTCGCAGGCGAGCAGGTCGGGAAACCGCAGTTGAAACGCAAACACCGGGCCGGAGCCATCGTCCCTGTAGGGATGATCGACCGACTGTTCGAGCGGCGTGAACAGCAAGCCCTCGGTCATGTCAGGGATCGACCCGACCAGCTCCGCTACGGCGACGACCTCGTCAGGATGGATTCGCCGTTCGCCGGCCGGATCGGAGAATGTCATGAACAGCGAGATCATGCGGGCGTTGCCTCGGTGCCCTCGCCGACGCTCACATGCGCGATCAGCGCGGCGCGAATGTCATCGGGCCACGGGATCGCATGGTGGGCCACCAGCGAGGTCGCCGCAAGGACCTGGCGGGCGCGCCAGCGCATGCCGTTCGCGCCGGAGACGACATGCTCCAGATGGAGCGATGATCCGCCGACGCGGCCGATACGCAAGTTGAACGTCAGGAGATCGCCGAACATTGATGGCCGGGAAAAGTCGCAGGATAGATGCACCGTGGGCGTCCCGATCTTCCGGACCGTGATCAGCTCCGGCCATGGAAATCCGATTCTCGCCCAGAAGTCTTCGACGACACCGTTGAGGATGTTCAGGTAGGACGGGAAGTACGCGATCCCCGAGGGATCGCAGTCTCCGAACCTCAGCTCGCGATCGAACGAGAACGTCGTCATCAGATCGCAACGACCGGATGCCTGATGACACCGACCCCGTCGACCCCCGCTTCCACCACGTCGCCCGGCCACAGCCATTCCTGGGGAGTCCTGCCGGCGCCAACGCCCTCCGGCGTTCCCGTTGCGATGATGTCGCCCGGTTCCAGTGTCATGCCCGATGAAATGTCCGATATCAGGACCGGAATGTCGAAGATCATGTATTTGGTGTTGGAGTCCTGCTTCATGACCCCGTTCTTGGTCAGCCACAGCCGCAGGTCATGCGGGTCGGGAATTTCGTCCGCGGTCACGATGCAGGGGCCGAACGGCGCATAGGTGTCCATGCCCTTGGAGAAGATCCACTGCCCGGCGCGGCGATTGTCGCGCGCGGAGATGTCGATCATCACTGAATAGCCGAAGACGTGGTCCATCGCCTTGTCGGTCGCGATGCGGGTCGCAGTCTTGCCGATGATGACGGCGAGCTCGACTTCCCAGTCGAGCCGCTGCGTCATCTTCGCATTGTGCTGGATCGCGCCGCCGGGGCCGATCACCGACGTCGGCGGCTTGGAGAACACGACCGGCTGCTTCGGCAGATCCTTGTCCGTGTCCAGGCTCTTGGCGGACTCCGCCACATGCGCGCGGTAGTTCAGCCCGATGCCGAAGATGTTCTTGCGCGGACGCGGGATCGGCGCCTGCAGCTTCACGTCCTCGACCGGAACGGCGGAGCCGGCCGGCAAGCGTCCATTGGCATCGTCCAGGCAGTCCCTGAGCGCCGGCAGCAATGTCACACTGTTGTCGATGAACGACAGCATGTCGCTCGGCCATGCAAAGCCGTGCGACGCACCGAAGTGCTCGACGTCCACGACCAATCCGTCAACGAGAACCCCGAGGCGGGCACCGCTGGAGCCCAAGGTGTAGGTAACAAGGCGCATGAAGCTTTATCCGGCTCTTTCGGTTGAATTCTGTGTGGGGACGTCAGGCGGCAACTGGCTGATGGCCGGCGTTGTCGCCATAGGCCTCTTCCCGGTAGAAGCCGAGACTCTCGATGACGGGCAGATCGTTGAAGCAGAACAGGCAGGCGTCCTCGCTGCCCGAGGCATTGCCGTGCTCATGCCAGGCCCAGGAGGGAACGCAGAAGATGTCGCGCTCCTGCCACTCAAAACGCTTGCCGGCGATGATCGAATAGCCGCGGCCCTTGGCGACCTGGTAGATGAAGCTGCCGGTATGCCGGTGCGACTTCGTCTTCTCGCCCGGCCGCAGCAGCTGCATGCTCGCGCCGATCGTCTGCATCACGTGTCCGCCGGAGATCGGATTGACGTAGTTCATGAGAATGCCGTCATAGGGCGAACCGTCGGTCGCGGCGGCATATTTGCGCAAGGACTCGTAGGTCGGCTCCCACTCGTATTTGAACATGGGCGAATAGCCCTTCGACCATTTCGAATCCGCCGGACGAAGCCCGGGATTGCCCCAGGTCTTGGTCATGTCGTCCACGGGATAACCGGAGTCTTCCTGCTGCACCTTGGGATGGACCGCGAAAAAATTCGCCTCCAGCGCGTTCACCAGCGGGATGTCCAGGCCGTCCTGCCAGATGCAGACCGAGCCGTTGGCTTCGACGCCATGCTCGTGCCAGGTGCCGTTCGGGGTGAGCACGAAATCCCGCGCCCCCAGCGTCATCTTGTGACCGTCGACGATGGTGTAGGCACCCGCCCCTTCCATGATGAAGCGCAGGGCTGAAGCCGAGTGCGCGTGCGCGGTTGCGACTTCGCCGGGATGCATCACCTGCAACCCCGAATAAAGCCAGCCGACCGCGGCCGACACATCGCGGCGGCCGGGATTGTTGAGATAGATCACCCGCCGCCCCGCCTTCTCCGGCGAGACCAGCTCGACCGAGCGCAGCACGTGCTCGCGCAAATCGTTGTAGCGCCAGAGCACGGGAACGGACGCCGATTGCGGCGCCCACGGCTCGATCTTGTTGGCGACCGTCCACAGCGCGCCGGCTTCGTACTTTTCGAGGTCCTTGTAATAGGCCTTGAGCTCGGGGGTGTCCTCGACATTGGCCCGACCGACGATGTTTTCGCGCATCCTATCCTCCAAGTCCTGCCCTTTGGCACTGTTGACGCGACGCGTCCCGAACTCTCGTTCCGATTTGCCAAGCGGCGCCGGCCGACGGCGAT
Source organism: Bradyrhizobium sp. Unk1 (assembly GCF_059512345.1). NCBI lineage: Bacteria > Pseudomonadati > Pseudomonadota > Alphaproteobacteria > Hyphomicrobiales > Nitrobacteraceae > Bradyrhizobium > Bradyrhizobium sp. Unk1. The sequence goes on from NZ_JCAMOP010000059.1 coordinate 38,786, forward strand.
TGACCCGCAGATCGAAGATGTCGAACCGGTTGTAGCGCCTGATGATGTCGTGCATTCGCTGCGGCTTCACGGACCAGTGAAGCCGCCTTGTCCGCTGTCGCGCCGGCGTTGAGATAGACAGATGAAGCCTGGACGGCGGCGGCTCTAAAGCGAGGCAGCTTCAGCATTGGCCCTACCCTGTCGCTGGCTCATGATCGCCTTGCCGGAGCAGAGATCCGCAAGCGTGATAGCATGGCGCGGCGTTGACTTACTTCATATATAAACGTATGCTATCGCATATTTCTGGAGGGTGCAATGGCTGAACGGTCTTTTGCTCGCGAAGTCGAGGATCTCCGGCTCGGCGATGGCGATACGTTCCGCGGCGAAGGCATCCTCGCCATCACCAAGGCGCTGCTGCAATCGGGCGTCGCCTATGTCGGCGGCTACCAGGGCTCGCCGATCTCGCATCTGATGGACGTGCTCGCCGACGCCAAGGACGTGCTCGACGATCTCGGCGTCGTGTTCCAGAGCTCCGCCAACGAAGCGGCCGCGGCGGCGATGCTGTCGGCCTCGGTGATGTATCCCCTGCGCGGCGCGGTGGCGTGGAAGTCGACGGTCGGCACCAACGTCGCCTCCGACGCGCTCGCCAATCTCGCCTCGGGCGGCGTCACCGGCGGCACCATGATCATCGTCGGCGAGGACTATGGCGAAGGCTCCTCCATCATGCAGGAGCGCACCCATGCCTTCGCGATGAAGTCGCAGATGTGGCTGCTCGATCCCCGCCCCGATCATGAATGCATCGTCAATCTGATCGAGAAGGGTTTTGAGCTCTCCGAATTTTCGAACACGCCCGTGATGCTCGAGGTCCGCGTCCGCGCCTGTCACATGCACGGCAGCTTCGCCTGCAAGGACAACGTCAAGCCGGCGCACACCATCAAGGACGCGCTCAACAACCCCAGGCGCGACGTCAACCGCATCGTGCTGCCGCCGGCCGCCTATGAGCACGAGCAGGAGAAGATCAGGACGCGGATGCCCGCGGCGATCGGCTTCATCCGGGACAACAAGCTGAATGAATGGATGGGGCCGAAGCAGGGCAAGGTCGGCATCATCATGCAGGGCGGCATGTACAACAACGTGATCCGCGCGCTGCAATATCTCGGGCTGTCGGATGCCTACGGCAACACGCAGGTTCCGCTCTACATCATGAACGTCACCTACCCCGTGATCGACACCGAGGTCGCGGAGTTCTGCGTCGACAAGGACGCCGTCCTGATCGTCGAGGAAGGCCAGCCGGAATATCTGGAGCAGGCGATCAACACCGTGCTGCGCCGCAGGGACATCCAGGCGCGCATCCATGGCAAGGACGTGCTGCCGATGGGCGGCGACTACACCGCGCAGGTTCTGCTCGGCGGCGTCAGGGACTTCCTGGAGAAGACCGAGCCGCGGCTGCTCGGCAACCGGCCGCCGGCCCCGGACGCCGTTCCCGTGCTCAATCACCCCGCGGTCGAGAAGCTGAAGCAGGTTGTGCCGGCGCGCCCGCCAGGGCTCTGCACCGGCTGCCCGGAACGGCCGATCTTCGCCGCCATGAAGCTCGTCGAGGAAGAGCTCGGCCAGCATCATGTCTCGGCCGACATCGGCTGCCATCTGTTCTCGATCCTGCCGCCCTTCAATATCGGCGCGACCACCATGGGCTTCGGCCTTGGACCGGCCTCGACCTCGGCCTTCAACGTCAAGGCCGACAAACGCTCGATCGCGGTGATGGGCGACGGCGGCTTCTGGCACAACGGACTGACCAGCGGCATCGGCAATGCCGTGTTCAACAAGCACGACGGCGTGTTTGTCATCGTCGACAATTTCTACACCTCGGCGACCGGCGGTCAGGACATCCTGTCCTCGCGCGCGATCAACAAGCGGCGCGACACCAACAATTCGATCGTCAAGGCCGTGAAGGGCATCGGCGGCCAATGGGTGCGCCAGCTCGACCGCACCTATGATGTCGGCAAGATGCGCGACACGCTGAAGGAAGCGCTGACGACCAGGGAGGAAGGCCCCAAGGTCATCGTCGCCTCCTCCGAATGCATGCTGAACAAGCAGCGCCGCGTGAAGCCGCAGATCAACAAGGCCATCAAGGACGGAGTGCGCACCGTCAAGGAGCGCTTCGGTGTCGACGAGGACGTCTGCACCGGCGACCACGCCTGCATCCGGCTCTCGGGCTGCCCGTCGCTTTCGGTGAAGCAGCTGGACGATCCCTTGCGCGACGATCCCGTTGCCGCGATCGACAATTCCTGCGTAGGCTGCGGCAATTGCGGCGAGGTCGCCGAAGCCGCCGTGCTCTGCCCCTCATTCTATCGCGCGGACGTCATTCACAATCCGACCGGCTGGGACAGGTTCAAATCCAGGGTCGCGATGGCCGTGATCGGCTGGTTGCAACGGCGGCGTGATCGCCGGCGTCCGGCACTTGAGGCGTTGGCATGAGAGACGAGACGGTCCGGCTGGCCCTCCCCGCCGCCGGCGAGGCGACCGAGCGGCCAATCTCCATCGCGATCGTCGCGATGGGTGGCCAGGGTGGCGGCGTGCTGACCGACTGGATCGTTCAGCTGGCCGAGAACCATGGCTGGGTCGCGCAATCAACCTCGGTGCCCGGCGTCGCCCAGCGCACCGGCGCCACGATCTATTATATCGAGACGATGCCGCCGCTCGACGGCCGCAAGCCGATCCTGTCGTTGATGCCGACGCCCGGCGACGTTGACGTGGTGATGGCGGCGGAGTTCATTGAGGCTGGGCGATCGATCCTGCGCGGCCTCGTGACGCCGGATCGCACCACGTTGATCGCATCCAACCACCGGTCGTTTGCCATCGGCGAGAAGATTGCACCGGGCAACGGCATCGCCGACGGCGACGCCGTCACCGGCGCCATCGGGGTTGCCGCCAAGACCGAGATCATCTTCGATCTGAACGCGCTGGCGATCGCGCATGGCAGCGTCATCTCGGCCGCGATGTTCGGTGCGCTCGCGGCGGCCGCTGTGCTGCCGTTCAGCCGCGACAGCTATCTCGACGTGATCCGCGCAGGTGGGAAAGGCGCCAAGGCTAGCGTGGAGACGTTTGAAGCCGCGTTTGACCGGGTCAAGACCGGCTCACCCGAGGTCGCAGCGCCAGCGCCATCAAAGCAGGCCGATCACGTCCCCTCTCCCGCCACGCCCGATCCAGAACTCGCCGGGCTCATCGCCAGACTGAAGCAGGAGCTGCCCGAGCCTGCGCTCACCATGGCCCGCGCCGGCTTGAAAAAGGTGGTCGACTTCCAGGACGTCGCCTATGGCGGAGAATATCTCGACATTCTCAAGACGTTGCACACGGCCGACCGAAACGCCGGCGGCGGTGCGCGCGCCTATGCCTTCACGGAGGTGGCGGCGAAGTATCTCGCCAACGCCATGACCTATGACGACGTCATCCGCGTGGCCGACCTGAAGACGCGCGCCGGTCGCCGCGCGCGCATCGAGAGCGAGCTCGAGATGTCCGAGGGACAGGTGCTCCAGACCACCGAATTCATGCATCCGCGCATGGAGGAGGTCATGGGCGTGCTGCCCGCGGGCTTCAGCCGCTGGCTCGGCGCACGGCCGCGCCTGCTCGGCTGGCTCGATCGCCGCGTCAACCGGGGGCGCCGGGTGCGGACCTACTCGCTGCCCTGGTTCCTGACGCTCTACGTCGTGGCCGGACTACGCGGCCTGCGACGCCGCTCGCTGCGTCACGCCGTCGAGACCACGCATCGGGACGGATGGCTCAAGGCCGCGACCGACGCGGTCGCAACCAACTACCAGCTCGGTGTCGAGATCCTGCAATGCCGACGCCTCGTGAAAGGCTATTCCGATACCCACAGCCGCGGGCTGTCGAAATTCGACAGGACACTGGCGGCGATCAAGCTGGTCGAGCGACGCGAGGATGCCGCCGATTGGGCGCGCCGCCTGCGGGAAGCCGCACTGAAGGACAGCGCCGGCAAGGAGCTCGACGGCGTGATCCAGACCATCAAGACTTTTGCATGATTCCATCGGAGGAGGCCGCGGGAGTGGATTGCCGTTCGACCCCCAAGACGTCAGGATCAGGCGACTTGACTACGATTCTCAGGTTGTTAATCGGAGCGAAAGACCCGCGATAATCCCTCCAATCGACGAGACATCTTGTACTCGATGGTCATGCAATGCCGGCAGCACTCAAAGAGAACATTGTTCCCGTCCCTGGGCAGATCGAAACCCGGCTCTGGCTCCAATTGCTGTCGCTGCACGGCGAGCTGTTCGCGTCGCTGAATTCGATGCTGAACTCCGAGTTCGGCCTGTCGCTCGCAAAATTCGACGTGCTGGCCCAGCTCGATCGCTACCGGGATGGCCTCGCGCTCGGGCAGTTGTCGCAAAATCTGAAAGTCACCGGCGGCAATGTCTCGGGGCTGGTGCAGCGTCTTCTCGCCGACGACCTCATCAGCAGGGAAATGTCGAGCGAGGACCGACGGTCCTTCATCGTGCGCCTGACGCCGAAGGGCGACGCGCTGTTCAGGAAGGCAGCCGAAATCCACAAGAAGCATCTCGGCAAACGGCTCGAGAATGTCTCGGCCCGGGAGCTGGACGGTGCGCTGTCCGTACTGAAATCCCTTTCTTCAAAACTTCATACCGAGAGCAAGAAGCAAAGTCGCAAGAGATAATGGCCAGAGAATCCAAGAGCAGATGGAAGTCGGGTCCGCCGAGGACGAGGGACCAGCTGCAAACCTACATCCCGTATCTGTTCAACCGGCTCGCCAATCGCTGGAATCTCGATCAGAACCGCGACCTGAGCGACCACGGCATCAACAATGTCGTGTTCCGGACGCTGTCGGTCCTGTTCATCTACAAGACCCTCACGGTCAACGAGGTCGCCGTTCTCGCGGTGACCGAGCAGTCGACGGCGAGCCGCATGGTCGAGTCCATGGTGTCATCGGGCCTCGTCAAGCGCGAGATCGCTGAGGAAGACCAGCGCCGCCGCGTCGTGGGTTTGACGACGGATGGCGAAGCGCTGCTGCGCAAGATCTGGCCAATCATGGCGAGCAACTACGACAAGCTGATCGAAGGCATCGAGCCTGATGACATCGAGGTCTGCGCGCGCGTGCTGGCCAAGATGGTCGAGAACATCCGCCAGAACCAGATCTAGCAGTCTGCTGAAAAACCTCGAAATGGAGCGTCCTCGCCGGTCGTTGTTGGGGCGATGCGGTGGAGTTGGACG
>NZ_JCAMOP010000060.1:0-38356 GCF_059512345.1 Bradyrhizobium sp. Unk1
TGTGCGCGTCATTCATCGCGCAGACCACTTGCGCTGCGGCCGCAACTCCCGGCGCAGACCGATTACGGGCGGCAGTCCTGCCGTCGTGGTCCCCCGGGCGCCCCCAACTGCTTGCGAGCGCTTGCGATAGCGATCGTTACCCGAAGGGCCGAGACACCCGCAGGGTGGCTCGGTGAGGAGCGAAGCGACGAGTAGAGCGCGTGCCGAAGGCATCGCCCGTACACCCTCAGCACGTGCCACTTGCTCGATGAAGCACGCCAAGGCTTGCGAACCCACATAAGAGGGCACCCGGGAACGGGGCAGTGATAGCGATCGCCGCAGGCGAGCCCCTTTCCCGAGTGCCCCCGGCGAGGAGCACCAAAGCTTTAGCGCGAGGGATCGAAGCCGCAAGGCCGAGACGCCGCGCGGCTCGGTTCACGAGAGCCCGGTGCGGCCCCGGCCGCACGCGCAGATACAGTGAAAACCTCAGCGAAGGCGATGCAGGCAATCCTGCGAGAACCGCATGGCATCTTCACGGTGATCTCAGAATTGGGAGTAACCTTGACGCTCCGCTGACTGGGATTCCCAGGCTTGTGCTAGCAGCCGGAACAAACGACGGGCCACAGGATTCGTCGTATTCGGAGTCTATTTCAATGCTGATGACCATTAAGCGAAGGCCGACAACACGGACGCTGCGGGGATGGGCGATCCACGTGCTCCAGGAAGCGGGCGCTATCCGCGAGTGCGAGGAGCACGGTTGGATGCAGGACCGCGCCGATCCGCATGCACGAGAGCGCGCCTTCGATATCGCCCGTCTTTACCCGCCAGCAGACGTCTCCCCTCACGCGGCCGAGACCGCGGTTCGCGACGCGCTGGGTTCGATTGGCGATACCTGCCCGGAATGCGCCCCTGACGAGCAGGACTGGCGCTGAGCAGCGACGCCAGCCCGTCTCCACCTCAGCGGCCTAGCCGTTTCTCCACGCGCTTGCGCGCATTGCCGACCTTTTTGACGGCTTTTTTCACCGCCGGCGCCGACTTTCGCGTCTTCTTCGCCTCGTATTGCACCTCGTAGTCCTGCCCGCCTGCCACCCGAGCCCGGTCCTGTTTTCGCCCGCGCGCTGTCTTGCTATTCTTCGCTACCGCCATCTGTGCCTCCTGTTGTGACATCGAAGCAACGCGACAAGGATTCCCAGGTTCCGGAACGATTCAAACTGTGCCAATTTGAATCGGCTGTAGCGTGGAGTTCTTCAGTGGCGTCTCAGCGTAAAATGCCGGCGGCTATCGGCGTCAAGGCGCCCTTCCCCGGCTTCATCGAACCGGCCCTTGCCACCTCGATCGAGAAGGTGCCGTCCGGAGAGCGCTGGATTCACGAAATCAAGTTCGACGGTTACCGTGTTCAGGTCCATCTGGCCAACGAGACGGCGAAGATCTTCACCCGGCGTGGCCACGATTGGACGCATCGCTTCAAGAAAGTCGCCCATGACGCCTGGCGGATCAAGGCGAACTCGGCGGTGGTGGACGGCGAGATCGTGGTACCGGCCGCGGACGGCACGACCGACTTCTCGGTCCTGCAGAACGAACTCAAGGGCAGGTCGACGAGCATCGTGCTCGTAGCGTTCGATCTGCTCTATCTGAACGGCCGAGATATCCGGAAGCTGCCGCTCTTTCAGCGCAAGGCCGAACTCAAGAAGATCCTGGGCGGCACCGATATCCAGTTCAGCGAAAGCTTCGAGATAAACGGCCGCGAGATGTTCGCGCACGCCTGCAAGCTCGGCCTCGAGGGCGTCGTTTCGAAGGTCCGGGGCAGCGCTTATCCGACGGGACGCACGAATGATTGGGTCAAGAAGACCTGCCTACAGCGTGAGACCCTGACCATTGCCGGTTTCGCGCTCGATGGGACGAAGTGGGACGGCATCTACGTCGGCCGGCGCAAGGGCGATGATCTGCTCTACGCCGGCAAAGTCGACCACGGCTTCGACAAGGTCTCGGCCGCCGATCTGCAGAAGCGGCTTAAACCCCTCATCCGAAAGACCCAGCCTTATACCAAGCGCATCGGTCACAAGGGCATCTGGGTCGAACCCAAGCTTCTGGCCGAGATCGAGTATCGCGCGAAGTCGGCCGAGGGAAAGGTGCGCCACCCTTTCTTCCGAGGCCTGCGGGAGGACTTGTGATGGATGCGTTCGATCGCTTCTGGCAGTGGGCGAACAAGCCGCTGGAAAGTCCGCTGACGATCCCGGCCGAGTTGCATCGAGCGGTCATGGATCTCGCTCCGGAGGATCGACGCGATCGCACCGCAGTGAACCAAGCCGCAGAGCGTGTACCAGATCCCGAACGATGAACGCTTGACGGCGGCCTCTGCCTTCTCGATGCCGCTGAGCAAGAACCCGCCAAGAAACTAACTCCGGGCACGCCGCAGCTCAGCTTCCAATCGCTCCCTCTCCTTATTCCAGCGATCGTCTTCGGTTTGCGATCTCTTCTCGAGAGCCTCAACCTGGGCCTGGATGGCGGCGGCCCGCTTCAGGTGCTCCTGCTCCGCCTTGTCCAGCGCGGCCTGCGCCTTGTCGACCGCCTGCTGACGGCGCTCACGCTCTTTCTGCCTGGCGGCCTCTTCCCTTGCCGACTCACTTTCCCGGCGCCTCTCCTCCCGTTCGTAGGCAAGCGCGGCCTTCCGCTCCGCCGCCTTGTCGAGGGGACGCGAGGAAGGCTTCTTCGCCATAGCGCTCTTCGATTTGCGGGCGGCTTTCGTCGATCTTCTGTCCCCGCCGAGATCGGCGGGCAGTTCGGCTTGCTCGCTGAAGGCTCCGTCGGATCCGACCGGGCGCCTGAGAACGACGCCAGGCTTCTTCATGGCCGCAGCGATGACGTCCGGATCGTCGCTTTCCTTCGCCGCGCCCTGGTGGAATAGATTGCTGTTGGCGCCCCAGGCTTCGAGGGCCGCCTTCATAGAGGGAGCGGCGATCGCCAGATCGTAGAAGCCGAGCGAAGTCTGGTAGGTCTTCAGTTTTCTCGCCATGACACTTCCCGCCTACCGACGCGATCATTTGATCCGTCATTCAGTCTACCTCGCGAGCAGGGGTTCTTCGAAGCGAGCGCACCAGCGCAGTCGGTAAAAGTAGCTTCCCCGGCGACACCGGATGCTTCACGACGGGCTAGGCCGACTTTCGCTGCGGCTTTGCGGCCGGCTTTTTCGCTGCGCCCTCCTTCGCCGTTTTTTTGCCGGCGATTGGCATCAGCATTTCCTTCTGCCCGGCCACCGCCTTGCGCGGCTTCTTGGCCGTCTTCTTCGGAGCCTCTGTCGGGCTCGTCGCCTCTCGTCCGATGCTCTTGCGCAGCGCATCCATCAGGTCGACGACGTTCTCGCCTCGAGGACGCGCTTTCGCGGTGATGGGTTTGCCGGCGCGCTTCTGATTGATGAGATCGATGAGGGCGGTTTCGTACTGGTCTTCGAATTTGTCCGGCTCGAAATGGCCCGCCTTCTGATTGACGATGTGCTTGGCGAGATCAAGCATGTCCTTGGCAACTTTGACATCCTGAATGTCGTCGAAATACTCATCAGCGGGACGTACTTCGTAGGGGTAGCGCAGCAGCGTGCCCATCAGTCCCTTGTCGAGAGGCTCGAGCGCGATGATGTGCTCGCGATTGGTCAGCACCACACGGCCGATTGCGACCTTGTTCATCTCGCGGATGGTTTCCCGAATGACGGCGAAGGCATCGTGCCCAACTTTACCGTCCGGACGCGAATGAGATATCGCGGATCGATCTCGCTGCGGTCGACGAACTCGTCGATCTCGATGGTTCGCGTCGATTCCAGCGCGACGTTCTCAAGCTCCTCCTTGGTCACCTCGATGAAGGTATCGGTATCGACCTTGTAGCCCTTGACGATGTCCTCGTTGTCGACCTCCTCGCCGGTGTCGGCGTCGACCTTGGCGTACTTGATCCGATGGCCGGTCTTTCGGTTCAACTGGTTGAAAGAGACCTTTTCGGATTCCGAGGTGGCCGGATAGAGCGCGACCGGACAGGCGACGAGGGAGAGACGCAGGAAGCCTTTCCAGTTGGCGCGGGGGCCATCGCGGGGGAACTCCATTACTGAGGTCGGATTCAAGACGAACGGCCCGCCTTGGTTCCGACATCGGGCCTCGTCCAACAGGCTGATTTTTCTCATCCAGGTCCTTGGACGGACTTTTGTTCATGTTATGTTCTAATCGAGAAATGACTGACCGACCCGCAAGCTGGCGCATGCCCACCCCGAAGCAGATGGAAAAGCTGGCAGCCGAAGCCGCCCGTAGGCCAAGTCCCTCCACTGCGGCACGGATGCGCCGCTTCCGGCCGAATACTGGGAATCCGTCCTCAGAGACCCTCGCGCTGGCAAGACCGGGGCCCAGATGCGGCAGCGACGTCTCTCCGAAATTCAGCGCCACGTGCTGCGCGTCTCCTGCCGCCGCTTCGAGCGGACCGTGGAAATCCAGACCGCCGATGCCGTTCGACTGTATGGCGTCACCGCGCTCTGGAAGGACGTCGCGCAGCGGCTGCCCGCACGGCGATGTTGGCGTCTTCCCCGGAACATCAACCTGTAACCTCCGTGTGCGCCGGGGAGGATGTCAGCATTGATCCAGTTGAGCGCTGGAAGCGTGAAGCAGACGAGCAAGAGGCGCGCTTTGAGCGAAAACGTGCAAGGGATCGGCGTGAACAGCAACGTGATCTTCGCCGGGAGGCCATCACTGCGCTTGCAGCAAGAGTGGAGCGGAATGAAGAAGGCTTGGTAGCAGCACTACAGGCGATGACGCGGATGGCGAACAATGCGGCGGACACCATCGAGCGGTTACAGAACGACGTGAAGGTTCTATGCGGAAGGGTCGTCGAGTTAGAACAGCGGCAAACCAATCTAGAAGCCCGATTGGCCTCCGCAGAAATGAAGAATATCGAGATGCGCGAAGCGCTCATAGAGCGCAAGGTTGGCCTCCCTAGCCTGCGAGCAGTGCAATGAACAGGCAACGGACCCTCCTCATCCAGGCAGAAGCGAGGGACCTCCTTGTGCGTAGCTGGATTGTTCAGCTCCGCAGATTGGCCGACGAAGTTGCCGCGAGCTACGAAGCATGGAGTGAACAACAGTTGGTGCGCGGCAGCAGCATCCTGCTCGACGAGTGCATGTCGAGCTACAAACGCGATGCGCTACCACGCAACGAAGATAGCTCACCACACAGCAGCGATGAGTGCGGGGGAAGTGTTCGACGTGACTGTAAACGGCCGGGGGGGGACTGCCGGAACCTAGCGATCGGATCGCGCTCTTCCCGGCCCGCAGGGCGTTTTGAGTTTTCTGACCTTAGATTAAACCGACCAGAGAAAAAGTTCATGCAGACTGGCCGCAAGGGAAACAAGCAACTCGCTACGCAAGCGAATATGAACGGTCAACGCTCGACCGCACCCGCTGATCTCACAAAACGTGAGCGTGAAGTCTTCAAACAGGTCGTGGACAGTGTGAGCAGCAAGCACTTTGCGCCACATCAGAAAATCCTCATCTGCACATATGCGCGGGCGACTGTGCGACTGGAGCAGATGTCTTCCGACGACCCAAAGTTCGTCGAACTCGCGCGGCTCCAATACAGTTGCGCTACGCGATTGCGCTTGACACCGCAGGCATTGGCCGATGCCAAGGTGCTCGGCCGTGCGCAGTACGACCGGCAACAGAGCCCGCTGGACGAATTCGTGGAGCAACTGCAAAATGGTGGATCGCACTGAGGATCATGATTGCCTACAACTGTGTCTTGAGACGCTCCTGAACGACCGCGAGCGCCGTGAACAGATGAAGGTCAAGCTGGCTCATGAAGAACCCGAGGCGGTCGCGCACTTCGCCTGCTACGTTCTGCAAAGCAAAAATCTACATCTCATGCCGTGGCAAAGTCCGCCGGTCTGGATCGACGACCCCGACGCAGTCGGCAAGGATGACGTGAACTACAATGCGGCGCTGCTGACGAAGAAGATGCTGGCCAAGGGCATCTCGAGGTTTCACCCGGATCCGCTGGCGCCGCTGAAGCGATGAGCAGATCGCTTTTCACATTCATTTTGACGCGTTCAGGTAGTAGAAGATTCTCGTGTAGAACAGTTGGGTGTAATTCTGCCATGCCTTGATATTGAAGTGGAACGTCTGGTCTGAGCAATTCATATTGCCGACAGCAACCGTTCCGTTCCACTCCGTTGCTTGAAACGTGCACATGTTTGTAGTGCGGTCCAGATCCAACCTAGCTCCTGTTGCGGTTGCTTCGGCCTGCTCTCGTCTTTTGATAGTCTCTTTCAAGCTCTTATCATCAATGCCGGGTGGCACCTCGGGCAAAGTGCTCTCGATTACTTTGTACCGGATCGAGTTTTTAGTATCCGTTTTTGCATCGTCAACTTGATCCATTGAATATGTGCTCGAAAACTCGCAGCCTTTTTCTGGCAAACCAAAATCACCATCGATATTTCCACGCCGCGGCTTCTGTCGATAGCAGAGCGTAATCCCCCCATCCTCACCAAACCCATAAGTCTTGATGATGATCTTTGACGCGTCACCGACTGAATTATGGATCAACGACATATTTGCCAGTTCGGGCTTGATTTCTGCCAGACACACACAGCCATTCGGTACAGCGAACCAATAGCTGGCCACTTCAAGCGCGAGGTAGCCTAAAGCAATAACGATTGCCCATATGAGATAGGGCTTAGCTTTCACTAATAGCGCGTTGTTCATGCTGACCAACTTGTGAGAGCGGGCGGCGGACACCTTGACGGTGAAACCTCTCGTGGGGCTCCTCGATGTCGGTGATCTATTGGGTTACGACAAACGCTTGCGGTGCATGCGTTTCGTCCCGTCAAAATTGTGGCCGAACCGACAGCCAGGATTGTTTTCGTAGTGCTCAAAATGAGCAGCTTGGCCGTTCGTACCCGCCGCGTGCACTCTAACCTGCCCGTGACATTCAGGGCATCGCTTCTTTCGGTCTTTGTCCAGTCTGAGTGCTTCATCCAGAGAGATGGCCTGCCAGCCATTTCGCACCCACAGTTCAACTTGGTCCCAATTCTTGTTGGAAGCCATTTGATCTCTCCGTGTCGCGGGCTGTAACTCGCTAGTCCTGCATCTTCACGTTCAGTGGACAGGCACTAGCATTCAATTCTCCCACGTGTAGCGACGCACTTTCTAACCAATTCCCTCACTTCATCTTCATCCAAATATCCAAGCTTTTCGACCAACTCCTTCACCTCATCTTCGTCTAAAAACCCTTTGCTTGAAACCTCATCCGCGGCGATATTTTCGACCGCTTTCTTGAATTGCTTGTCAGTAAGCCAGCTTTTTGCAGTCATGCCCTTAACGTTTATCGCTGGGTTGACATATTGATAGATGAGAACCCCTGAATTCAGCAGCGAGATGACTAGACAAACCGGTACGATCCATTTGCTCGACATTCCTTGTGCCCTTCTTCTCTCCCTGCACGTTCGACGGCATCGAAGGCTCTTAGGTTGATTAGCCTACAGGCTTACTGCAAATCATGCGCTCGATTCCACTGTGTGGTCGATCCAAACCCGGTGGGCCGGGCATCACTTCCTTCGTAAAGGTAATCTTTGAAGTGCGATCTAGTCTGAATGAGCGCGCCCCCGGCAAATTTCCGGACTTGCTAAATCCGGCCAGTTGATGCCCGTTAAGGATGACGTCGCCGCGCTTGGTATAACCGAGATACCGAGGCACAAATGTTCTCTCACCTTCGTCCGCACGGTAGACAAGGCGAACGACCCATTCGTTTTTGATCGCTTCGCATATTGCGGCCTGGTCAAATGGTTGAGCAAAAGCCGCACTCGCTATCAGGCAGGCTAGGACCGAAGCTCCCGCTGTCAAATGACGTAGCATTTGGGTGCACCACGCATCCTGTTGCTCGTTCGCGATGTTCGAGGCATTAGCGTTTCTGAGCCGATTAGGTGAGCAGGCCATTCGCTCGCGCTTTGCCGATAAGATATGACACAAACGCCGCGCAGGCCCCGAACATGAACAGGGCGTCGGTTTCGTCCACCTTTGCCGCGCTGTCATCCAACAGCGCGTGACGTATACCTTTTTCATCGCTGGTGTAGTTATACAGAGAGTTGAACCCGTTCTTCATCGCCGGATGGATCGCAATCTTCTGCTCCAGTTTCTTGAGCGCCTTGGTGAGAATGTCGGCGGAAGGATCCAGCGTCTTGCCAGCTGCTTCGACAGCGTGAATGCTTTCGCGGATGCTGTCGGCATATGTCCCAGCGGTCAGATGACTTGCAGCATTGCGGAGGTGGGCGCGCGCACCGTTGAACTGACTGGCAGTGAGGTCAGCGAACGCTTTTCAATGGTTTGGTGTTCGGCATCTGAGGCAACTGGGCAGATCACCTTTTTGTCGACTACGCGATAGGCCACACGGCAATACTTCAAAACCCGCTCAATGTGGTCTGCAAATGCCGGTGGGGACGCTGGATGCTTAAGCACGAACTCCAGCCAGCCAAAGACAGCAATGTAATCGCCCTTCTCAAAAACTGCCCGCACCTTCTTCGTGAGCTTCTTCGCGTCGTTTTCGAAATCATCGACCATCCCGTCCTGTCGCCAAACGAACTCGTCCCTCAGAATGGTCGACCACGGCTTGTCGAACGAGTTCGAGGCATAGTCGTTGTGCCGCTCTACATCGCTCAGAAATTTGTGGATGCGCTCCCACAACAGCGCCCGCAACTTGGCCGATATTTCGCGCAACTGAAGTTGTGACGGCAACGGCGCAACGCCCTCCGCCTGCTCAAAGGAGAGCCTTTTGCGTTCTTCAATGTCGGTAGTCACCGATGTTCCTCTCGGATAAGCATTTGGCGAGAGCTTGCTTACCGGCAGGCCGAAGCGTAGCGCGGTGTGCTTGCTAGGTGCGGGCGAATTCGCGTTTGTGCTCAGAACGGTATGTCATCGTCCATTTCCGCAATGGCTTTGGCTCTTTTACTTGCTGGCGGGGGAAGACGCTTTGGTTCCTCCGGCTTCTTGCTCGGTGGTGGTAGCTGTTTGGTCTGTTCTGTCTCTTGACGGACCCCAAGGATCGCGGCGGCAAGTTTGGCCCACTTCCATGCGGGCTCCATTTCCTTGGCAGCCTCGCCACCAGTATTCGCCAACGATAAAACTAAATCATTGAATTTTTGCAGGGCTGTGCGATCGCGGTCGAGCTCGGCCAAGAACGCATTGAGTTTGTCTAGCAGGCGCTCCTTCTTCGCTATGACGAGCGACGATGCGTCGATGATTTCTTTAATTTTGCTCACATAGGCTCGCAGATGCTTCTTCTCATCGGCATCAAGCGGCAATGCATACGCCGGTCCCACGCGAATGTGGCTGATCTGGATGCGAACTGTGTAGGCGTCGACGGTCTGCCTGAAGCGCTTGTAGTCTTCGTAGACGTCGGTTGCCCCATCATTCGGGACGGTAAAGAAATCCAAGAAATCAAGTCCCAGCGCCTCGGCGGTGGCCAAGGTGTGGTTCATGTATTCGATGATGTAGTGGTTCGACGCGCCGCCACTTTGAGTATCTTCCAAATCCCGCTCCAAGATTTCGCGGAATTTTCGTTCCAGGCGCACGAAGGCCATGTCCGGCGGACAATCAGCCGCCGCAGCGAAGTCTTCCTCTTTGATCATCGCAAACCCCGAACCCCAACTGCTGGGACTCAATTTGGTAGGGTCACGGGTGGGCCGCAAGAGCCACAACTTTCAATCCACAGGGGGTGGCAATGTGGTCGGCACAGCCAAGGTTGGGTGTTTTTGTTCGGCACCGCGCCAACCGATACCCGGTTTGTACTTGGTCGGCTATTTGTGCGGAGATGAGTTTTCCAGCTAAGTGATTGTTTTTGCTGGCGCTCCCTAGGGGAATCGAGGCCCGGCGGCGACGCCGCATCGAACAGGGACATTTGTACGAAAGCCCCTCGAGATCCGCCGAGGGCTGCTCGGCAACAAGCATCTCTGCTCTGTCCAACCAGGAGCCGATCTTCATGAACCGCACTCGTCCCTTTCTCGCCGCGATTGCCCTGGTTCTGACGACCCTTGTTCAAGGAGTCGGCCGAGCCGCAGGTCAAGAAATCGCCCTGACGCCCATGGAGTCAAAGGAGGTCGCCAGAGGCTATCGGGCTGAAGCCCTCAAGCTAAAGCCTGTGATCAGCGACAAGAGTGAGATGATCGGAAGAATCAGCGACTTCATCTTTGGCAAGGATGGCAACATCTACGCCGTCCTCGCGGTCAGCGATCTCGTTGGCTCCGGTGGTCATCTCGTCGCGATACCCTTCCGTGGCCTCAAGCTCGACGATCAACGCGGGGAGATCGTGCTTCCAGGCGCCAGCCAGGCAGCTCTTGGAAAACTGCCAGTCTATCTCAGCAGCCCATAACGCCAGTGTGGCTCCTTCCTCTAGGCTATTTCTTCCTGTCGGCAATCGCTGTCGCGTACCAGCCAATACACCACACCTAGCGCGAGAATAAGGGTCGCAAATGCCAGCGTGTGCAAGGCGTCCGTTTCGTTCAGATCTAGAATGATGACTTTTCGGCAGATAGCAAGCAGCGCGATCACGATCACGGACCGGATCTGCACAACTGCCTCTCGACGCTCAGCCACCACCAACAGCGACTTCTTGAACTCCAACGCAATGATCACGGTAAAGATCATGCCAAAAACGGCCTGGAACACCCTGAAATCAGACGGATCCAGACTGCCCGCCAACACCAGCCCGAACAATATCTTCAGGCTCAGTGTCCAGACCGCTGCGACCACCACGATTGCAATCAGGAACGTCAGGAAGAGCACGACAGCGTGCTCAAACCACTGATAAAGGGACGTCAACCTGAACTCGCTCTTTGTCTCCTGGATTTCATCCTTAATCGACATGATCGCCTTCGCCCTCTTCCTCTCGCTGGCCTGACGCGCATTGTCGGGCCTCGCTGTCAGCCGGGATCGCAAGGGACCATAAAGGATATTCTTCCGCCTTGACTGATGTCAGCTGATGTCGGGCGCTCACGGCACCGCGCTCATGATTTTTACCGCGATCCAATTGGGAACTATCAATGCACCGCCCCTTGGCGTTTGCGACGATCCAAATGCGAGGTGTCCCACCATCGCAGCCCGTTCCCGGGCGTCCTCCCTTGACTTGGACCGCCTGCACACAGCTGCGCGGTCCTTTCTTTCCCCACACGAATGAAAGATCAGTTGTCGCCGGCGCGGATCCACTCACGCCCTATGGTCAGCAGGGCGGCCATGATCGCCGGCCCGATGAACAGGCCGAGCAGCCCGAGGGATCGCATCCCACCGATAATACCGATCAGCACGAGCAGGAAAGGCAGTCGTGCGGCACCTCCGATCAGTACCGGCTGAATGAGATGATCGATGATCAACAATACGGCGCTGCCGAAGACCCCTAGTCCAGCGCTCGCTAATGGGGCATCGTTCACAACAAGCAAGGAAGCGGTGGAAGCAATCAGGATAATCCAGGCTCCGAATGGTTTGATCGAAAAAAGAGTCATGGTCGCGCCAAACAGCAATGGATGCGGCACGCCGGTTATGACAAACGCCAGCCAAAAAACACCGCCCTTGACGAGCGAGGCCGCCACAGTACCGTTCGCAGTTGCACGGATGGCGTCAGCGAAGGTGATCAACAGATTTTCTCCTGGCATCCCGAGCAGATTGCGCACAAGCGCCCGAAATCGAAGTGCGAGCCAAGCGCCATCGCGGAGCGCGATGAACAGGGCAAGCAACATCGTCAGCAACTCGAGGACTCGTCGAAGCAACGCGCCGCCAAGAGAACCTGCCCAGGTCGCGAGGCTTTCGAGATTGACGCGCCGAAGCCATACGACGAGAGCGTTGGGGTCGCTGAGATTCTCCTGCCACCATTGGTCAAGTAGCTGACCGGCATGCGGCAATCGCGACAGCCAAGGTGGAGCGGCAATCCCGTTGAGTCCGAGCGTATTGAGCGAAGCCAGCAACGCACCGCTTCCCTCGGCAATCTGCCGTGCCAACAACATGGTCGGCACGATCGCGAAGCATGCCATAACAAGGGTGAAGCATAACGGAGCTAGGACTTGTGATCGCTTGCCTCCGATAGCCGCCAGACGGTTGTAAAGCGGCCAAGTTGCGATGGCGATGATGGCGGCCCAAACCAACGCTGCCAGAAACTCCCACGCGATCCAGGCCGCCGCAGCCACCACGACGGCCCCGATCGCGACACGACCCGCGGCCTGCACCCCGTCATCAATTGACGCAATTCGTGGATGCGCGTGCCTGGAGACGTTTTCTTCGCCGATCAGCATGACTTTCTGCCTGTAAGATCGAGCTTGGAATCCCACACGATGCGTGCGCCCAAGTTAACGACAAGATCCGGCAATCAGTCGGTTCCGGCGTTGATGACCGTCAGCCCGACCGTGGTTTTCGATAGCTCCACCGATAAGCCGCACCGCGTCAAAACAGCTCCGCCTGAGACTTTGGCCCAGCTTTGCTTGACAACCATCAAGGCATCTGCCGGCCGTTCCACGGTACTTGGCTGTAAGATCAAGAGGGCTGGAAGTTACCATTTGATCAATGGAGGCCGGCCGAACTACTGGAAGAGGACTGCCATGATCAAGGATATACTCGTTCGCCTCGACGGAACGCCGCAGGACGACATTCGTCTGGCAGCCGTCGAACAGATTGCCACGATATTTGCATCTCACGTCACCGGTCTCTACTTCAGTCTGCAGTCACCTCTCACCTCCAGCGAAGCCGCAAGGAAAGAAGGCGACTCGGTCGAAGCAGCCGCGATGGCGCGTTTGAGACGCCTTCAGCGGGAGACGGACCTGCGTCGCTTTGATGTCGTGGGCGAGGAGGACGTCCCTGATACGGCCATGCTGCCAGCGCGCGCTGCCGACACGTTCGTGGAGCTCCGCCCCGATAGCCGATCGAGCAACCCAGAGCGCTTGATCGAGCGCCTCCTTTTCGGAGGCGGCCGCCACCTCTTCCTCGTGCCGAACGACCTCAGAGCAGTTTCTTTCTGGAAGCACGTAATCGTCGCATGGAGCGGCAGTCGGGAGGCGGCCCGCGCCTTGGCCGAGGGCATGCCTTATTTGCATCGGGCTGAGAAAGTCGGCCTCCTCGTCGTCCAAGGTGCGAACCCGACGGAGGCAGACCTCCTCATGGGAAACGATGCCGTACAACATCTTCGGCATCACGGCATCAATGCCGTCAAGTACCGAGCGTTTGGTGAAGAAGACGAGACCGCCGGCGTGGTGATCGAGGAATGCCGCAAGCTGGACGCCAATTTGCTGGTGATGGGCAGCTACGGCCATTCCGCCCTGCATGAACTGCTACCCGGCAGTACGACGAGCCGCCTGCTTCGTCGTTCGCCGATCCCGCTCGTCGTTGCCCATTGAGGAGCCAACCCATGCTTGACCGCCCCCGTCGTTCCGCTCTTCCCGGAACTCACGCAATTCCCGTCCCCCGCACGATGTATGCCGCGGCCATGGATCGCTTCGGCGAACCTGCCGTACTCACCGGGCACGCGCTGCCGGTTCCGACGATTGATTCTGGCGAGGTTTTGATTGCGGTCGACACATCAGGAGCCGGACCATGGGATATCGACGTGCGCCTCGGACGCTTTGCGAACCGCAAGCCGCACTTCCCGATGGTTCCTGGCGTCGATGGCGCCGGTATTGTCGTCGCTGTCGGCTCGCGCGTGCGCCGACTGAAAGTTGGCGACGAGGTCTATTCGTACAGCTGGCAGAACCCCAAGGGCGGCTTCTACGCCGAGTATGTGGCAGTCCCCGCCCACAATGTCGCGCCGATCCCGAAACGGCTGGACCTCCAGCACGCAGGAGCTATTGCGACAACGGGTCTGACGGCTCTGCAAGGCATCGACGATGCCCTGACTTTAAGGAGGGGTGAGACAATCATCATTCATGGCGCCTCGGGCGGCGTCGGCACTCTGGCCGTTCAATTTGCCAAGCTGCGTGGCGCTCGCGTATTTGCTACGGCTTCCGGGATGGAGGGCGTGGAACTGGTGCGAGAGATGGGTGCCGATGCGGTCGTCGATGGCAAGCGGGTGGTCGACATCGACGATCGTGCGCGCGCCTTTGCGCCCGAGGGAGTTGATACTGTGCTCGCTCTTGCGGGTGGCGACGCACTCGGGCAATGCCTCGATGCGCTTCGACCGAACGGAAGGGTGGCTCACCCGAACGGCATCAAACCAGCGCCAAGGAAGCGACGCGGTATTACATTGACTCGATATGACGCCGTTGCCGGGGTTCGCGAATTCGAGCACCTCAATGACGCAGTACAGGCGGCGAAGCTCAAGATCCCGATCGCAGCGCGTTATTCGCTGGCTGAAGCCCACAAGGCGCATTTACGTTTAGAGGCGGGCGAGGTCTTTGGAAAAATCGTGCTGACAGTTCACGGCGCATGATTGCGAGAACCCGTTCCTCCCCTACGAGGGGTGGCCTGGATCCAAATGGTAGAGCGGCGTCTTCTTCGCGCGCTGCGGCGTCATCTTGGCTGGGTCGGGCGCTCCGGGAACGCCGCGCGGTCCCAACAGCTCGCGCTGAATGTCATCTTCGGACTTCTCGGGTTCAACCCCGTTCATGGGACGCTCTTTTGGCACTCTGTCTTCTCCTTTGTCTCGGCACAAAGTGCTCAGCGAATTTGTTGATCATACTGCTCGCGAAGCGGCGGTGCTGCGATTTAGGAATACTACGTAAGGCGCCTCTGCCATTCGAATTGTCTCGCAGCGAGCAAAGCTTGATAGCTGTCAAGGCACGTCGTAGCGACAAGTCGCTACTATGGCCGAACTTGGAAACCGACGGCTATTTTGGAGCTAGACATGACCAGCACGACCTTCAACAGCAATGCTGACTTCAACATCGAATCTGCCTCCGCGATGCTTGCCAAGAATTGGTGGCTGTTCCTGCTGCGGGGCATCTTCGGAATTGTCTTCGGGTTGCTTGCTTTTCTCTTCCCGGGTCCCACCATGCTCTCGCTGGTGTTGCTGTTCTCGGCCTACATGTTGGTCGACGGCATAGCAGGAATCATTTCCGCCGTTCGTGCGATGCGACGGAAGGATGAATGGGGACTGTTGATATTTGAAGGCCTCCTCAATATCGCCGTCGGCGTTGCCGCCTTTATCTGGCCTGGCCTGACGGTGCTTGCCTTTGTCTTCATGGTCGCCGCCTGGGCGATCGTCTCAGGCGCGCTGATGATGACTGCCGGCTTCCGCCTCAAGCTTGATCATGGCCGCTGGTGGATGGTTCTGGGCGGGGTGTTGTCCCTCGTTTATGGCGCGCTGCTGGTCGCTATGCCGCTGATCGGGGCAGTGGTCCTTACGTGGTGGATGGGAGCTTACGCGATGGCCTTTGGTATCGCGCTGGTCGTTCTGTCCTTCAAGTTGCGGACCCGCCAGAACGAGCAGACTGGCTCCCTCGCCGCGGCGGCGTGAGCCATCCTGCCTAACTATCTCTAGGCGAGCGAACGGCCACCTCGAAGGTCGACGCTCGGCGACTGAGAGTGACCGTTTCTTCGTGAGCGCGATGGGCCACTTCCGGACCCATGCACCGCAGCAAGGGCGGGGTATTACTTTTCGACAACCTCATCGGCGCGGGCGAGCAGCGCGGGCGACGCTGTGACGCCGAGAGCGTTCGCGCCCGCCGAGGCGGCTTTACCGCCGATCGACAATGACTGTTCCCCTCACCACGAACAGAGTCCGGTCGCCATTAGTTACTTCGGTGGCGACATAGGTGTTTCGGGAGCGCTCCCCAGCTCTCTTCAGGAAGGCCGGCATCCGCTGCACGGCTCGGTGACACGCTGCCCCTTCGGTCGCGAATAGTTTTCCACGCGGGTCTTCAGTCTTTTGGCCGCGCACATGCTGATGAAAGAAGTAACGAGGCATTGGGGCCTCCTTTCTCCATTCAAACGTCAACGAGCCGTAGAGCGGTTTGTTCAAAAGTGAACGATGTCTCCATCTCGCTACGGGCTGGGCGGCAACCCGAAACAGTTCCTCCCAATTCGTTTTCGCGATTGTTGACGAACGTCAGGGCGCGCAAAAAAAACTTCCGTATGCTGTTTGGAACCAACGCTCCAAGAATCCAGGAGATCGCACGGAACGACCCGCAAAGATTGGTTGCCCGCCTAGAGCGAGCAAAAGCGACAGACATGTTGCAAAGCTACCATTCAACGCAAAGGACTCAAACCATGGCCGGCAATCGCGTTCTGACATTTCAGGGGCCCATGAAGCTCGAGGTCAAAACCATTGACTATCCGAAGCTCGAGGATCCGCACGGCAGAAAGATCGAACACGGCGTGATCGTCAAGCTGGTGTCGACCAATATCTGCGGAAGCGACCAGCACATCTATCACGGTCGCTTTGAGGCCCCGAAAGGCATGGTCATGGGCCATGAGAATACCGGTGAAGTCGTCGAGGTCGGCCGCGACGTGGAACTCATCAAGAAAGGAGACCTGGTATCAGTTCCCTTCAACGTCTCCTGCGGCCGCTGCCGCAATTGCAAGGAGCGGCATACCGATGTTTGTGAAAATGCGTACGTCAACGACATCGTCGATTGCGGCGCCTATGGGTTCAATCTCGGCGGTTGGCAAGGCGGACAGGCCGATTACATGCTGGTCCCCTATGCCGACTGGAATTTGCTGAGATTCCCCGACAGAGACCAAGCGATGGCGAAGATCCTGGATCTCACTTTGCTCTCCGACATCCTGCCGACCGGATATCATGGCTGCATTGAGGCCGGCGTTAGGACCGGCTCGACAGTCTACATCGCGGGTGCCGGGCCGGTCGGCCGTTGTGCGGCTGCCAGCGCCCGTCTTCTCGGAGCGTCGTGCATCATCGTAGCGGACAGGTTCCGGGAGCGGCTGAACCTCGTGAAGGAATGCGGATACGAGACCGTCGACACCACCAGCGCCACGCCGGTTCCCGATCAGATCGAGGCGATCCTCGGGGAGCGTGAAGTTGATGCGGGCGTCGACTGCGTCGGCCTGGAAGCTCACGGTTACGGCGAGGAAGACCGGGACGAGCACTCGGAAGCCATCATCAATGTCTTGTTCGACATCGTCCGCGCCGGCGGCGCGATGGGTATCCCGGGCATTTATACCAATTTGGATCCCGGCGCACCGAAGACCGCTATGGCGAAGAAAGGCGAGCTTCCGCTCGCCTTCAGCAAGGCCTGGATCAAGTCACCGAAACTCACCGGCGGCCAAGCGCCGGTGATGCACTACAATCGCGATCTCATGATGGCGATCCTGTGGGACCGCATGCCCTATCTGCGCAAAGTGGCAAACACCAAGATTATTTCGCTGGAAGACGCTCCGGCGGCCTACAAGACCTTCAGCGACGGTTCGCCCAAGAAGTTCGTCATCGATCCGCACAACATGCTGAAAAAGGCTGCCTGAACGCGCGCCGAGCGCTACGCCTCTGCACAATGGGAGTTGGGATCATGGCAAGTGAGACACTCGATGGCCTGAAGGTTGCGATTCTGATCGCGGATGGATTCGAGCAAGTCGAAATGGTGGAGCCGCGCAAGGCGCTCGACCAAGCCGGCGCCAAAACCAGCATCGTGTCGCCGAAAGACCAGCGGATCCGTGCTTGGAAGTTCACGGAGTGGGGCGACGAGTTCCCGGTAGACGTTCCCCTCAATCAAGCCAAGCAGAGGACTTCGGCGCGCTGTTGCTGCCGGGTGGTGTCATCAATCCCGACGCGCTTCGCATCGAGCCTACGGCGGTTGCCTTCGCAAAAGCCTTCTTCGATGCCGGCAAACCGGTCGCCTCGATCTGCCACGGGCCATGGACCATTATCGGGACCGGCGCAGCACGGGGGCGCCGCATGACATCGTGGCCTTCACTCAGGACCGACCTGAAAAATGCCGGCGCGGATTGGGTGGATCAGGAAGCGGTTGTGGACCGAGGCCTGGTCACGAGCCGCAAGCCCGATGATATCCCGACGGCATTCAACAAAGAGATGATCAAGCTCTTTCCGAAGCGCGAGGACGCCGTCATGCTGCTTGACGCCACACGCAGCGAGCTGATTGGCCTCGCGCGCCGGCGTTTTGGTTCCGTCCGACGCGCGGTCGCGGTGATTGGCCAGGGGAGCTGGTATCTTCGCGATTCCTAAGGCGTTCACCGCCGTCCGTGTTGACGAGAATGCCGAAGCAGCCGTTGTGCATCTGTCGGATGTCGAGATTGATCGGATCGATGCCGCGTTTCCCCGAGATCCGCGTCAGCGTGGGTTGCCGATGCTCTAGACCCTGCCGACAGGCGGCACCGCACTGAAAGAAAGAAGCTATGGTCACCGCAGCACTGTTTGTTCGTGTCGAGGCAAAGCCCGGAAGTGAAGCCGCCGTCGAGAAGTTCCTGAAGAGCGGGCTGCCGATTATTGAAAACGAGCCGGCAACCATCGCCTGGTTCGGGCTACGGCTAGGACCGTCAACCTTCGGTATCTTCGATGCCTTTCCGAACGACGCTGGACGCAACGCCCACCTTTCGGGGAAAGTGGCAGCGGCGCTGATGTCAGATGAGACTGCCGCGCTCCTGACAAGGCCACCGACGCTCGAAAAGATCGACGTACTCGCCGCCAAGCTTCCCGGAACGGAGGTGGATGATACCGGGCCAACGGGCTATGCCGACGCACCCGATTTTCCAGCTCTTCGCGATGGCTTGTATGCCGGCAGCCTATGACATGGCGCGCGACCGGGGCCGAGCTACAAGGGCTTGGCTTTCGAGAGCTTTAATCTTCGGAACGTTTGCGCTTTTGGCGCTGCTCTTTCTAGGCCGCGTTCGAACGTCAGCATCCCACTGAGGTGGCCTTGCGGGGGGCCAACCGCTCCGCTGGGCTCACGGCCGGCCCTATGCCCGTGTCCGCCCAAGTCCGCTCTGGGTCGAGCGCAATTAGGCAGCGATCGCATCAGAACCAGCGTTCGGATACTTTCTACCGATTTGGTGCTCCAGTGCATCGCGATCCACAATCCGGACTGTTCGAATCCCAATCAGAGCAATTATACCGCGCTGCTGCAGATCTGAAAACGCGCGACACACAGTCTCTACGGACACAGCGAGGTACTCGGCGAGATCATACCGCGTGATCGGAACCCGTATGTCTCCCCGCTGGTCTCCGTAGCGCTTTTCAAGTAGCAGCAGGAACGCACTCACCTTGTCCGCCGTCGTGACACCCCCGAGGACTACGAGCTGCTGTCGGGTCCGTTCTAACGATTGAAAGGTGATCTCTCTCAGTTCTCTCGCGAACTGGCGATCGCGCTCGCCGAGATTCTCGAGCCGCGCTCCGGAATAGCCCGCGAGCACGGTCTCTTCCGTCATGGCCTCGA
Source organism: Bradyrhizobium sp. Unk1 (assembly GCF_059512345.1). NCBI lineage: Bacteria > Pseudomonadati > Pseudomonadota > Alphaproteobacteria > Hyphomicrobiales > Nitrobacteraceae > Bradyrhizobium > Bradyrhizobium sp. Unk1. The sequence goes on from NZ_JCAMOP010000060.1 coordinate 19,306, forward strand.
TCGTTTCCTCTCTCTGGATGTTTCCGACAAAGAAGAAATCCCGTAGCAGCATCAGGTCCAGGATCTGCCGCCGTCCATCGGTGCGGATAGTCGACCATCGTACGGCGCCGGCAATCACGTAGTACCAATGTCCAGTGGCGCCGTCGTCTTCCGGAACCTGCTGGTCGCGGTTCAATTTGACAATTGCCTCCGACCCATCGAGCCGCTTCAGCGCGTGCGGCTGTGCGGCGAGCATTTTTCGATAATAGTCCGCTGGGTGGATTATCGGCTTCATTCCCTGTCCTTCCTTCTTCAGCGCACTCTCGGCGGGAGGAACGATCCGCTCACGGGCAATCAACTATCAGCAATACAACGGCGTAAACCTGGGAAATTTTCATACGTAAAAACACGTAACGGCGCTTGAGCCATATCGAGGGGAGACTTACGGCGCTCGAACGTTGATTGCAATTCACTACCAACGACATTTCATTGCGCAGCCGGAGCCGGCATGTTCCGGCAGATGCACGAGGCGCTATTCCACAATCAGCACCTCCCGGACGCGTCGATGCCGCAAATGCGCAGCCATGACGGTTGGGCAGTCAAGGCATTCAGCCGCGGTGTCGATTAAGCGATCTGCGAATTGACAATGGTCAGCGCACTCCTGGTTCAAAGGGGGTACTCGCTAACCCACTGACAGTCACAGGAGAGAGACATGGAAGCAACCATCCCCCGTCCCCTTTCGAAACTCATCATCAGCACGGCCACGTCGTCATGCCGGCGGAACGCGGCGAAGTGGACACGATTTTCTGGCCTCGCGGCGCTGGCCGGACTCTTGGCTGTCCTCAGCAGCAATCCCGCACTACCTCAGGCCGGCGTAGCGCTGGTCAAGGTTGACTTGAGCGTCGTCGCTCAGGGCTATCGCATGAGCAAGCTGATTGGCAGCAGCGTCATCAACGACAAGAACGAGAAGATCGGAAGTCTGGACGACGTGATTGCCAGCAAGGATAAGAAGCAGCTCGACTTCGGGGTCCTGCAGGTCGGCGGCTTTCTCGGCGTCGGGGGCCACCTCGTAGCCGTCCCGTTTGATAGCCTCGTCATCGATGATACCGGCAACAAGATCACTCTTCCTGGCGCGTCCAAGGAAGAGCTGAAGAAGCTATCGGAATTCCACTACCGATCCTCTTGACGGCCGCATCATATGTCGATGCCAAGATCAACCGACGCGATCCTGGACCGTACCCGCACTCGCGAAGTGACCGGCGTCTTTCACTCGCGACGTACGCTCGATGACGCGGCCCAGGATCTTCTTCTGTCGGGATTCGATCGCTCGGACATCGACATCAGCGCGTCTCCCGACGAAGTGCAGCGACGGCTGAATTACGCTGTGATTCCTCCGGCCGATCTCGCCGACATGCCGACCACGCCGAGACAGCCCTTCTTCGGCGACGACGATTTGCTTGGCGCCGAAGCCGTCGCCAGCAGCGTTCTCGGCTGCATCGCGGCGGTTGGCTCCGCTCTTTTCCTGATCCTCAAAGGATATGACGCTCTGGCCGTCGCGATGTGGTCAATTCTTATCGGGGTCTTTACGGGTGCCGTCATCATAGTGCCCATATACCGACTACTGCGCCGCGAGCGCGCCAGAGGCTTGGAGCCGGTAGCAGAATGGGATGGCCTCTTGATCTGGGTTCGAGTTCGCGCACCTGAGAAGGAAGCTCAGGCCCAGGAGATTCTGATGCGGCATGGCGGGCAGGCCGTGCACGTTCATGAAATCGATCTGGAAAAGCGGCCGGAAGATCTGCCGCTGCACTCACTTCGTCCGGATCCCTGGCTGGGTGACGAACGCCTCGGGCGACCGTAACGAGGCCGCGACAAATGCTGCGCCCGCGTCATTTCTCCCAGCCGTTCTCACTCCTTCCACAAAGATCATCTTTGGCGATCTTCACTCAGTTCGGCTTCACAAGCTCAAGCGAGAAACTTGAGACGGAAGTTGACGGTCGTCATGGCTCGCTTGCTCGCCACGCGTAAATTGCCCCCTACCGGCGATGACGGAGCCGCGCCGATAATGCCACTCGCAAATGCCAGGAGCCAATCATGAAGTCAGACCCAATCATGAAGTCAGACAGTGAGATCGAACGTGATGTCCGTGACGAACTGAAATGGGATCCTGACCTCGATGCCAGCGACATTGCCGTTTCGGTCAAGGACGGCGTTGTCACGCTTGCAGGTTTCACGCACCGCTACGCCGATCGACTTGAGGCCGAGTCCGCGGCGAAGCGCGTAGCGGGTGTTCGCGCCATAGCCAATGACATCGAGGTTCGGCTGCCATCGATCGATCAGCGCCCGGATCCTGATATCGCACGCGAAGCGGTCGCGACGCTTATCTCGGAGCTTCCGATCTCTCACGACAAGATCAAGGCAACCGTCAGGGACGGCTGGATCACGCTCGAAGGTTCCGCCGAATGGCAATATCAAAGAACCGCAGCTGAGAACGCGGTTCGCAAGGTCAAAGGCGTCAAGGGCGTCATCAACGTGATCCTGGTCAAGCCGAAAGTCCAGCCCTCCGAGCTCAAGCAGAAGATTCAGGACGCCTTCAAGCGAAACGCGGAAGTCGACGCCAACCGGATCCAGGTCGAGGCTAACGGCAGCGAAGTGGTCCTTAAGGGCACGGTACGCTCCTGGATCGAACGCGAGGAGGCCGAGCGCGTCGCCTGGTCGGCGCCCGGCGTGAGCAGGGTCGACGATCGCATCGTTGTGAGCCCCTAGAACCGAGAGTTGCATCGCAAGGTAAAAAAGGAGAATCCAATGAGGTTACGATCACTCGTCCCGTCTCGTGATGCAGGAATGCTGATGCGGCCCGACTTCGGCCTGTTCGGCCTGCACCGGGAAATCGACCGCCTGTTCAGCGAGTTCTCGCAGGGCTTGGGCCCCAACGGACAGCAGCTCGTGCCGAACATTGAGATCGCGGAAACAGACAAAGCGATCGAAGTCACCGCCGAAATGCCGGGCCTCGAGCGCAAGGACGTCGACATTTCCCTCGAGGATGACACGCTTACTATTCGCGGCGAGAAGAAGGTGGAGCAGGGCACGGACGGCGGCAAGAACGACAAGAATGTCCAGCACAGCGAACGCAGCTACGGCGTGTTTCTTCGCGTGCTGCAGCTGCCGCCCGGGATCGATCCCTCCTCCGTCCAGGCGACGATGACCAACGGCGTCCTGAAGATCACGATTCCAAAGCCCGCAAAGCCGGAACCGAAGAAGATCGAAGTCAAGGAAGCTGCTTGACCGTCGGCGCGGCGAGACGCCCGAGCCGTTTGTCTCCTCACAGCCCAGCTCGGTGCGTCTCGCCTCTTATCGCGAATAGGGCGAGACACCCACAGACTTTAGGACGGCCGCAGCTGTCCCAGGATTCAAACCCGAAGGAACCTGATCATGGCAAAAGCAATCGGCATCGATCTCGGAACCACCAACTCTTGCGTTGCTGTAATGGAAGGCAGCAAAGCCAGGGTCATTGAGAATGCCGAAGGCGGGCGCACCACGCCGTCCATGGTTGCCTTCACGGACGACGGCGAAGTCCTGGTCGGGCAGCCGGCCAAGCGGCAAAGCATCACCAACCCCGAGAATACGATCTATGCCATCAAGCGACTGATCGGCCGGCGTTACGACGACCCGATCACAGCAAAAGACAAGACCATGGTGCCCTATCACATCGTGTCGGGCGACAACGGCGACGCCTGGGTCGACGTCCGGGGTAAGAAGTACAGTCCGAGCCAGATCAGCGCGTTCATCCTCACCAAGATGAAGGAAACCGCTGAAGCCACGCTTGGCAGCGCCGTCACACAGGCAGTCATCACCGTACCCGCCTATTTCAACGACGCGCAACGCCAGGCAACCAAGGACGCCGGCCGGATCGCCGGATTGGAAGTCCTGCGCATCATCAATGAGCCGACTGCGGCCGCCCTGGCCTACGGCCTCGACAAGAGAGGCAGCGGCAAGATCGTGGTCTATGACCTCGGTGGCGGCACGTTCGATGTCTCGATCCTGGAGGTCGGCGACGGCGTGTTCGAGGTGAAATCGACCAATGGCGACACCTTTCTCGGTGGAGAGGATTTCGACAAGCGAATCATTGACTATCTGGCGGACGAGTTTCGCAAGGAAAACGGAATCGACCTCCGCAAAGATCGCCTTGCCCTGCAACGGCTCAAGGATGCCGCCGAGAAGGCCAAGATCGAACTCTCCAGCGCCACCCAGACCGACGTCAATCTGCCCTTCATCACCGCAGATCAGGCCGGACCGAAACATCTCAACATCAAGCTGTCGCGCGCCAAGCTTGAGGCGCTCGTCGACGATCTGATCCAGCGCACCATCGATCCCTGCAAGGCAGCGTTGAAGGACGCCGGCCTGCAGCCATCGGACATCAACGAAGTCGTGCTGGTCGGCGGCCAGACCCGCATGCCAAAGGTTCAGGAGACCGTGCAGAAGCTTTTCGGACGCGAACCTCACAAGGGCGTCAATCCCGATGAAGTGGTCGCGGTCGGTGCCGCGATCCAGGCCGGCGTGCTCCAAGGCGATGTCAAGGACGTCCTGCTCCTCGACGTGACACCCTTGTCGTTGGGCATCGAGACGCTTGGCGGCGTCATGACGAAGCTGATCGATCGCAACACCACCATCCCGACCAAGAAGAGCCAGGTGTTCTCGACAGCGGAGGACAATCAAACCGCGGTCACGATCCGGGTCTTCCAGGGTGAACGCGAGATGGCAACGGACAACAAGCTGCTCGGACAGTTCGATCTAGTCGGGATCCCGCCGGCGCCGCGGGGCGTACCGCAGATCGAGGTGACCTTCGATATTGATGCCAATGGCATCGTCAACGTATCGGCCAAGGACAAGGCGAGTGGCAAGGAGCAGAGTATCCGGATCCAGGCGTCCGGCGGTCTGACCGAAGCAGACATCCAGCGGATGGTCAGGGAGGCCGAAGCCCATGCCGACGAGGACAAGCGGCGCAAGGAGCTCATCGAAACCCGCAACCAGGCCGACGCGGTGATCTACAGCACCGAGAAGGCCCTGAAGGACTCCGAAGGAAAGATCCCTGCCGACGTCAAGAGGGAGATCGAGCAGGCGATCGCCGAGGCAAAGCAACGGCTGAGCGCAGAGGACGTGACAGCAATCCAGCAGGCAACCCAGCGGCTGCAGCAGTCGGCATCCAAGATCGGCGAAGCCTTGAACCGAGCGGCGTCCCAAGGCGGCGCTCCCAGCGGCGGACAGGCGGGATCGTCTGGCAGCGGTGAGGACGTCGTCGACGCGGAATTCGAAGAAGTCGACCCCGGCGATCGGAAGGCTTCTTGAAGCCCCAATCCGGCCGAACGCAAAAGATGGAGCACGACATGGCTACCAACACCATGGATGATGGGCTCGGCGAGCTTCCCGCGGGTGAGCACAAGGAAAGCGACCAGCCGCAGGACACGACCGCCGAGCGCGACCGCCTGATGCGCGCACTTGCGGACGCCGAGAACACGAGGCGCATCGCCGAGCGTCGGGTCCAAGACGCGCGGCAATATGCGATCGCCGACTTTGCCCGCGAACTGCTACAGGTGACGGATAATCTGCGACGAGCCATCGACGCCGGCTCGCCGGACCAGGGAGCCAAGGACGACGACGGCCTGCTGGCCGGAGTCGTCGCCACCGATCGTATCCTGACACAGATCCTGAAACGCTTCGGTGTCGAAGAAATCGACGCTCTGAATCGGCCATTCGACCCGATGAAGCACGAAGCAGTAATGGAAACCGATCGGTCCGATCAGTCTCCCGGGAACGTCGCGGACGTTTTGGAGAATGGCTACATGCTTCACGACCGTCTCTTGCGGCCGGCCCGGGTCGTTGTAGCCAAACCGCCTAGACCACAATCGTCGCCACCCCCGCAACAATGAACGGCGGTCCGCTCGGTCCGGCCGACGCGAAAACAGGAGCTGGTGTTGGCTGCAGACCCATATGCAACGCTGGGCGTAAAGCGAGACGCGACACAGGCCGACATTCAAAAGGCCTACCGGCGGCTCGCGAAGAAGCTGCATCCTGATCTCAATCCCGGCAACAAGGCGGCAGAGGACAAATTCAAGGAGCTATCTGCCGCCTACATGCTTCTGAGCGATCCGGAAAAGCGCGCCCGTTTCGACCGCGGTGAGATCGATGCATCAGGCACCGAGCAGCAGCCCCGGCGATACTACCGGGATTTCGCCGATCGTGAAGGCTCGTCGGGCTACACCAGTGCGGCCGGCTTTGCCGATTTCAGTGACTTCGCCGGCAGCAATGATATTCTCTCCGAGATCTTTGGACGTGCCGGCCGCACCACCCGGCGCGGACGCGGGGCTGACGTCCGATATCATCTTGAGCTCAACTTTCTCGACGCCGTCAACGGCGGCAAGCAATCCATTGTTCTGCCGGACGGGACTACGCTCGAGGTCAACATCCCTCCCGGCACCCGCGACGGCCAGATTCTGCGCCTGAAGGAGAAGGGTCGTCGGGGAGCCGGAGACAGTCCGCCAGGCGACGCCCTGATCGAGATCAGCGTCCTGCCACATCCCTACTTCGTCCGCAAAGGCGACGACATTCATCTGGACCTGCCGATCTCACTGAAAGAAGGCGTGCTGGGCGCGAAACTCAAGGTACCAACCGTGAGCGGCGCTGTCGCGGTCTCTGTGCCAAAATGGTCAAGCTCTGGCCGGGTTCTTCGGATCAAAGGACGCGGCGTGCCGCGCGCCGATGGCGGCAGCGGGGACCAGTACGTCACGCTGAAACTGGTTCTGCCGAAAAAGCCAGATTCGGATCTCGAACGCTTTGTGAGTGAGTGGCAGCCTTCTGATAGCCCAAGACAGTCGATGCGAGTGTGACAATGCAGCTCCAGGAATTCGCCGATCGATCTCACCTCGATTCCTCCACGATTGAAGCGTGGTTGAATGCGGAATGGCTGGTAGCGCATCGACCAGGGCTTCAGTTTTCCGAGCAGGATCTCGCCCGTGCGCACCTCATTCAGGATCTCAAGGGCGACCTGGGTGTCAACGACGACGGTATTGCGCTGGTCCTGTATTTGCTGGATCAATTATATGGGCTGCGTTGCCTGCTTCGAGACATCCAGGCGATGCGGATCACAGCTTCTGAACGCCCGCATTGATGCGTTTGCGATTGATCGGCTATCATGAGCTTGCGCGTTCGGGCTTCGCTGATCTCTTTGAAGGCCACGGATCATGCAGTCACTTCTCTCGACACTTCACGACGCAGTCCGCGGATGCTTGGCCAAAAGTGCTTCGAAGGCTGATGGATGAGGCGAGCGTGGCGGGTGCGGCGCTGATTGTCACGAACAAGACGACGGGTACGGTCGACGAAGCCGTCTTTTGCGGTCTCAGTGCCGAATTCAAATCCCGCTACGTCGAGCACTACGCCGCGCTCGATCCATACTCGCCACTTCTGGATGCACGCTGGATCATGCTCTCCACATGTCTTCCAGAGGCACTGTTGCGGAGAAGCGAGTGGTACAATGAGTTTGTGCTGAGCTGCGGCGTTCGGGACATCCTCGGAACGCGGCTCACGGACACTGCGGGTCATTCCGTCATCCTTGGCGTACACCAGCGGATCGGACGTCATTTTTCTCAAGATGTCGAGCCCCTGATCGCCGCGATCACGGAACCCCTGAGGTATGCGGCGCGCTGCCATCTCGATCGCCTGAACGGGGAACAGCAAGTTGGGACTCCGCAAAAGACGAAACCCGCAGAAGAGGGCCGCTTCTTCTTTCATATTGAGAACGGAGTGAACTATCCTGACGAATGCGGTGGCGTTTTCCTCTCGCCCGGCGACGCTGCGGAACGTGGACTGACCATCGCTCGTGAGCTGGCGCAGGATGGCGACTGGTCTGGCTTTTCTGTCGTTGTCACCGATGAACGGGGACGAACGATCACGCGCGTACCAATAGAATCTTGACCGCAAGCTGAGCATCGCATTCGAAGCAAACAGGAAACACTTATGAAACGCTGACAGGCGTCATGTCGAGGAAATGACCCGGCCAGCGTTTGTTGAAATGAGCTTCATTGACCGCGCTGGCGCCCCGCAAGATCAGATCTCGCGTCTGTGACACCCTTCCTGCACTGCTGCCGGTCATTCTCCCTGATCGTGGGGGAGCCGGCGAACCATGTTGCCATCTCAAGCCTCCTCCTCCACGTCGATGGTCTCTGTCGCCTGCGCGACCGCACCTCCATTCTTGAAGGTTAGAGCATTGACGATTGTCAGCGCGATATACCGATTCTCCGTTATATTGTGGTGTAGAGATCGAAAGGTCTCGGACGCTTACTTACCGAAGGCTTGAATCAGTTAACTCCTTCGACTTGAGGCCATATGGTCACCGCTACCACGCACAGCCGCCTGCTCCACGCGGTCCAAAACGGGGATGCGACCCCCCTCTTCCAAGAATGCCGGCTCGGGCCGTTCAACCTGCCCCATCGAGTGGTCATGGCGCCATTGACCCGTTCAAGAGCACGACAGCCCGGCAATGTGCCGTCTCAACTCGCGGCCTGTTATTATGCGCAACGTGCGTCTGCCGCCCTGATCATAAGCGAGGCTACTCAGATCTCGATGCAGGGCCAGGGTTATGCATGGACGCCAGGTATCCATAGCCGCGAACAGGTAGAAGCCTGGCGGCAGGTCACGAAGGCTGTGCACGAGGCTGATGGACTGATCTTCAACCAACTTTGGCACGTCGGTCGCATTTCACATCCGGCCCTGCAGCCGGACAACATGCTACCCGTAGCGCCCTCGGCGATCACGCCCGCGGGCAAAGCCTTCATCGAAAACGAGCGTGGCGAGGGAGAACTGGTTCCATTTGTGCGTCCACGCGCGCTGGCTTTTGAGGAGATGCCATACCTTATCAAACAGTATGAGCGCGCTGCGAGGAATGCGGAGGCCGCCGGGTTCGACGGCATCGAGATTCATGCGGCCAACGGCTACCTGATCGATCAGTTCATCGAGAGCAGCACCAACCAACGCAGCGACGCCTACGGCGGCACAGTTCAAAATCGGGTGCGGCTTCTGCTTGAAATCACGGAAGCCCTGATTCCCATTCTCGGGGCGGACAGGATCGGCGTCCGGCTCTCACCTCTTGGCAAGATGAACGACATCAGCGACGACGATCCGGAATCGACGTTCGGTTACCTCGCCGAGCAGCTCTCCGGCTATGGTTTGGCCTATCTTCACATCGTCAATCCGGCGCTCGAGCAGATGCAGAATGGCGAGAAGCCGGAGCCGTACGCCCTCAATATGGCCCGACTGATTCGGAACAAGTATCAGGGAACACTCATCGTTGCCGGAGGCTTCAACGCCGATAGCGCCACGCAATGGCTGCGAGATGGCCAAGCCGACTTGATCGCCTTCGGCCGCAAGTTCATCGCCAATCCCGACCTGCCCGAACGACTGCGCGTCGATGCACCACTGAATGTGGACGACCCGACGACATACTATGGTGGCGGCGAGAAAGGTTACACGGACTATCCTTCACTGGAACAGGACCGCGGCGAAAAGGCGAAGGCCTGTGTCGACCAGCGTTGGCGATGATGCAGCAGAGGAGCCTGTCCGCATGAGAATATTGATCGTCCTCACGTCGCACAGCCAGCTCGGAAACACCGGAAAGAAGACCGGCTTCTGGTTTGAGGAGTTCGCTGCACCATACTACATTTTCAGGAACTCCGGGGCCGAGCTGACGCTTGCGTCTCCTAATGGCGGCTTGCCTCCGGTTGATCCCAGGAGTGAACGACCCGAGATGCAGACCGACGCGGCCATTCGGTTCCTGGCAGATCGTTACGCACAGGCCGAGCTCGCGAATACCAGAACATTGTCGAGCATTTCAGTCAGCGATTATGATGCTGTCTTCTATCCTGGCGGTCATGGTCTGTTGTGGGATCTGGCCAATGACCCGCATTCGATCACAATGATCGAGACCTTATTTTACACGGGGCGTCCCGTCGCACTGGTCTGCCACGGGGCCGGCGCCTTGCGCTACACCAGGGCCGCGAATGGGCGGCCCCTCGTGGCCGGCAAATCTGTCACCGGCTTTTCCAACGCCGAGGAGGCCGCGATGGAGCTGACTGAGGTCGTTCCCTTCCTGGTCGAGGACATCCTGAGGAATAACGGCGGCAACTATTCCAAGCACGACAAGTGGCAGCCTTACGCCGTATCTGATGGCGACCTCATCACAGGACAGAATCCCGCGTCGTCGGACGCCGTGGCCAACGCGCTGGTCGAACGGTTGCGAATTAGTCGCGCCAGCGGCAAGCGAGCTCATGGTGGGCCCAGGTAACACTGAGCTCTTCCGGTCGCTCCGCCATCCGGTCCGGATCGTCAGCGATCCCTCCTTCCGCGACTTCTTCTTCCGCGATTTCTCCTTATCCATTGACGGGTATCATGGTCGCAATTTGCGCATTGTAAAAGAATACCAAGAGTTCAAACAGGGCGCGAGCACCATCGATGGGCAGAAGCTTCAGGTCATATCATTGTCCGGAATGCGCGAAGATGCTGTGCATGCTTCGCAAGCGAGCCGCCGATGCCAAGCGCATAGGCGTCACTTGCAGTGATCCGATGCAGCGGCGGGATATTTCGAATCTCCTTAACAGCGAATTGCAGCCGCCACGTGAGCTCCCTTGGACACCGACCGAGAGCGGGAGATCACAATAATCAGCGTGCCATTTATCGAAACCTCAGTCAGATACGCCTCAATGCGCCAGATACACGCAGCCATGGACCATTTCCATCGCGGCGATTTCGAGTGCGCCGCGACCTTGGCCGCCGCTGCCTACGGAATGCTGCCGGCTATCGACAATGCCGCCCTGCCCGCGTCGGAAGCCCGTTCAGCGCGCGTCGAGAGCGTTGGTCACTGGCTCGCGCATGGCACGATCCTCGATCGGACCGGCAATAGTCGGCGGAAAGAGAGTATCGTTATACGAACGGCGGAGGTAGGGATTGCGATCCATGTGGCGATCACGAGGTTTGACATCGTTTTCCCGGACCAGAAAACGCCTCAGATGATCAGCTTCAGGCGCGCGATCAATTCTGCAACAAGCTAGAGCACTTGTGACGACGTAGCTGCGCGCCCGAGCACGATGAGAAGGCGCGTCATCTAGGCCGGCTCTCGAATCAGTTCTGACGCCGCTGGCCGAACAATTGCAGCAGCATCATAAAGAGATTTATGAAGTCGAGGTAGAGCGCCAGCGCCCCCAGCACGGCCTTCTTGCCGGCCAACTCCTCCATGTCCGATTCCAGATACATGGCTTTGATGCGTTGCGTATCGTAGGCGGTAAGTCCCACAAACAGGAACACACCGACGATCGAGATCACGAACTGGACGGTGTCTGACCTGACGAAGATGTTCACTAGTGAGGCGATCACAATGCCGATCAGTCCCATGGACAGAAAGGACCCAAACTTTGAGAGATCGGCACCGGTTGTAAACCCGTAGAAGCTCATTGCGTCATAGGTTGCGGCCGTGATCAAGAAGACGCGCGCAATCGAACTCCCGGTGAAGACCAGGAAGATGCCGCCCAGCGACAGCCCCATGACGGCGGCGTAGAGCCAGAACAACAGGATCGCGGTGCCGGCGCTGATGCGTTCAAGCCCGAAGCTTAGAACGAGCACAAAGCCGAGGGGCGCCAGCATGACAATCCAGAGCAGCGGTGTTCCGGCGATCGCCTGATAGAAGCCGGAAGCAGCGGCAGCATAGGCGACGAGGGCGGTCAACATCAGCCCCGCTGACATATAGCCATAGATGCGTTGCATGTGCTGACGGAGACCGGCTTCGATCCGGGCTTCCGGTGCCGTGCCAAACGTTGATCGTTGTTCATTGGGGGCATAGCCGCTCATCGCTCGCTCCTGCAAGTTCGTTTCAATGCTGTGGGCGCGATCACGTATGTCGCCTCGGTCATCTTGCTTCTGACGGTTCCGCTCAGCGGGCGCAGAGGTCAAGGTGGGCTGGCTCCTTCCTCTTTCACGCTATGTGCCGCCGTCAGCCAGTTCTGCCACATCGCCGGATCGACCGGAGAGCCATCGGCCCATTTCAAACCTGCGAGCAAAAATGCGACCTCCTCCTGAGGTTTGTCCATGCGACGCCAGACGGTCTCCACGAAGATCCTCATCGCATCGTAAGCCTCAATCAGGGTGATTGTGTCGTTAGCCTGCATGGTCGTTAGCCCATATGCCCTTCCACCTTATTCGCCAGAGGCCCGGTTGACGTTGACGTCTGTCATGGCGCAAGCACACGACACACGGACCCCTTGCGCCGATATGATTTGCGCGACACCCTTTGCCTACAATTCATGAGGCTGCCGGCGCGGCAGAAGGCGCATGCTGGCGCAACCAGTGGCGCAAGGCCTCGACGCCCACTGCGCCGGCGCGTTGAGCGACGACGTTACCTCTGTGGAATAGCACCAGGGTCGGAATGCTTTGAATGTGGTAGCGGGCCGACAGCTCCGCTTCCGCCTCGGTGTCAACCTTCAGGAAGCGAAGCTCGGGTTCGAACTCGCCGGCGGCGCGCTCGAAGGCCGGCGCCATCGCTTTGCAAGGCCCGCACCATGCCGCCCAAAAATCGACCACAACCGGAATATCGTTGCGCTGGATATTAGTGGCGAAGCTGCGGGCGGAAACCGGCATCGGATGTCCCGTAAAGAGGTGCTGTCGACAGTGTCCGCATTTCGCTTGGCGCGCATCCCTCCGGGCCGGGATGCGGTTAGTGCTCGTGCAATGCGGGCAAACGATGTGGCGGTCCTCATCGCTCATGGCTCAATGTCTCCTGAATCAGTGAGATGCCAGAGGTTGCTTGCGATCCGGCGGCGGAAAGGTTTCATCGAGTTCGGCCAGATCCTGAGGCGTCAGCCGAACGTCGAGCGCACCGCGGTTCTCGCGCACATGCTCCGGCTTGCCTGATTGCGGTATCGCACATACGCCATCCTGGCGCAGCACCCAGGCCAGCGCCACTTGTGCCGCTGTCGCGCCGAGACGCGCTGCAATCGCCTTGACCGTGACGTGATGCAACACACGACCCTGCTCGATCGGCGAATAGGCCATGATCGGCAGGCCGCTGCGCTGGCACAACGGCATGAGATCGAACTCGATGCCGCGGCGCGCGAGATTGTAGAGCACCTGATCGGTCGCGACGTTTGCACCATTGGGCAAGTCGACGAGTTCCTGTATGTCGGCGAAGTCGAAATTGCTGACGCCCCAATTTCGGATCTTACCCGCACCCACCAGGGTTTCGAAGGCATCGACGGTCTCTTCCAGCGGAACCGACCCCCGCCAATGCAGCAGATAGAGGTCGATCTCATCCACCCCAAGCCGAGCCAGACTCCGGTTGCAGGCCGCCATCGTGCCATGCTGCGTGGCGTTCTGAGGCAGCACCTTGCTCACCAGAAAAATCTGATCACGCCGTCCCTTGATCGCCTCGCCGACGACACGCTCGGCACCACCGTCGGCATACATTTCGGCCGTATCGATCAGGCTCATGCCGAGGTCGATGCCGAGACGTAGCGCCTTGATCTCCTCCGTTCGATTCAGCGGATTCTCGGCCATGTGCCAAGTCCCTTGGCCGAGCCGCGGAATATGTTCACCTGAAGGAAGCACGACTGTCCGGGTGGTCTCCATCAGAGTCATATGGGGCACTCCCTGGTCTTTCACATTTTAACGCATGACCCTGCCGAGATCGATAAACGAGATCACCGCCAGATGAACCCGATATCGGTGTGCGAACTCCGGCAGGATTGGGTGCGACAGGCTACAGCAGCAGTTCGAAGATCCGCGAGGCGAGTTCCCAGTGTTTGGTCTGCGGATTTTTCAAATCCGGCTCGATAATCTTCAATGCGCGTGCGACCGCGACGCCAAGTCCCCCGGCAAGGTCCGGCAGCATTGCTTCGGTCTCGTCGCTATAGCTGAATTGCAGCGGCGGCCGATGAGCAAGACGGTCGAGAATCGGCGCCAGCTCTATCGTTTCATCCATTTTCCTGAATTGCTCGATGCATTCCTGCAGCCCGGCCGTGATCGGGAGATTCCAGGGCTCGATCAGGACGCCGCCGCCAGCTTTGGCGTCGGCCTCGGCGCGCATTAGCAGCCGATAAATCCTGTGATCGATGAACTCCTCGTAGCGCTTAAGGTCAGCCTTGTCCAAGTTGAGACCAGCCGCCTCGCGAAATAGTCGCTGGAACTGCCGCACGCCCTCTGGGCGCGGCGGCGGCGACTTGTCAGGAGGAAGTTGCGCGATCATCAGGCACGTTTGCCATTTTTCGCCGCCAGCCGCATTGACAGGCGTCATATGCGCGGAGTCCTTTCGTCTCGGGCCGCTTAGTGACCGTCAACGCTGCTACGCCATAGACATCGCTCCCTATTGGGATAGCGCGGCGCGGTGCCGTTGCGGCCTCTGCTCGCAGACGTCTCCAGCTACGACGACGAGATCCACACGATCGGGGATGGCCGGCTACCAGTTCAGCGGCCGGACAGATGCGGGGGAGGCATGACATTGGGAGGCTCTCGCGAGCGGATAGGCCATCTCGGCTGCCATCTCATCTCTATCACGCCGCGGCGGCCTGCACCGGCTCTTCGCTTCCGCTGGTCCGAGCGGTCTCAAGAAACGCGTGAATCTGCTGCACAACGGTGGCTCCCTCGCCGATCGCCGCGCCAACGCGCTTGACGGATCCGAAACGAACATCACCCACGGCAAACACACCCGCCACGTTCGACTCGAGCGATGGCACGCTCGCGCCGTCAGCCGATAAAAGGTCGTCAGGGGGGATGTTCATGCCTGTTCGCACAAACCCCTTGCTGTCGCGGCTGACATTGCAATCTTTCAGCCACTCTGTTGCGGGCTCCGCACCGATGAACACAAAGACGTTGCGGATCGTTTTCTCGACTTCCGCACCGGTCCTGTCACGCCAGCGGACCCGTTCGAGTTGGCCCTGCTCGTTACCCGACAACCCTACGATCTGCGTGCAGGTGAGTAACTCGATACTCTCTGTCGCCGCGATCCTGTCGATCAGATATTGCGACATAGTTTCGGAGAGGCTGGATCCTCGCACAAGCATCCATAACTTCTTGGCAAAGCGGCTTAGAAACACCGCCGCTTGCCCTGCGGAGTTGCCTCCGCCGACTAGCACCACTTCCTCGTTTCGACATAGACGAGCCTCGATCGGGGAGGCCCAATACCAAACTCCACGCCCTTCGAACTGCTCCAAATTCGGTATATTTGGCCTGCGATAGCGCGCTCCACTCGCGATCACCACGCTCAGCGCGGTGATGCTCCGACCGTCGGAGAGCTCGATCGCGAATGGATAGTGTTCACAACGAAGGTTAGTGACTCTTTCGGGGATGATCATCTCTACGCCGAATTTCTGGGCCTGCACATAGGCACGCCCAGCCAGCGCCTGGCCTGAAATTCCCGTCGGAAATCCCAGGTAGTTCTCGATGCAGCTGCTGGCACCGGCCTGCCCCCCGAACGCCCGTGCGTCGAAGACGCCGACTGACAAACCCTCGGATGCCGCATACACGGCAGCCGCAAGTCCTCCTGGGCCAGCACCGACAATTGCTACGTCGTATCGACGCCCTTCGAGATCCGGAGGCACCATCCCCAGGGCCCGCGCCAAATCGGTCTCACTCGGATTTTTCAGGATTGCCCCGTTCGGACAGACCACCAGCGGCATTTCTTCCGACTTGCAGGGATAGTGCTTCAAGAATACTTGCGCATCCGGATCCTTGGTGGGGTCGAGCACCTGATGCGGATAGGCGTTGCGCGCCAAAAATTCCAGCAGACGCACCATTCCGGGATGGCCGTCGTGCCCGATGAGACAAGGGCCGCCGGCGCCGGCCTCGATCAGGAACACTCGTCGCAAAACAAGGGCGCGCATAATGCGCTCGCCGAGTTGAACGTCGGCGATCAGCAGAGCGCGAAGTCTGGCTGGCAGAAAGACCAGCGATTCAACGGGCTCGATTGCGCGCGCATCAACCAGGGCGGGTCCGCCGGAGAGTTGCGCGACCTCGGCGACAAATTCGCCAGCACCCAGTTCCACGATTTTCTCCGCCCGTCCAGCTAGATCGCGACCTTCGATGGATACCCGACCGGCAATGATGACGAACATGCCCGGCGGAGTCTCACTCGTCCGGAACAGATATTGATTTACGGCATAGTGTTGGATCTCGCCGAATCGGCGCATGCGGTCGATCTCGTCCGGCGCGAACTTGGGAAACATGTGCTCGCGGCGGGACTCAAGCATGCTGTTGCTGCTCGTCTGGAAACCAGCGACAACTGTGTTGGATAGCTCGTCCATCGTATGCGCCTTTCATGACCACGGCCCCTGCACGGCGGAAGCGCTCCAGGGAAAGCCTCGCGGCGCGTGCTGCGCGGTCAGCCACTGGTCCGTCGTGAAGGCCTCGATCGCCCAAGAGCCGTTGAAGCGGCCAATGCCGGAATTCTTCTCGCCGCCAAACGGACAGGTCGGCAAGTCGATGACGGGTTGATCATTGACATGGGCCATACCGACCTGCATTCGTTCGGCAAAGTGCACGCCCCGGTGCACGTCGCGCGTGAATACGGCGCCGCTTAGTCCAAAACTTGTTTCATTGGCCACAGCCAAGGCTTCTTCGGCACTGCCGACCCGGAGGATCGGCGCCACCGGGCCGAATATTTCTTCTGCTGCAAGTTCCATCTGGTTAGTGACGTTCACGAAAACATGCGGCGGCAACACGAAACCGTCCGGCTCGCCTCCGAGCACCTGTTTGCAGCCGTCGTCGCGGGCGCGGCGAACGCGTGCCACCAGCTTCTGAAGCTGCGAGTTGTTGATGATCGGACCAATCACGGTATCGCCATCGCTGGGATTGCCGGCTTTCAATCTCGCCACCCGCTCCGTAAAGCGCTCAACGAACGTGTGATAGACGGGCTCCTCGACAATGAGACGGTTAATGGCGATGCAGATCTGGCCCTGGTGCAGAAACTTGCCGAACACTGCGGCCTCGACGGCCTGATCCAGATCGGCGTCCGCGAGCACAACGAAGGGAGCATTGCCACCGAGTTCCAGATCGACGCGCTTGATGATCGGCGCCTTCGCCGCAAGTTCCGCGATCCTGCGGCCGACCGGCGTCGAGCCGGTAAACGAAATTACTCGTGGAACGGGATGACTGACGAAAGCGTCGCCGATTTCGCTGCCCGTGCCGACAACGACGCTGAGCAGCCCCGCCGGCAGGCCGGCCTCCTCGAAGATTTTCGCCAACAACAATCCGCCTGTTACGGGCGTATCACTTGCCGGTTTCACCACAACAGCATTTCCTACCGCGAGCGCCGGCGCGATGGTGCGATTGCTTAGATGGAGCGGCCAGTTCCAAGGACTGATCGCCCCGACCACTCCGACCGGCTTGCGCCGCACCTGATTTTCCTTGCCCGGAATGTCGGACGGAATGCAGCGGCTTTCGACCGCATGGGGCACCGAGGTCGCCCACAGCATGACCGTATGGGTTACTTCCCACTCAAGGTTCGCCTTCAGTCGCGTGCTGCCTGATTCCTTGATCAGCCAGTCGACGATTTCGCCACGGCGCGCTTCCATCACGTCTGCCGCGCGACGAAATACCTGCGCCCGCGCTGCTGGTGCTGAGAGGGCCCACTCCACCTGAGCCTTGGCACCCGCTGCAAACGCCGCATCAAGATCGTGACGATCGGCCTGCTTGATTTCGAGGAGGTCATCGCCGGTAAAAGGATTCGTGTCGACCAGCCTCTGCTCTGCCTGGCCATGGCGCCAGTTCCCGGCGATCGGCAGCAGCTCGAACTGATCATAAGGTTGCGGATGTCTCGTTTGAACTTTGGTGCCATCCGGTACTATGGCTTCTTGTCGATCGGAACTACGGTTGGCACTGCGCGCGACCATGTCCATCTCCTTAGCAAGTTGGCTATCGCAGCTGACGATGACGCGTAGAGCGACGCTCCACCTTGACAGCCGTCAACGCAAACGCCGGAAAGCATCGTGCAACATCAACTGTTTTTTACGGTTTCCCACGCGTCCGGGGCCTCTGATCGTGCAGCGCGGTGCGGCGCATCAATAAAATCTTGGGATCGGACCTAGTTGCGGCGTCGGCCTGTCCGACAAGTCAAAGATCATTTCGTCAACATAACACCAGCCCCAGCCTTCGGGCGGATCATAAGCTTCGATGATTGGGTGACCGGTTGCATGAAAATGCTTCGTCGCGTGCCGATTGGGCGACTGATCACAGCAACCGACATGACCGCAGGTTCGGCAGACGCGCAGGTGCAGCCATGGGTCGCCCAGTTGCAGGCATTCTTCACAACCAAGAGAACTGGGGACGACGTCATGAATTTCTGCCAAGTGCCTGCAACGCTGTGCCATGTTATCCTGCTCGATATCTGTTTGCTGCGTTCTGTCTGACTTCGATCTCCGCCCGTTGCAGAGCGAACCGTCCTCGTCCTACCAGGTCTGATACTCTCCCGGCGCAGAACGCTATGCCAGCGTCCAGGCAGGCCGTTCAGTGCAATCTCCGTTTCGGAGATGGCGCGTTGAACTGCGCTATTTCCGCCGTCTGCGGCGCCTTGCCGTTGAATGTCAGCACATTGCCTTCCGCCGAGATCGCAACCTTGTCGCCGTCCTTCACCTCGCCTGCGAGGATCATCTCGGCCAGGGGGTCCTGCAGATACTTTTGGATCACCCGCTTCAGCGGCCGCGCGCCGTAGGCGGGGTCCCAGCCCTTCGCAGCGAGCCAATCCCTCGCGTCCGCGTCGAGGGTGAGCGTGATCTTGCGATCGTCCAGCAGCTTTTGAAGCCTGGCGAACTGGATCTCGACAATCCGGCCCATCTCACTTCGCTGCAGCCGGTGGAACAGGATGATCTCGTCGACCCGGTTGAGGAATTCGGGGCGGAAATGTCCCCGCACCATTCCCATCACCTGCTCGCGCACGGCCGAGGTGTCTTCGCCCTCCGGTTGATTCACCAGAAACTCCGAACCGAGGTTCGAGGTCATGATGATCAGCGTGTTGCGGAAATCGACCGTGCGGCCCTGACCATCGGTCAGG
>NZ_JCAMOP010000061.1:0-38185 GCF_059512345.1 Bradyrhizobium sp. Unk1
CGCCACTGGAGCATCCAGGCGGGTTCGTTCTTCTTCTCGGAGATGAACTTGACGGTCTCTTCCGACAGTCCCTTGGGCGCCTTGTCGGTCTCGATCAGGGTCTCAAACCCATAACGATACTGGTCGACGTCGATGCGCTTCACGCGCTCGACCGTCTCTTGCACAGCTACCATTGCCCGCTCCACTCGCGCAACGACAACTCCCGCTGGCGAGGATTCCGCCGCAATCTATCTGAGCGGATCGCGCAAGTTGCCGCCGACTCGGGGCCAGCGAGTGAGAGAAACAGAAGACGGATCCAAAAGGCGGCGGCTGTCGATCGCGTTTTCATCATGTTTCGCGCCGGAGCTCCTCTCATCGGCTACTCCACCTATGCCGGCACGCAGGTATCGGGCACCGGGCAAACGACGGCGCATTGCGGCGCGTCAAAATGCCCCTCACATTGGGTACACTGGGTCGGATTGATCACATATATGTCGTTCTTCAGGCTGATCGCGGCATTGGGACATTCGAACTCACATGCACCGCAGACAGTGCACTGGGATGCGATTATCTTGTAGGCCATCACTGCGATTCCATAAGCGAAGGTTGCGGGACAGTTTCTTGCTTTCAAGTCTTGTGCCAGACAGTTGACTTGATTTTGTCTGGGCTATTTCGAGAACGCAAGTCGCCGCCTCGACACGGTGTCGCAAATCCTACAACGCGCATGACAGCAGCTCGAGCTCGATGCCGTGGTTTGCGCATGGTCGATCTCACGGCAGGCAGCGATCAGGTGAACCGCGTTCGCCAGCCTCAGGGAACGATCTGCGATCCTTCCTAAGCCCGCCGTGCTGCGGCGATGATGGATGCGCCGCGCGACTTCAAAAAGTTCTCCGCCGGTGTGTCAGGTCGACCGCGAACCGCATCTTGATGGTTCCACTCACCGGGACAGCGGCGGCTTCGGCGACAGCACCACGATAAATAACCCGCGCAGTCATCACCGGCCGGTTGGCGTCTCCACAGCCAGTCAGAATGAGTCGCGGCGATCGAGCCAGACAAAGTCGCTCTGGTGATCGCGGGTCCCCAGCGGACCCGCAGTACGCATTCTCGATTGCCTTGGATTGGCAAAACCGGCATTCATATGCGCTGTATGGACCGAAAGTACATTGTATCGCATCGTGCGGGGATTAAAGCCAGGCGTTCGTCTGGTGATCCTCCGCTTCGCTGCGCATTCGAAATAAATGCCGGCGCGGTCAGCAGATCGATGGAGTCGAAAAAAGGCCACCCCGAAGGGTGGCCTAAGTCAGGGAGGAAACGCCCATGAGGGCCTCTGGGATCAGGCCGCAGCCTGTTCGATCGGTGAGAAGGGCAGCCCGAGGCTTTCGGCGACTGCTTCGTAAGTTAGCCGGCCCCGATGGACGTTGAGGCCTGCGCGCAAATGCGGATTGTCGAGCACGGCGGAAAAGCCCTTATTGGCCAGAGCCAAACCAAACGGCAGCGTCGCGTTATTCAGTGCCTGGCTCGAGGTCAGCGGCACGGCCCCGGGCATATTGGCCACGCAATAATGAATGATGCCATCCACTTCGTAAGTAGGATCAGCGTGAGTGGTTGGTTGCGATGTCTCAAAGCAGCCGCCCTGATCGATAGCGACGTCCACGAGCACCGCCCTCTTGCGCATCGAGCTCAGCATGCTCCGGCGGACTAGCTTCGGCGCGCTCGCACCTGGAACGAGCACCGCACCTATCACCACATCCGCCGCAAATACCTCTTCCTCCACAGAGTCGATGGTCGAAAACCTGGTGCGAACGCGTCCTTCGAATAGCTCGTCCAACTCGCGGAGCCGGAGTATCGAACGGTCGATGATGGTCACCTCTGCGCCCAGACCAGCCGCCATGCGTGCCGCGTGCGTACCAACGACGCCACCTCCGATCACCACGATTCGGGCAGGCTGAACACCGGGCACCCCACCGATCAACAGCCCTCGTCCGCCTGCACTCCGCTTCAGGGCGCTCCCCGCCGCTTCGATCGCAAGCCTACCCGCGACCTCGCTCATCGGCGCCAGCAGCGGAAGACCACCATGCGCATCAGTAACGGTCTCATAGGCGATCGCAGTGCATCCAGATTTCAGGAGGCCCTTGGCCTGGTCCGGGTCGGGGGCCAGATGCAGATAAGTGAACAGGATCTGATTTTCCCGCAGCTGACACCATTCGGTCGGCTGAGGTTCCTTAACCTTTACGATCATCTCGCCCGATGCGAATACCTCAGCTGCGGAAGTTAGAATCGTTCCGCCAACATTGCGATAATCGTCATCGGTTGCACCAATGCCAGCGCCGGCATTGGTCTCGATCATCACGCGGTGGCCCGCTGCCACGTATTCGCGGACAGCTCCCGGGGTAAGGCCCACGCGATATTCGTGAGCCTTGATTTCCTTGGGGACTCCGACCTTCATTTGAAAACTCCTGCCTGGAGCGCCTTTCTAATCGGAAGCGAGCAGCGATATTGCGACGCAGCCGTTAAAATGGCGCAGAAATTCAACGATATTTGACAAGCTTCGCAGGATTTCAAACCCACGGGTGCCGAGCGGATCGTGTGACCATGCTCGCTGAGCTTAACCGTCGAAAGTGCGCGGTGGCGATGAATCGTTTCGAATTGCGTTCTCGGCTCGTGGAAAAGCCAACAACCGAAATTCAGCACGCCCAAAGAGCGAAGTCGCAGTCTGCCGGTTGGGCAGATCGCCCATAGAAGGGATCGTTTCCAGAGCTAATGGGTGATGGGTGATGGCTCATGACCATTGATCATAAACTTGGTTTCCAAAAGCTGGACGATGCGCAGCGTGTCAACAGATCCGAGGCAATTGTTCGCCCCACAACCAGTCGACGATTCGTCGACCGCCGAAACCGGTCGCCATCTGCACAAATTTCCGATTGTCAGCCACCGCTTCGCCAATATCAGCTGCGTCGGACCCGAGCGGGTGCGCCTTCATGGCTGCAAGCACGGCATCGGCCAAATCAGGCGCGACGATCGCAACGAGCTTGCCTTCGTTGGCGACATGGATCGGATCGAGTCCAAGAAGTTCGCAGGTAGCCGCAACCGCCGGCTTCACCGGAATGGATGCTTCCTGCAGACGGAACCCGAGCTCGGATTGATGCGCAATCTCGTTGAGGGTCGCGGCAAGCCCACCGCGCGTGGGGTCGCGCATCACCCGGATGGCGCTACCGCCGGCGGCAACCATGACCGCTACGAGGTTATGCAACGCTGCGGAATCCGAGACGACCTCGGTTTGAAAAGGGACGTTCTGGCGTTTTGACATGATCGCCACCCCATGATCGCCGAGGCTACCGGAGACCAGCACACGGTCCCCGACCCTTGCCTTGTCGGCGGAGAGATCGAGCCCATCGGCCACAATCCCGATCCCGGTCGTAGAGATGAACAGACCATCCGCCTTGCCGCGCTCGACGACCTTGGTGTCTCCGGCAATGATGTAAACGCCGGCACTGCGCGCTGCCGCGCCCATGGAATCGGCGATCGCCTTCAGATCAGAAAACGGGAAGCCCTCCTCGATGATAAAACTGGCCGACAGATAGAGGGGACGCGCGCCGGACATCGCGACATCATTGATCGTGCCGTGCACAGCCAGTGACCCGATATTGCCGCCGGGAAAGAACAGCGGCGAGACCACATAGCCGTCGGTCGTCATCACCATCCTGCCTGCCGTGACGTCAAACGCCGACTGATCATTGCAGCGGGCGAGCCATTCATTACCAAAGGCTTGGTGAAAAAGACCGGAGATCAGCTGTGCCATGGCACGGCCCCCGGATCCGTGGGAAAGATCAACGCGTCCGTTCTCGACGTCGAGCTTGCGTTGATAGCCCTTTACGCTCATGACGTGCGCCTCAACGGTTCATCGCGAACTCGGCCATAGGTCCAATACGCCGCACAAGCGCCTTCCGATGATACCATGCAGGACCCTATGGGAGTTTCCGGCGTGCAGACGGTTCCAAACAGCTTACACTCGACCGGCCGCTTGGCGCCACGCAGGATCGCGCAGCACTCGCACGCCGGATTGTCTGCGACACGTAGGTCGTGGATCGCAAAACGCGTCTCAGCGTCGAATTGCGCGTAAGCCCGTTTCAGCTTCAGTCCGCTGTTGGGTACGAGTCCGAGCCCACGCCATTCAAACTGCTCGCGCAGTTCGAATATCTGCGATACCTCGTCCTTGGCGCGCCGATTGCCGCCACGCGTCACCGCACGACTGTATTGGTTCTCCACCTCGTAGCGATCTTCGTTCACCTGCCGCACCAGCATAAGGATCGCCTGCATCACATCGAGCGGTTCAAATCCCGCGATCACGATCGGCTTGCCAAATTGTTCTGCCAGGGGCTCGTAAGGCTGCGTACCGATAATGGTGCTGACATGTGCAGGCCCGATGAAGCCGTCAATTGGAACCCCGCCGGTGTCGCGGATTTTGGGGTTCTCGAGAATGCTGTGCATCGCGGAGGGTGTAAGCACGTGGTTGCAGAACACGCTGAGGCCCTTCAACCGCTTCTCCTCGGCAATTCGGATCATCACCGCCGTCGGGGGCGTCGTGGTCTCAAATCCGATGGCAAAGAAGACCACCTCGCGGCTCGGCGCCTGTTCGACGAGCCGGATAGCGTCGAGCGTCGAGTAGACCATCCGGATGTCGGCGCCGAGCGCTTTAGCTCGCAACAGGGACTGTCCTTGCGACCCAGGCGCGCGCATCAGGTCGCCGTAGACGCACAGAGTGACCTCTGGTCGGTCGACAAGCCGGATCGCCATATCGATTCGGCTGGCGGGCAGAACGCAGACGGGACAACCGGGCCCGTGGATCATGCGGACGTTCGCGGGCAGCAGATCCTCCAGGCCGTAGCGGGAGATCGCATGAGTGTGCCCGCCGCAGAATTCCATGAACCGATAGGCTCTTTGCGAACTGACCTCGGCGCCAATCGCACGCGCAATTCCCTGCGCGATGGCCTTGTCGCGAAATTCGTCCGCATATTTCATGATCGGCGTTCTCCTGCGCTGCCTAGCTCCTGCAGCAACTCCAGCGTGCGCTTGGCTTCCGTCGGATCGATCTTGGCCAGCGCATAGCCGACATGGACAAGGACGCAATCGCCGACCTCGAGCTCGTCGACGAGAGCGATCGATATCTCCAGGCTGATGCCATCGATGGACACTATGGCCATGTCGTTGGGAAGAATTTTCGCAATCTTTGCCGGAACCGAAAGACACATATCAGGCTGTTCCTCCCCTGGCGGACGACTGTTGAGCTATCTGCAGAGCGCCAATCCAGGCCTGGCCAAGGCTCAAACCGCCATCATTGGGCGGCACCCGCCGTGGCACGAGCGGGGTAAGGCCGGCAGCGCTGCAACCGCGCGGGATTTCATCCGCCAGCGTCGCGTTCAGGAAGCAGCCGCCGCTCAGAACGACGGTATTAACGCCCGTTGTCCGCGCAGACCGCCTGACCCAGTCAACGCAGGCGGCGGCGAAGGTGCCATGAAACAGCCCGGCTCCGCCCACCGCGTCAATGTCATCTGCAATCAACCGCGCAAACAGCGGACGAAGCGACAGCACGCCACCATCGATCGTCCAGCCGGCTTCGAGAATCGCAGTCCGCCGCACCAGCGCCTCGAGCTTCATCGCCGCTTCGCCCTCATAGCTCTGCAAACTCGCAATCCCCAGCAGCGCCGCTGCCGCGTCGAACAACCGGCCCGCGCTGGTCGTGGTGACCCCGCCTGGCTGTTCGAGCAAGGCCGACACACATCCAGCCTGCCGTTGCGCCGCAAAGCGCGGCCCGATTTCGTTACCCCGGCCGAGCTCATGTAGTACTGCGCTGGCCATGCGCCACGGCTCGCGGGCTGCACGATCTCTACCAGGCATTTGCAGGGGCGCTAAGTGCCCGATGCGTCGGCACCTCGTCCCTTCGCACAACAATAGCTCGCCACCCCAGTTACCGCCCTCGGAGCCAAGGCCATGGCCATCGAGCACCAGGGCAAGCGCAGGTCCCGCATGGCCATGCTCGGCGATCACTGCGGCAGCGTGCGCGTGGTGATGCTGGACAGCGACCAGCGCGCGGCCATTTGCTTCCGCAAACCGGGTAGAAGCCATATCGGGATTCAGATCATGGGCGATGGCGACAGGCTCCACATCAAGGCTCGATGTGAGGCGTCGGATCGTCTCCTCGAACGCACGGATGCCTTCGGCCGTATCCAGATCGCCAATATGCTGGGAGACGAACGCTTGGTTGTCCCGCGTGATGGTGACCGTCGATTTCAGTGCGCCGCCCACGGCGAGTACGGGCGGCACAGACATCGCAAGCCTGATCGGTTCGGGAACATAGCCACGGGCACGACGAATGAATTGCGGCCGGCCAGCCACCACCGACACCACGGAGTCATCAGCACGCGTCACTATATCGCGATCATGGGTCACGATAAGGTCGGAGATCCCCTTGAGCCGCCGCAGCGCCTGCGCGTTGTCGATCAGGAGCGGTTCGCCGCAAAGATTGGCACTGGTGGCAACGATGACCGGGCCGGTCTCCGCACATGCTCCTGCCGAGCGAAGCGCATGAAGGATGAGGTGATGCAGCGGCGCTACAGGCAGCATGACACCCACACGAGATAAGCCAGGAGCTATGGCGGGCGCCAAATTGTTGCGCGAAGGCAGAAGGACGATGGGACGTGCTACGGATTCGAGCAGCGCAAGCTCGGGCGCGTTCGCCTCCGCGATGTCGCTGACGCGCTCTATGGAATCGACCATAATCGCGAACGGCTTCTGAAGGCGCTGCTTTCTGCCGCGCAAACGCTGCACGGCGTCCTGGTTACGCGCGTCGCAAAGAAGCTGGTACCCACCCAGCCCCTTTATCGCCACGATTTGTCCCCCCGCGATTGCCGCGACAATGGCGCTGATCCCATGGCTGAGCCGAGGCCCGCATGTCGGACACGCGATCGCCTCCGCATGAAACCTGCGGCTCGCCGGATCGGCATATTCGGCCGCGCAGGCGGCGCACAACCTAAAAGCCCTCATCACGGTGTTGCGGCGGTCGTACGGCAGCCGTTCGGCGATGGTGTAGCGTGGGCCACAATTGCAGCAACTGATGAAGGGGTAAAGGTAATGCCGATTTTCTGAATCGAACAGCTCGCTGAGGCATTGCTGGCAGGCAGCAGCATCAGCGACGATCTGGGTTGACAATTTGCCGCCTTCGCTCGTGCCGATCGAAAAGTCTTTCGCCGCGAGCGCCGCAGTCTCCCGAACGCAGATGTGGTCGATGCGTGCCAACGGAGGCGCCTCGAGCGGCAACGTAGCGACAAACTCCGACGCACGGTGGCCCTCGACCTCGATCGTAACGCCCTCGGGGCCATTGATGACAAATCCCGCCAATCCGTAGCGCATGGCGAGTCCATAGACGTAAGGACGAAAGCCGACCCCTTGCACGGCCCCACTCACGCGGACGCGCAGCCGCGTTCGGTCGCAGGTGGTTGGGGCGCTCATCGCCTTGTGTCCTCTAGGGCGCGCCTCTGATGCCCCGCCTGTCTATCGATCCAGGCGTAGAGCGCGCCAAAACCCTCGCCCGTACGAGCCGAAACTACAAGCACGTCGATCTTTGGATTGACTCGTCTGGCGTATTCAATCGTCTTGCCCAAATCGAACTCAAGCAGCGGGGCCAGATCAATCTTGTTGATCACCATGAGCGAAGAAGCGGCAAACATATCAGGATATTTGAGCGGCTTGTCTTCACCTTCGGTAATCGACAGCACTACGATCTTGCAGGCCTCGCCAAGATCGAAGGCTGCGGGACAGATCAGATTACCGACGTTCTCGATGAAGAGAATACCACCCGTGAGCAGCGGCAAGCGGCGATAAGCCTCGCCAATCGTCGCAGCGTCGAGATGGCAACCCTTGCCGGTGTTGACTTGAATGGCTGGCACGCCGGCGGCCCGAATGCGTTCGGCATCGTTCGAGGTCTGCTGGTCGCCTTCGATAACCCCGACCGGCCGGCTACGCTTGAGCTCAGACACCCCGCGGACGAGCAGCGTCGTTTTACCTGCACCGGGACTGGACAAAAGATTAAATACAAGCAGGTCATCGGCGACGAAGAGCGCGCGGTTGTCCGCCGCAATCCCATTATTCTTGCCAAGAATATCGCGCCCGATCTGAATGACCCGCTCTCTGCCCATGCCCGCGACCTTCAAGCCAGCCGGGCCAGCGCCGCCACTCAGAAGCGCCTGCCCACCATGAGCCTGGTGACGGGCAGAGCCACGATGGCGACTATGACTATCGCCAGCATGGTTTGAACGCTGCGGGCCTTGGTCGCCATGCGGATGCGCGCAATGGCGATCGCAATTGTCCTGCACATGGACCTCGTATCGCTCATGGCTCTCCGCATCATGCGCCTTGGCGCGTTTGGTCGACGGCGTCCCTTCGGTGCAGCCGCAAACGGTACACATCAATCGATCTCCAGCTCTCTCACACGCATCTGTTCGCCCGCGGTTACCTGCAACTGATAGCTGCCGCAGCAAGAACAGCATTCACCGCGTCGCGCAATCTCGACGCTCTTCGAACAGCTCATGCACCAGGCAACGCCGGGCAGTTCGACGATATTAAGGACTGCACCCTCGGCAACGGTCCGCGTGGCAACGACCGCAAAGCAGAATCTGATCGCCTCCGGCGCGGCATGACTCAGCGCTCCCATCTCTAGACAGACGCTCCGCACCCGCGAAAACGATCGGTGACGTACCTCCTCCTCGACGATTTGAATGATGCCAAGACAAATCGCCATTTCATGCATCGCCAACTTCGCGAAAATTCAGAGTGAACCCGACGCACGGATCGAGCGATGCAATCACCGCATCGACTGCATCCCGACGTCGTCTAGCCGTCAGCACCGCGCCCTGCAGGCTGCGGACAAGCGGTCCGCGCGGGTGGAAATTCCACTCCGTCGGCGCAAGGAATTCGAAGCGGGATATCCGGCCCTGAGGATCAAGCTCAACCGCGTGGTAGAGACGCCCCCTGGCGCATTCGACCGCGGCCGCCGCACGACCGGGCCCTAACTTATATCTTTCGATAATCCCATGCTCCGCCGAGTCAATCTGAGCACCGGCCTTGAGCCAGGCACATAACCGGAGGGCTTCAGCAATTCTGGCCCTCAGCCGCTCGGCCGCACCGGAGGGGCTCGGCGAGAGCCGATCACGCGTCATTTGGCGCGCCCATGGACCCGTCTCGGGCACATGTCCGTCAAGATCCGGACAATAGCAAAATTTCGCGCCATCCACGAGCAGCCGTTTAATGATGTTGAGGTCGTCAGCAACGGACAGGAACGAGTGCTCCGCCGGAATTGACTTCAGGCCGCTCTCATCAAGCGCTGCAATGCGAAGCGCCAATGGGCTACCGGACCTCACCGCGCCCCCCTCATTCGACATGCCGAGCACGTTCAGCGCAGCCACGATCCGCGCTGTTGCTTCGCGTTGAGCGGAGCCCCAGGCTGGCTGTGCGCTGCCGAGAAGCCCTGACATTCCCCGCATAACAGAGCGGATTGCCGCCGCACTGGCGATGTCTTGCGCAAGATGTCCGACAATCAGGCCCCGTAGCAAATCCGCGATCCGCTCGATAACGATAAGCGCAATACGATGCTGTTTTGTTGTGCGGTTGATCACTTCGTCGCGCGCCGTCTCGACCGCGGACAGCAGGGCAGTTTGCTGCGCAGCGGCACACAACGCGAAGAGCCGCGGCAGCACCTTGAGCAGCAACGAGGCTTGTTTGCCGGCGAACAGCCGCGCCAGCGGCGGCCGGACTCGCGGCAGGATCTCGATCGCGGCTACTACGTCGGCAGCTAGCGATACGGTTACATCGATTTTGTTCTGGGCAGCGAGGCTCATGCGCACCGCTCCACCAACATCCTGCGCGAGTTATGCCGGCGGTCGCTGCGCCCGCGGCGTCTACGGGATCCCACCCGACGCCGAACGTTCTCCAAGCTCTTCATGTGAAGTACGCCTTAATAATTTCCTGCATGCGCTCAGCAGAGTCCTGGAAATCCTCGTCGGCAGCCAACGCAACAATCGGCACGCCGCCGACCTCCAGCGTATCAAGGATGATATTGTCCGTAGAACTGAAGAACTGCACCGACCAGACGTTCCTGATCCCGGTCGCCTGCACTCGGCACGTGCTGTAGCCACGGAAGATGAGTTGGACCGGGCCATTGCCCACGCTTTGCTGCAGGAATGCCAGGTCGATAACGCTCATCGGCAGCAAGGTTAGATTGATGACATGCGCGCGCATGCCAAAGCGCCAGACGCGCGCCCGCTCGCGTATTTCGGCGAGCACCGGTTGCACGTTCATCGCGCCGTCCGGCGCCGCGCCGATCGCAAGATCGGCGGACGTCAGGTCAGTTGCGGCGCGCCGGACAATCTGCGGGATCGCTCCGACCTCAAGATATTCGTGCGCCGGCTCGCTCCCGATGCGCACGCGCCAGATTCCCGCAAGCACGGACTCCCGGATTTGCGCCAAAGAGCCATCTGGCAGCGCAACAACGCCGGCGACCTCACCTTCTCCGAGCACTTCACCTAACAGCTTGCGCTCGGGATCGCTGAGATTCGCGAGTCCGTACAGTTGTGTCCGAGCGCTGCTTCTCTGGCTGCCAACGGCAGCAGCGGCATTCGATAACAGCGCCATGGCATTCGGATAGTTCCTTGCAAGCTCGTCGCCTTCGCGCCAAGCGCGCTTGGCGAGCGCAGTCGCACTCGTCAACCCGCTATAGAATACATCGAGACGGCCAGAGCTCGTGGCAAGGTCACTCGCCGCCCCGTCGGAGCCGTCGGGTACAACGCGGATCGCTGTTTTCATGATGCGATGTTCCATTGGCTGTATCGAGAGGCAATGCACTTGCCGGCACAAGCGCTGCCGGTGTGTGGCCGAACCGTCGGTACCGCGACGCCATCGATCGTGACCAAACGGACCGGTCTCCTGCCGATCAGGCGGAGTGTATCGTGCCGATGGCACAGGACGGGCGTCGATGGGCCTCTCAGGCCGAGCCACTCAACCAGTTCGCCACCTATGCCGCGCGCAGGCACTGCACCTTGCAGGCGCGGCCGAAACGCCTTGACGATCTCAGGAAGTAGGAATGCGACGTGGATGATCCGAAGCAAATATAGGGGATCGACCGTCGGCGGCGGCATCACGGCCACCCTCACGGGAGCGTGCGCGACCAGGCGCGCATCGACGCCGACGCCCTCCACGTCGTACGGAGTGGGCCGCGGCAGACCATGCTGCGTCCGCTGCAACTTCATCACACGCCTTCCTGATAATGTTCGGTTCTGCTAGCAGGGTATTAGCAAGGCGTATGCCAATCGCCGTCTGGCCGCGACTCGCGCTCGAACCGATGGCTCGAAGCGCCTGACATTGTCGATGCAAGGTTACGTGGGACTGGGATACGATTTGTGGCAAGCCTGGTCGGCGCAACCGGCGAGCGGAGCGGCTAGCGTAGGTGCTCCGGCAATTGCGGCTCATGACCGATCAAGTCCGCAAAGAAGCGATCGCAGTCCTGGCCCTTGAGGCTGGCCTCAAGCCCGTCAAGTGCTTCCGAGATCAGCCTTGCTTCATTTTCGTCCAAAAGCCGCACCGCGCTGTCGATATGAACGAGCACCTTGGCGCCGACCGAGGCGTCGGAGAGCAGCATGACCGAGACACGCCGCTGTTCATTGCCATATTCGCACAGCGCCGTGATGCCGTCGGTCTCGACAATCGTCATTGGCAAGCCAAGGCACATGGTCAGTTCGCGGGCCGCTAGATCGGCTGCGCCCCCATCTCATAGTTTGCATGGTCGATATTGTTCGCCAACAGCCGTTCTGATGCAGGCAGCGGCCCGGTCCGCGGCTTTGCCGGCGAGTCCCACTGCGCCAGGAGTTTGCAAGCCAGTTCAATCGCAGGCGCAATCTGAAGGCGTACCGGGGCCGTCAGCGGACCGCCCCAATGCTCCAGGTCCAGCGGCTGACAGCCGATGAGAGCGAGCTCTCGCGGGCAGCGGCCAAGCAGGTCGGCCGCACTCAAGACCTCCTGAAAGCCGGTCTGATGCAGGCTCATCTTCTTGGCGGCGGTAAATTTTGGCACTTCCTCATCTCGCACAAGCTTCAACTTCCCGGGCAGCAATCCATAGTCGATGGCATCGAACACGATCAGGCAATCGGCCTGCTCAAGAAAACTGACCAAGTAGAGCCCCTGTGTGCCGCCATCGAGGACGGTTACGTTGTCATCGATGGCGTAGCGGCGATGAAACTCCTCGACCACCCGCACGCCGAATCCCTCATCGGCCCACAGGATATTGCCGATGCCGAGCACCAGGATCCTTTTCTTGTTTTCCGGATTCAGCATCCGCTCCCAGTCTTCAATCGCGAAACCCGCGCTCACACGATATCACAGAAGAGATGCTCCGGCGCTACGTGAGTCTTCCCGGACCACCGCGTAGATGTGGACCAGAGCAAAGGCCACGATCACCCACAGGCCGAGATGATGCCAGGTATGGACGTCCTGACTGTTCGGCCAAATTGAAAATACCCAGCCGAACAGCTTGTACTGCCAGCTGTCAGTACCGGCACCTTGCCCATAAAGTGCAAAGCCTGTGACGACCATGAACGTGATCGTCTGCGTAAACATGAAGAACATCGCGAGCTGAGCAAGACGGTTGTGTCCGACGCGCCTCTCGGGCTCAACTGTAAGGAACGCATACCAGCGAATCTCGTGGTACACCTCGCGCCAAAAGCACTTGCGCCAGAGCGGCACCCAAAAGATCTGCATGGCATGCGCGTTTCCGATTAACGCCCAGTAGATCCGCAGAAGAAAGCCGATACTGAGCACATATCCCGCCGAGAAATGAGCAAAGCGGATATAGCCGAACAGGAAATTGCCGCTTGCCTCTCCCGACATCGCCGGTGTCCCGGTTCCAATGACATAGCCGGTTACACTCAGCATCAGAATGGCCGCCGCATTAACCCAATGCCAAAGTCGCACCGGCGCGCAAGCGATCCCAGCGCCGATGCTCCGTTCAGTGGGTTCCGCATCGACGGTGGCAAGGAGCTTTCGAGCTCTGTCCAGCATGTCGTTAGCGAACATTGATTGAGGCCACTTCCTGGCCGTCAGGACTCATCACGTGGGTCGAGCAAGCCAAGCACGGATCAAAGGAATGGATCGTGCGCAAGATCTCCAGGGGCCGCTGCGGATCGACCATCGGGGTACCGATCAGGGAGGCTTCAAAAGCGCCGATATTGCCCTTGTGATCGCGAGGAGATCCGTTCCACGTCGTCGGCACGACACATTGGTAATTGTCGATCTTGGCGTCCTTGATCCTGATCCAGTGCCCAAGCGCACCGCGCGGGGCCTCACTGAACCCGTAGCCCTTGGCCTCCTTGTGCCAGCTTTCCGGTTTCCACCTGCTGACATCGGCAGTTGCCGTATTGCCTGCCTTGATGTGGATTACCAGCTTATCCTGAAAATAACGCATCTGATGCGCCGCCCACTGGCATTCGAGCGCCCGCGCTGCAGTACGGCCAAGCGTCGAGAACAGCGCAGTCAGGGGAAGATTGAGCCCCTTGAGCAATCTCTCGGCCGGCTCTTTGAACTCGGCTTTGTCTTGTGCATAACCGATGATGTATCGCGCCAACGGCCCGACCTCCACGGCGTGGCCGCGCCAGCGCGGCGCTTTGATCCAGGAATACTTGCCGCCTTCGTCGAGTTCCTTGATATCTGTCTTGTTGCCTTTGAGTTTTGGCCCAAGTTCAAAACGTGGCTCGGTGATACCGTCCCAGGGATGCAGTCCACAGCTATCGCTGGGGTATTTATACCATGAATGCGCGACGAATTCCTGGATCTGCTCGGGATCACCATGGTCGATCGGCAGTATCTCGTTGAGATTGCCACCAAGAATGACCCCACGCGGCAGCTTCAAACTTTTGGCGGAACAGTCATTTGCGTTTTCGGGGATGTCGCCATAGGACATCACGCTCTTGCTCGAAAGTCCGCCGCCATGAAGCCAGTCCTTATAGAACGAGCAGATCGCGGCAATGTCGGGCAGGTAGACCTGCTCGACAAACTCGATCGAACGGTCGATGATCGAGGACACGATGTTCAGTCGCTCCATATTGATCGCACCCACCGCACCAGTTCCGTCGATGTTGATCGCACAGGGCACGCCGCCGACCAGCCAGTTCGGATGCGGGTTCTTACCACCATAGATAGCTTGGATCTTGACGATCTCCTTCTGGAAGTCCAGCGCTTCCAGATAATGCGCTACAGCCATCAGGTTCGCTTCCGGTGGCAGCTTGTAGGCCGGATGCCCCCAATAGCCATTCTTGAACGGACCGAGTTGCCCTGATCCGAAGAATTTGGTGAGCCGGATCTGCAAATCCTTAAAATAGCCAGGGGACGACAGCGGCCAGGGCGAGATAGACTGCGCGAGCGCAGAGGTCGACTTGGGATCGGCCTTGAGCGCGGAGACCACGTCGACCCAATCCAGCGCGTGCAGGTGATAGAAATGTACGAGGTGATCATGCACGAGCAGGCACAACTGCATGATGTTGCGGATCGAATTGGCATTCTCCGGAATCGCAATTCCTAGTGCATTTTCAACCGCGCGCACGGAGGTGAGCGCATGGGTGCCGGTGCAGACCCCGCAAATCCGCTCGGTGAACGCCCAGGCGTCGCGCGGATCGCGTCCGCGCAGGATGACTTCGATGCCACGCCACATCGTCCCGCTTGAGACCGCATTGCGGATCACATTGTCAGAATCGAGATTGGCTTCGACACGCAGGTGGCCTTCGACCCTCGTCAGCGGATCGATGACGATTCGCCTGCCTGAACGATCGAGATTGAACCCGTTCGGTGTCTGGACGGCCACCGTCGCCCCTCCTCAACTCGGTTTGCTTTTTTGGGCTGCGCGATCCGGCTTGTGGGTCAACCGCTTCACGGCGGTGACCGCGGCATGGGCAGCGACGGTTAGCCCAACTACGCCGGCAGCGGCCATGCCGATCTGGTCGGCGTTCTCCTCGATGCCAAACTGCCTGATGGTTGTGAGTCGGTCGTAAAATGACCCCTTATCCCAGAAGCCGTCTTCGGAGCAGCCGAAGCAGCCGTGGCCGGATTGAATCGGAAATGAAATGCCGCCGTTCCACCGCAGGGCCGAACAGGCATTGTAGGTGGTTGGCCCCTTGCAGCCCATCTTGTACAGGCAATAGCCCTTGCGTGCGTACTTATCGTCCCACTGTTCGACGAATTGGCCAGCGTCGAAATGGGAACGCCGATAGCACTTGTCGTGAATGCGCTCAGAATAGAACATACTTGGACGCCCTTGGCGATCGAGCTCCGGAAGCTTTCCGAACGTGGTGATGAAAGTCACAAGGCCACTCATGACCTCCGCGATAGGCGGGCACCCGGGCACCTTGATGATCGGCTTGTTGGTGATCACCTTATCGATCGGCACCGCGCCAGTCGGATTGGGCTTGGCCGCTTGCACGCATCCCCATGACGCACACGTGCCCCAAGCGATGATCGCCATGGCCTCTTCCGCCATGGACCTTAGCTTTTCGATGAACGGCTTGCCGCCGTCAATGCAGAACATGCCACCCTCGTTCAGCGGCGGATTGCCTTCGACGGCGAGCACATACATGCCTTTGTGCTTGGCGCGAGTTTCCTCCAGGATGGCTTCGGCCTGGTGTCCTGCCGCCGCCATGATCGTATCGTCATAGTCGAGCGAAATCATCGACAGCAGCACGTCCTTGATCAAGGGATGCGCCGAGCGGATAAAGCTTTCCGAGCAGCAGGTACACTCGAGCCCGTGCAGCCAGATGACGGGCACACGCGGTTTGGTCTCCAGGGCGTTGGCAATACTGCTTGCGGCGAGCGGACCCAGTCCCAAGCTCGCGGCAGTCAAACTGCAGAATTTGTGGAAACTACGACGAGTCATACCCTGACGTCTGATCACGCTGTAGAACGTTTCCGTTGCACCACCCATGACGCCTTCCATGCAAGTTGTCGTCGGCCGTGACGAATTACTGACGTTCAGCAAGAAACAAGCCACCGAAGCGAGACACTTAACAGATACCAAGCCAGCGCTTCGGGAGTTGCGGACTGGCGAAACCAGCCAGCGAGCCACAACTGCGCCATTGATCTGTCATGCTAATGGTGTCCGGCTTTACCGTCCCTGCAAGCACTTCGACAGAGCAGCACGATGGTTCACCACTGCATGCGGCTACGTCATGCTCGCTCTTGCACGACCGCGACACTCACGTGTCGTGCCGGGGTTGTTGAATAGAATTGGTCAGTTGACGGGCACCGGACTGCCCTCCAGTCTTAATCAGACTTGCCGATTGCTGACCAATGGGGCGTTAACGCCGCTCGTAGTCGTAACTACGCAAGCAGCCCGCACGAAAGCGGCTGTCGAGCGACGAAGAGAAGCCGCAAATGTGAGCCGCCATGCGCACATCGCCCTCGCTCTTTAGATCTGATCGATCCAATATGTCTTTGATTTAAAGCGGCTCGCTGCACGGCATCGCTCCAGGATCGTAAGCGAGAGCCTGGACGTTCAGAGCCATCACAGGAGCGTTCATCGCGCGAGCCGATCGCAGCAATGCGCGATCGATGCGTAGTAGCAGCACTGTCTGCCGACCACCCAAAAGGGTTGGCCGAGCTTTCGGCGGAAAGCGGATTATCGGATTATTGCAGCATAGACGATATATTGGACTTGTTCGCGGTAATACTTCCGGATTTCTCCTGGCGCTGCCGTTCCGACCACCACGACGAGACGCTCCTTTGGGTCGCAGAAAAATTGTGTCCCGTAGGCGCCAGTCCAGGTGAACTCACCTGGATTGCCCGGAACCGCCGAGAGACCTTCGTTTATGCGTACAGCTACTCCGAGCCCGAAGCCGAAGCCGGCACGGTGCGCCTCCACATTGGCGACCTTATTTTTGATCTCTGCCCCGAGGTGGTCGGAAATCATGTGACCCACCGTCTTCGGACCGAGAATGCGCTGCCCATCGAGCTCCCCGCCGTTGAGCAGCATTTGTCCGAAGCGCACGTAGTCACCGACTGTCGCAAATGCGCAGGCTCCCCCGCAGTCAAACTTCGTCGGACTTTCGAGGAGCTCGATGTCTTGTGGCTTTCCCGTCAGCGGGTCGCCTGGAAATGGATGTGCGAGGCGCTCTCGTTGCGATTCCGACAAACGGAAAGTGGCATCCTGCATTTCGATGGGCTTCCACAGATTGCTGGCAAGATAGTCGCCCAATCGCTGTTCGCTGACCTGTTCTACGACAGCTCCCAGCACATCGGTCGAGAAGCCGTATTCGAATTCCGTCCCCGGTTGGTGCGCTAGCGGCAGCTTAGTGATGGCTTCGATGAACGCCTGCTTATCGCCCCTCAGTGGCGGAGCGGCGAAATCGGGATAGAGACGCGCCACTTGGTCTGAGCTGTCGGGGGGCGCGCCATAGGTGAGCCCGGATGTGTGGCGATATAGGTCGTGGATGTAGATCGGAGAACTCTGCGTTTGAAATTCTAATGAGCCGTCATGCTGTGGCACTCCCACCTTCATGTTTGCGAATTCCGGGTAGTAATCCGTGAGCCTGGCCTGTAGAGGCAGCCGACCTTGCTCCATGAGGATAAGCCCCGCAACGGCCACCATCGGCTTGGTCATAGACGCAAGCGCGAACATCGCGTCGAGCCGCATCGACTTTCCTTTTGCAGGATCGAGTTGCCCGTACGCCTTGTAGTGAATCAGCTTGCCGTCTCTGGCGATTGCAACCACCGCACCCGGCACGCGTTTGCTAGCGATTTCGCGAGCGAAGAACTCGTCTAGTTTGGCGAGGCGCTGCTGAGAAACGCCGACGTCATCGGCTGTCGCTTCGGGCAGAGGCGCGGAGTGCACTGAATTGAAGCCAATTCCAGCAGCCGCCACGGCCATAACAAGCTTGTTCATTGTAGCCTCGCAAGGATTGATGGATCCGGCTTGCAATACTGCTGCTCGCTCGTGATCGGATATGTCCGGCCGGCAAGCCTAAGACGGTTCGGTGCCTCTCCTGGCACAGTGTCTGTCGATGAGGGCCAAGGTGAAGATTACCGCAAAGGCGAACATGACCATACCGCCGGCAACCACACTCGCCTCGTGCCAGCGCGATGCTTGAACGTAGTCTACGACGTAGGCTGACAACACCTTGGTGCGCCCAGGAATGTTGCCGCCGATCATCATCACGACGCCAAATGTGCCGATCGTATGAGAAAAGCCAACCACGGCGGCTTTAACAAACTCCAATCGAGCCAGCGGCCGTCTGATGGTAATGAAGGCGTACAGCGACGAAACGTGCCCCGTAGTTTCCAACGGGCGATTGCCTATCGCGACAAAGGCGTTACGGATCGGCTGCACCACCAACGGCAGCGCCGAGAGGACCGATCCGATCACGATTCCTGCGAAGGTAAAAGCGAGCGTGCGCTCGCCCCACAAAGAGGCGAGAACGCCACCCGGTCCGTTGGGCCCGAGCAACACGAGTACGCAAAAACCGAGAGCCGTCGGCGGTAGCACTAGCGGTAGGGCGATCAGCGTCGCCACCGCCTCGCTCAAAAGAGTCTTTGAGCGCGCTAGCCACCAAGCGAGGGGAACACCAATCGCGAGGAGGATCACGGTCGTTACACTGGCGAGCTCAATCGTGAGCGCAACGGATTGCGCAATCTCTGCCGAAAAGACATCCATGTGCGTCAGCCCAAAAATGAAAGCAGGTCGTCTTACGGGCCCAGTGATCGCCTGCACGTATATGTTGCGCGGATCGCCCTTTAGTCGCGCCGCACTTCCTGGCGGCCGCCACATTCACACGCATCGTTTCTACGAGCAAAAGCAGCATCGCAAGTCTCATCGGCAACTCCTGTGACAGGGCCGCTTCCATCCATATGACGGCGGCACCCTCCTCGTTCGTAATCAGCAATTCCTGTGCCGCGTGCGGGCACTATGCGCAACGTGGGAGAAATTCGCAGAGACGTTTGGCGTGGACCTAACGCTATGTCAGATTTCTGGCATCTTTGTTGCCGAGCAGCCAGCGACAGCCGCGCAACGAAACGGCAGAATTTGACGTCGCCAGAGATGCCTATTTGGCTTATTGGTGGCTCAAACGCCGCACTCGCCGCGCCGGTAATGGAGCGGATCGTAGGAAGCCTGCCCTAGGGCAGCAACGCGAACGATCTAGCTGAGTAGTCATCGTAACGCTGCTTCTGCGACGCGGCAAAAGGCGCGATGGGCCGAGAGCGAAGGCCGCCTGTCGACCAACCTGCCTAATGCGCATCGTTAGCACAGGCATGGAGACAAATGCCCCGTGCACGAACGAGCTTTGCCGCTAGCGACAACGCAGTGCATCGATTCAAGATTATGGCCGCGCAATCGAGCTCCTAAAGCAGACTTCCATCGCGTGGATGAGTACAATCCAAACTATCAATTTTACAAATGTCATCTACTCTTGCATCCATCTCAGCAGTCGGCGCATATCGATCACGCTCGGGCTTCCATCCCGAGACGGGACTCCGCTCATGCGCCCAGCCGATCAAGTTACGCGTCTCGCTGCAACTTTTTGTTCGACCTTGCGAACGCGGACCGAGCACTCAAACCGATGCCGCCCGGAGACAGACGGTTTGTCCGAGACTGCCCAATCGGGCGCACTTTGGGCATCTGGTGCATATCTTGCTTAACGAGAAGGGATAGCGCAACTAAACGCCTGCCTTTGGAACGACGCGCCCGTTCTCGGAACCGTCCTTCAATTGGACACGGCTAAAATGATGAGTCTCGTATGACGCCGTCGTCTCTCAACGACGCGGCGGCTCACATTCGAGTATATTCGGGAAGGAAGCGTCATGACCACCATGGCAACAGCGGCGCCCGCACGCGCGTCGCAAGCTTGGTATAAGATTCTCTACGTGCAGGTGCTGGTCGCGATCTTGATTGGCGCCATGGTCGGTTGCCTATGGCCGTCTATCGCGACCAACGACTGGGTCAAGGCGCTCGGTGACGGGTTTATCAAGCTCATCAAGATGGTGATCGCGCCGATTATTTTCTGCACCGTCACATCTGGTATTGCGCATATTCAGGATGCCAAGAAAGTCGGGCGCGTCGGCGTCAAGGCGCTGGTCTATTTCGAGATCGTCTCCAGCTTTGCCTTGGTGTTGGGCCTTCTTATGGGCAATCTGGTCCAAATCGGTCATGGCCTTGCGGTCAAGCCGGATGCTGCGGCGGTCGCCAATTACGTCAAACAGGCGGAAGCCTCGAAGACTGTCGATTTCTTTCTCAACATCATTCCCGATACCGTGGTCGGCGCCTTCGCCCGCGGCGATGTTCTGCAGGTTCTCCTGTTCGCGATCCTATTCGGCTTTTCGCTGATGGCGTTAGGAAACCGTGGGGAGCGGCTGCGAGGCATGATTGACGACGTCGCGCACGCGGTGTTCGGCGTGATCGCTATCATTATGAAAGCGGCCCCGATCGGCGCCTTCGGCGCCATGGCCTTCACTATCGGCAAGTTCGGGCCGGCAGCACTCGGCAATTTGATCGGTCTGATCGCGCTGTTTTACGCGACGGCGGCGTTGTTTGTCGTGGTGGTGCTCGGTTTGATCGCGCGCCTCGTCGGCTTTTCAATCTTCAAGTTCATTGTCTATATCAAGGACGAGATTCTGATCGTGCTCGGCACATCGTCTTCTGAAAGCGCGCTGCCGCAATTAATGGAGAAGCTCGAACGGCTGGGCTGCTCCAAGCCCGTGGTCGGCCTGGTGGTGCCAACTGGCTACTCCTTCAACCTCGACGGCACCAATATCTATATGACACTTGCGACATTGTTCATTGCCCAGGCACTCGGGGTCGATCTCACCTTTGGCCAGCAGCTCACGATCCTGCTCGTGGCGATGCTAACGTCGAAGGGAGCAAGCGGCGTCACCGGCGCGGGCTTCATCACGCTCGCTGCGACGTTGTCGGTGGTCAACCCAGCGCTGGTGCCGGGCATGGCAATCGTATTTTCGATCGACAAGTTCATGAGCGAGGTGCGCGCCCTTACTAACATCACCGGCAATGGCATCGCCGCCGTGTTCGTATCGTGGTGGGAGGGCGAGCTCGAGCACGCGACGCTGCAAGCTCGGCTCAACCAGCCCAACGGTTCCACCACTATCGACACACGATGAGAAAGGTTCCGGATCTTAACCGCCGCCATTCGAAGACGCGTCGAATGCAAGCGCAGCCACATTTCTCGTAGTTCGAATCGACACCCGACTTGACACGAGCCGGACCTTTCACGCGCCCTCTCCAGTGCGTAGCCCTTGCACCACGTCGCCCCCGGCAGCCGTCCAGAAAAGATGCCCGCCGAGCAAAAGAGTAGGGGCTTTTTTAACAGTCATTTTCAAGTGCGTCTTTCGCCGTCAAGCTCCCGGCCATCTGAACGTTTCTGCGACATTTTGCCGTGCCAGATATTGTTACGGTCCGCGCTGCCGCATTAGATCATGATGGGTATGATCAGCACGGATTAGATGGCACCTCGACAGAGCCGTGGCGGCCCGCACACGCTAGTGTCGGTTCGGCGTCGCTGCGCGCGCTCGATTCCGGCCAACCACTCGGAGACAAGTTCTCGGCACCTAGGCGTGATGGCCCTCGGGCATACAAAGCAGTCGCGTAACTTCGCCTTCGTATCTCGGCACATGACCATTGCGCTTTCTTCCGCATGACCGATCGCACCGGCGAGATGAGTGGTCCGGCAGCTTGTCTTTGTTCTTTCCGGTTCGGCGAGGCGCGCCTGATTGTTCCGGCTCAACGTCTTGACGGAACTGCAGCCGCTGTCCTCGTACGGCTGGCGTAAGGGAGTTGTCCTCGGCTGCAGCCTCGAGCGCCTGCCCGGAGTTATCGGCAGCGGAGCAAAGCAGACATCTGGGCATCGATTGCAGGCGTGTCAGCGCGCCATATTGAAAGGTTTAGGACAACTATACGTACGTCTGTGATGCAATTTTTGTCGGCGCGTGCTCAGTTCAGCACCAAGCAATCGATCTCGGAAGCGCTCGCCAGCGGGTTGCTGGTGCCGAGTATTGCCCTATTTTTGCCTAAAATGTTATAGCTCTCCGCCGGAGAACAGCCGGACGGTATCAAAATGCGTAGCCAGATCAGCAGCTTAGAACGTTCAGCTCTTCAGTTTACCTTCGGCAGCATAATGCTGGCCGTGGTAACACTGGCTTGCTTGTACCTTCACGCGCATTTCGCCGCGACGGCATTCGCATATTTGTTAGTGGTATTGCTGTTTTCGCTGATAGGCAGCTTCATCGCGTCGTCCGCGCTTTGCCTCGTAGCCATCGCTGCTCTCGCTTACTACTTTGCGCCGCCGGCATTCAGCCTGCGAATCGATGACCCCCAAGACCTGCCGGTGGTTGTTGCATTCTTTATTGCCTCGATTGTGGGAGCCCACCTGATCGCAAAGCTCCGCGAGGAAAGAGAGGCTGCGCGTGTGGTTGCGGCCAAGCTTCAGCGGAGCGCGGCCGATCTGGAGGATCGCGAAAAACGGTGGCGCGCCATCTTCGAGCACAATCCGGCCATGTACTTCATGGTCGATGAAGCCGGCACTGTCCTCAACGTGAATACATTAGGCGCGACACAACTTGGCTATGCTCGTGCTGAACTGATCGGTCAATCCGTGCTGGACGTATTTCTTGAGGAGGATCGCGCGTTCGTTTGCGAATGCGTTCGGACATGCCTTGAGGATGTCGGACAAACGCGCACGTGGGACGTCCAGAAAGTTAAGAAGGACGGCTCGGTGTTGTGGGTACGTGAAAACGCCAAAGCCATGCTCTGGGCCGATGAGCAGCCCATTGTCCTTATCGCCTGCGAAGATATCACGGAGCGAAGGCGGACCGAACTTGCCCTGCAGCGGAGCGAAGCACATCTGGCCCAGGCGCAGGAGTTGAGTCACACTGGCAGCTTCAGCTGGAACGCCACTACGGGCGAGGCCTTCTGGTCAACGGAAACATTTCGAATTTTCCAATTAGACCCTCAGACAGTGCCACCGGGGCCGCAGCTCGTCGTTGAGCGCACGCATCCAGATGATAGGGCTTCGGTTAGAGAAATTATCGATCGCGCGATGCGAGACCCGAGCGATTTCGAGCACGAATACCGGGTTCTGCTACCGGACGGCTCGGTAAAGCACATTCATGCGCAGGCACGAGCGACGAGGACAGCCTCTGGTGACATCGAGTTTGTTGGGGCAGCTACGGATATTACGGCGGCGAGGCGAGCAGAACAGCAGCTGCGCCGCAGCGAGGCCTATCTGGCCGAAGCCCAGCATCTCAGCCACACGGGCAGTTGGTCCTGGGACGTCTACGGTCTAGATTTCGTGTATCGCTCCGCCGAGGTCGATCGTTTGTTTGGCTTTAGCCCACAAGAGCCGGTATCGATCGAGACCATTCGATCGCGCATCCATCCGGACGACTTGCCGCGGCTACAGGAGGTGCAGCGTCAGGCGATTGAACACAAGGAGGGGCGGTTCGAATATGATTTTCGTATCCTTCTACCGGATGGCGGGATAAGACGCATACACTCCGTTGCGCACGTGGTGGTCGGCAGCGATGGTAACGTCAGCGAGCTGATCGGAACACATATGGATGTGACCGAGCAACACGCAGCTAGGGAACGCCTGGAAAACACACTTGCCGCGCTGCGCGAAAGCGAACAGCGCTTTCGCGACTACGCCGAAACAGCTTCCGACTGGCTCTGGGAGACCGGGCCGGATCATCAGGTCACTCACTTATCCGAGCACACCAGCGCTGCGGGAATTTTGGCGACAGGATTGATGGGCCTGCTTCGCTGGGAGATTGCGTGCGACGTCGAAGAGGAACCCGAGAAGTGGCGGCAGCATCGGGCGACGTTGGAGGCCCATCTTCCGTTTCGGGATCTCGTCTACCGCACCGTGAATCGGACAGGTTCTCCGATCTACGTCCGCACGAGTGGCAAGCCTTTTTTCGATGGAAAGAGCAATTTTCTCGGCTACCGTGGCGTTAGCACTGACATCACCGCTACCATCCGCGCCGATCAAGCCGAACAAGAACTACGAAAGGCACAGGCGGAGCTTGCGCATGTGACGCGTGTAACGACGTTAGGAGAGCTGACAACTTCCATCGCCCACGAAATAAACCAGCCACTCGCCGCTATTATCAGCAACGCCGATGCGTGCCTCGGTTGGATGGGGCGGGAAGCTCCTAATCTTCCCGCCGCGCGCTCTTCGGTGGAGTGGATCATCGAAGACGCAATCCGGGCAAGCGAGGTGATCCGTCGTGTTCGCGCGCTCGCGAAGAAAGGCGAGATTGAGATGGTGCCGCTCGATATCAATGAGGTCGTTAAGGACGTCATTGCGCTGGTAACACGAGAGCTGGTGAGCCACCGAGTGACCTTACGAACCGAGTTGACGGCAGGGCTGCCTACGATCCTCGGCGATCGGATTCAGCTACAACAGGTGATCATCAATCTGGTGATGAACGGAATCGAAGCCATGGACGCAGTTACAGACCGGACGCGCGAACTGCTGATTCAATCATCGAAGGACGATGTGGGGCAAGTCCAGCTTGCCGTGACCGATTGCGGCGTCGGCATCGCCGAGAACGACGCGGACCGCGTCTTGGATCCTTTCTTCACCACCAAATCGACTGGCCTTGGAATGGGTCTTTCGATCTGCCGGTCGATCGTGGAAGCTCATGGAGGACGACTGTCAATGGTCCACAAAAATGGACCGGGCGCGACGTTCCAGTTTTTCCTGCCGCTGCATAAGGAGGCCGTCTCGTGACAAGACGATTTGACTCGCCAGGTGAAGGCAGCAACGCCAAGGCCTCGACAAAGGCGATCGTCTTCGTCGTCGAGGATGACATCTCCATGCGTCGCTCGCTTACGAACCTTTTTCAATCGGTAGGGTTAGAGGTCATTGCATTCGGATCGGCCCGCGAAATGCTGCAGAGCACAATTCCGGACGTTATTAGCTGTCTAGTTCTTGATGTCCGGCTGCCAGGCTTGAGCGGCCTTGACTACCAGACCGAGCTAGCAAGGTTGAACATACATATTCCGATCATTTTC
Organism: Bradyrhizobium sp. Unk1; assembly: GCF_059512345.1. NCBI lineage: Bacteria > Pseudomonadati > Pseudomonadota > Alphaproteobacteria > Hyphomicrobiales > Nitrobacteraceae > Bradyrhizobium > Bradyrhizobium sp. Unk1. The sequence continues at coordinate 25,082 of NZ_JCAMOP010000061.1, forward strand.
ATTACCGGCCATGGCGACATTCCCATGACCGTCAGGGCCATGAAGGAAGGAGCGGTCGATTTTCTCAGCAAACCGTTTCGCGATCAGGAACTGCTTGATGCCGTGGTTGCGGCGACCGAACGCGATCGCAAAAGACGGGAGGCGCAGCAGATCGTCGCTAACCTGCAGTCTCTATTTGAGACCTTAAGCCCGCGCGAGCAGGGGGTGATGAAACTGGTCGCTGCCGGCCTGATGAACAAGCAGGTAGCCGCCGAGCTTGGGCTCGCCGAGATTACTGTCAAGATCTACCGGGGGTACGTAATGAAGAAGATGCGTGCACGGTCGCTGGCTGACTTGATCAGAATGACTGAGACGCTGGGAATTCTTGCCAATCGTCCTGAAAAAACCCACGTATGATTTTACAATTTCATCAGTCGAGCCCACTTTTCTACGAAGGTGGCTAATGCTTGCAGCCGCTATTCCCCCTTCAGGAGGGCTCGTCTTGTCCACGCCTTTGATTTCCGTCGTTGACGACGACGCCTCGGTCCGTGCGGCGACAGAGAATCTTTTGAAATCGCGTGGCTACATCACCCAAATATTTGCGTCGGCCGAGGAACTCCTGAGGTCCCCGCAATTGGACGAGACATCCTGTGTCATTACCGATGTGCAGATGTCGGCTATGAGCGGCTTGGAGCTGTTGGCAGAGATGCGGACACGTGGTTACGACGCACCATTCATTTTCATTACGGCTTTCCCCAACGAACGCTTGCGCGCGTCAGCGCTGGGCGCCGGAGCGATTGGCTTCCTCGCCAAACCCTTTGCCGGACAAGAGTTAATCGAGTGCCTCGACACCGCACTGAACGCGTATGACGGCCTAGGGGGCATCTGATGCAATCAACCCGCGGCTTGAATTGATGTCCGATCTAAACGCTCCACGCGTCGATCTCGCCACCGATCAACTTCTTCGCGGTCAAACGCGCTACTTGCTCTAAAACGCGAGCGAGAGGCCAATTGTCGCCTTGTCCATGCTTTACCGACTATCGCCGGGCGGCTACATTGGCGCAGAACAACCTTATCGCTGCGAGGGCCGGAAGGGCACGCTAGCTCGACTCATTCTGTAGGTCGACGTTCAACGTAATGCTCACCCAAAGCAATCGACGACCCTAAGCACTTCTCAACTCGTCTGGATCGAGGCTATATACTCCATTGCAGAGTGGAGCTGGCGCGAGAGCGCTCGACAAAGCAAGAGATTGGCTGTTCGCAGCCCGACCGCAGTGATGATCATAACGGAGCTTCGCCCAGGACAACCGCCTCGCGTGTTGTGTTGAGGCTTTTCTGGTGAAAGAGCTCTGAACGATGCTCGTGCTCACGGCGTCGTTATGTCCGTTGATGCATGCCGGCCGTCTTGTCCATCGGGCGCCGCTTCGCTGTAAATTTCTTTGTCCACCGACTCACGGCAGGCGTCCACGCCCTTACTACTTCGTAGGCCGTCATCTGTAGAAGACTTCTGTCTTCAAGCCCTCCAACGTGCTCGGCGCAACACGCCCGGCCCCTCGGCGGCCGGACGCACTTTGGCGGCACCCCGTGCAGGTCCTCGCCGCAGCGAGCATTGCCGCAATTGCCTTGCGCAGTGAGCCCCTACTTCCAACGCTCAAATAACTCAGCAACCGCTAGGCCAAGGAGCACTCTGGGGGCGGTCTTCTGAGCCAACTCAGAGGAACTCTCAGCCGAAACGGCTATAAACACAGGGCAGCCCGGAGCAGGCTAGATTAGTCTACTCCATCGGGCCCAATCACCGGTGATCCCATGGTCACATAAAATCATCCTCATAATCGTATGTTGAGGGGCTCGCTGGGATCTCGGTATCACTACCTTCACTGTCGTCAGCTTTGGAAAGATACCGCGCTGCAGTGCCTTTTCGCTGCCATTCGCCGTCGCTATTTCTTACCCACTTGTCTGACTTCTCTGGGTCGAGAACCATGTTGTCGGCGTCAACCTCGACGAATCCCATCTTTGCCGCACGGGCTCTTGCTTGCGGATTAGCCGGACGCAAATTGAGCAGCGGCTGTTCGCCGCCGATTCGAAGCTGGTGCTCCAGCAGGATATCGCCAGCGTTCTCGACAAGCGGATGAACGACTTGAAGATCCACAGTGGAGGTAGTCCCGTGGCGTCCAGGAAATAGCTTCTTCCACCTTTTGACGTCGAACTCGGTCATGCTGTCACCGCCTTTCATTCTTAGAAGTCCGACACTCTTGTTGCCCAATTGGTAGCTGAAGTATCGCGCATTCTCGGAATCTCGGGTTGTCCCGTAGTCTTTGGCAACTTCTGCAGTTCGCCTTGCCTTGGCGGACACGAAGTCGGAGTACTCTTGGGGGTTGTCGGCGATGTACTCGATTTCGTCGCCATGATAGGCCTCCGCGGCTTTTCGGAATGAGTGACGATCCTTGAACTCTATGATGGGAGGGGTTGAAACGAGCGAATACGGTCTCGTTGCTGAAGATGAACTGCCACTCGAGCCAGATTCCTCTAAGCGCATATTGGCGAACGCATCTGCAAAGTTGTCTGCGTCGATTTGCTCATCAGTTTCGGCAAAGTGAGGGATTGGAAGTAGGACGAGCCATTGATCCGATTATACATGGCGATTAGTGCTCCCGTCGGACATACATTTCCGAATCTAGTTTAGGCTTGTTGGGCCCAGCGGCGCTGATAGGGAGCCTGGCTTACCAAAACCTGACGTGGCCGCCCTCACGTTGGCTTGTTATAGGGCTTCCTTCTGAACGACACGGCGGCACACGCTCGTGCCATTGGCATTCATAAGGCTTTGATGAGAGGCCGCGAACAGCTCCGAGGAAGCTCCATTATTAGGAATTTGGTTGATCGCCGATTGACCTGCTGACGCCAATCCGATGGTGCTCTTTTCGGTGTTCCGCCGCGGCCGTCTCATATCCGGGTTTTCTTTTCAACGTTCCAGTGGAGCTCGCGAGCCGCCTTCCACAGATTGGCCGATTTCCAGACTTTGAGCACCGATATCGCCTGCCCCAGAAACGTAGTCTGACGTCGATTCGTGGAAGCGCGACCGCGCGTTCGGCGTCAACGCTCATTTACCCAAATCCGCATTTCGCCTTCGCCGCGGTTAGCCCAGCTGAACCACGGAATGAATGTCAGCCGCTGCGGTTCTAGCTGTCCAAGCACTTTGTTGTATTGATAAAGCGCCGATTCTTCAGAATGCGTGTATTGCAACCGCGCCCCGCCGACCTGCAGCAAGATCTCGCCACTAAAGAGACCGGCTCCCTCGATAAGGGAAAGCCGACTGTCTGCATTAAGCCAAACGTTGTGTAACTCGGTCCCGTTGTCGGCCTCCTCCAGACAGTAAATTAAGGGGCCACGCTGGATGGCCACCTTGCCGGCCAAATTGCGAAGTTGTGGATGGCCCTATACGCGACGCACTTGCATTGGCAGCGATAGTTCGACGCGATCTCCCTGCCGCCACGTTCGGCGAATGTGCAAATAGCCCTTGCGCGGCTCGCAATTCACAGGCTCACCGTTCACGCTCGCCTGCGGCGCGCTGCACCATTCCGGCAGGCGCAGGGCGAGCGTGTGGGCAATTGGCGGCGCAGCTTCGACGGCGATTTCCACCTGGTCTCTCCAGGGATAGCTGCCGCTTATGAGCAACCGCAGCGCATGTCCGTCCACGGATATTGCCACCCTATTACCAACGTAGAGATTTACATAGAGCGCGTCGATGCTGGGCGTGTAGATTTAATGACCAATCGATTTGAAAAGGCGTGCGATGTTCGGTGGACAGCACGCGCAGCCAAACCAGCGTCGTCGCACCGGCGAGACGTGATTGTAGATGCCATTAGACCTCAGTGTTTTGGGATGCACTTCGAGCGGGTTAACATAGAAATAGTGACGCCCGTCGAACGCGATACTGCCGAGAACGGTATTGTAGAGCGCGCGCTCCATCACGTCGGCATAGCGGCCGTCCAATTCCATCTCCAGCATACGGCGCGCAAACATCATCAGGCCAATCGACGCGCAACTTTCCGCGTACGCCGTATCATTTGGCAAATCGTAATCGCTGCTGAACGCTTCGCCGGCGCCTTGCGAGACGATGGCTTTGGTAATATAGATCTGGCGCCGGACCATGTTTTGCCATAGCCGTAGGCAAATTTGGCGCTGCTGCTCGTTCTGGCGCAGACGCGCGAGATGAGCTACTGCCGTCATGAGGTATACAAAACGAACCGCATGACCGGTTGCAGTCCGCTGCTCCGAAAGCGGCAAGTGCGCTTGGCTATACGCTTAGCTTTTATCATCCAAGGCGTGCCGTCGGATTTGGGGACGCAGGATTGCTGGCGCTTCTCGTACTCAATGTCGTAGTAGTGTGGCTCCATGCCGCGCTGCTCCACGAAATAATTGGCTAGCGTGAGATATCGCTGCTTCTTTGTCGCTTCGTAGAGGCGTGCCAACGCAAGTTCGATTTCCGGATGGCCATCATAGCCGTGCAACTGATCGCGCTCTGGGCCGAAAACTGTGCAGAGGCGGAAGTTCTCTACCGCGTGACTCGGTATCACCTCGGGATTGCGATCGTCTAGTCGCCGCGTTGGGCGGCCGCAATCAATTCAATCAGCTCATCGACGGCTTTCTTCAGCTGTGGATTTGGTGCCTGGCATAGCGACCATGCAGCCGCCTCAAGCCATTTTGCGACGTCACGGTCCTGAAAAACCGTGCCATGGAACTCGCCCCTCGCACGTCCGGCAGCAAGGCAGCACCTCCCATTGGTAGGGAATTGCCACTTCCCTGACCAGCTGCTGGCATTGCCCAATCAGCGGATCCGAGACCTGTAGGTTGTGAAGATCAACTTCGGCCACATTGCAATCATTCATCGCGTTCCTCCTTGGAAGATACCTAGCCTGGCAAGCCACCTCGCCACGATTACGTTGTTGAGCTTGTCGCCCTGAGATTTGCGCTGCACACTCGTACTCTCGGTGCGAGGCTTCAAAACGATAGAAATGGAGAGGCTGCCCTAAGGCGCCGCCCTCCCAGACATGCGTTGACAGCAGTCGGTCGAGGAGCGGGACAGCAAATCCCGTGCCCAGAATAAGGAGCGGTTCTTCTGGTCAACCAGATCTGCGGCTCCCCGTAGGAACCCGATGCGATCGCTGGCCCACCAACTGGATTTGCCAGTCGTGCTAAATCCCGCGTCGCTGCAAGGCTGGTCGATCCTGCTATACGAGCGGGTCGGCCTTCACCGGATTATATAATGACGTACTCTCCTGCCGCCACAGCCGGGGGCGCCGCGTCCTTCCGGTGCGGCGCCGCCCTGCACTCGGTTTTAGGCGCTCGAACTAGCGCGAGAATGTCCAGCTTCTAACAATCCATTTGTTGACACGCAGCAGCTGGGAGGGCCGCGGTGGTGCGTATGGTCCAACCACATTGCGTGAGCCGGTGCTACGCGCGATCGAAGCGACAAAACTGAACTGCTAATCCTAAGCAATCGTCCCCGGGGGTCCAAGTGCATGCTCAACGACATGGGGCCGATGCTGGCAATCGGGAAAAGTAAGTTGTCGCGCGTATGCGCTGCCAGTGAATAAGCCGCGACGGAGCGGCCCGAAGCTGTTGTGTGCACCGACTTGCTCGTCGGCTTCGGCAAGGTGGGAGGATGAGTTAGAGAGTCACTTTTGTGCGCCGAGCTATAGGCTGATTTCGCCCTGCAAGCAGATAGCAGGCTGGGTAACCGAGAGCCGACTTGGACCTCCCATTGTCCGCAATTCCCACTTATTATCGACCGTTCCGCTCGAACGACAGGAAGGTAACGCTCGCCCCCATTGGCGTTGGTTGGTTGACGATTACGACGCAAGCAGGACTGACTCTGCTCATCGAGCTGGATCGGTCTATGATTGACCTGTTGATACTGGGATCGTTCTCCTTGAGCTCGCCCACTCCATTAGTGGCCTCAATGCTCCAATACAACATTGCCGCCTCATTCCACAGTCACCGATTTTGCTAGATTACGCGGCTGATCCACGTCCGCGCCCCTTACGAGCGCGGTATGGTAAGCCAAGAGCTGAACCGGAATGGCATAGACCATCGGCGTAAAGCTTGCGACCATCTCCGGCAGCACAATGGTCATGAGTGTGTCCACCGTCGCTTCCAAAGCCCCCTTCGAATCGGTGATCAGGATAATCTTGCCGCCCCGAGCCGCAACTTCTTGCATATTCGAGACGGTCTTCTCGAAGACCCCGTCATAAGGCGCGATCACCACCACAGGCACTGCCTCATCTATCAATGCGATCGGTCCGTGCTTGAGCTCGCCGGCCGCATAACCTTCTGAGTGGATATAGGCAATTTCCTTCAGCTTGAGTGCGCCCTCCAGCGCCAGGGGGGCCGATGTGCCACGACCGAGATAGAGCACGTCCCTTGTGTCGGCGACATAACGCGCGAGCTTCTCGATCTGCGGCTCAATCAACAGGGCCGCAGCAATCAACCGCGGCACTTCGATAAGCTCACGCACAAGCTTCGATTCATCGATCTCAGACAGTTTATCGCGCTGTTTGCCCGCTGCGATGGCAAGCGCGGCCAATACCATCAGCTGGCAGATGAATGCCTTGGTGGAGGCGACGCCGATTTCTGGCCCCGCCAGCGTCGGCAGAACGGATTCGCTCTCCCGCGCAATCGTCGACGTCGGGACATTGACCACAGATATCGTGTGCACGCCCTGGTCCTTGGCGTATCGCAACGCAGCGAGCGTGTCAGCGGTTTCGCCCGACTGCGAGATGACGATCGCGAGATCGCCCCGGCGCAAAGGCGCCTCCCTGTAGCGGAACTCGGAGGCTACATCGATCTCGACAGGCAAGCGCGCCAGCCGCTCGAACCAGTATTTGGCGATGTGCCCGGCATAGCTTGCAGTGCCGCACGCGGTAATTGAGATGCGCTGAATGGATTTAAAGTCGAACGGCAATGTGAGGGGCAGGGCGACGCGCTTGGCCGCCATGTCGAGATAATGCGCCAATGTCTTGCCGGCCACTGTCGGCTGTTCGTGGATTTCCTTGGCCATGAAGTGGCGATAATTCGCTTTGTCCACAAGGAGTGACGATACGCCAGACTTTGATGTTTCCCGCTCGACGACAGATCCGTCTGCGCTATAAATCACGCACGTCGTGCGCGTAAGCACGGCCCAGTCGCCGTCTTCAAGATAGGTGATGGTGTCGGTCAAGGGCGCGAGCGCGATCGCGTCCGATCCTAGATACACTTCGCCGTTACCATGTCCGATCGCAAGGGGCGACCCCTTACGCGCACCGATCAAAAGATCATCGTGGGCCTTGAAAAGGAATGCCAGCGCGAAGGCACCGCGCAGCCGCGGCAGCGACGCTTGTACCGCATCCTGCGGCGAGTAACCCTTCTCGAGATAAGATTCGACGAGATGCGCCACCGCCTCCGTGTCTGTCTCTGAGCTAAAATGGGCTCCATTCCGCTCCAGTTCGGCTCGCAGCTCGCGGAAATTCTCAATGATCCCGTTATGAACGACCGCGACATTTTCCGTCGCATGCGGGTGAGCATTGCTCTCGGTCGGCTTTCCATGAGTCGCCCAGCGGGTATGACCGATGCCGGTATGACCCGACGGCGGATAGCAGCGCAGCTGCTCCTCAAGGTTTCTCAGCTTACCTTCCGCGCGGCGGCGCTCGATACGGAGACCTTCGAGAGTCGCGAGGCCCGCGGAGTCGTAGCCACGATATTCCAATCTCTTGAGCGACGCGACCAACTGCCCAACGACCGGACCACGCCCCAAAATGCCAACAATTCCACACATATCGATCAATGCAGCCCAAGTTTAAGGAGTCCGACCTCCCCTACAGGAACCCGGTCATGAAATTCGCTTGCCCGATGGTAACAGGTGTCAAGTTCGGTTTTCGCGGCCGCCTGTATCACCGCCGCATTCACAAGCGTGAGTTAGATCTCTTTCAGCCATCATCGCTTCGCCCGGCTACATTCCGCTTTTGGCTGCCGATCGAGTACAAACAGCGGCAGCTCCAGCTTTAACTGTCCTGTCTTACTGGAGATAATTTTTCCGGCGCGGGTTTAAGAGACTTATCATACTGAACCGAGGCAACTTACGCTCGGTCAAGGTTAAAGGATTGCCGTCGAAGCTCCATTGTACGAAAGTAAGCTCTCGATATCGAAACGTTCGACGATCTATACCAACGTTTGCTACTCTTTCTCACTTTGTCTCGCGTCGACCGTCCACTGCCTGCCGCGAGTTGGATATTGGCAACGGCGCTGATCATGGTTGATGAGTCGACCTACAAGACTGCGGGTTCTGTTCCGAAGCTAACAGCGCTTTGTAGACTGCGGCTCTATGAGCAGGCTTGGCTGTGTGCTGGCTTGCATGCCGTCATTCCGACAAATGCATTGAATGCGACCTCAGCTCGTCGCTCTCCCACGCCATGGCCAGACCACGCGAATGCACACATGCACCTGAGGATAGATAAGGAGCACAGACCGTCGCTTCTATCTCATTGGAAACATCGCCCAGGGGCAAGTACGCCTCGGGCGCGCGTAAGGGCGTTTTGCCATCCATCTCGCCTTAGGACTATCGCGCTGCTAGGGTTGCTGGGCTTCATTTTTGACGCTCAATGTGTTGGCATCCTTTAGTCCAAATATAAATCAATGTATATATAGTGTGCATTCCTGCATGGTGTGTATGACTGGAGCTAACGATCGTTTTCCTTTAATTGCGGGTGGAGCGCGCGTGCACATCTAGTTTTATCGAGAAACGGCTTCGCAATGGTGTTTCACAGCGAGGCTCTTTGCGGCGCAACTAAGAGAGACCATGGCGGCTCAGGACTCAAAGCGGCGCGTTGCGCTAATTACGGGCGTTACCGGGCAGGACGGCGCATATCTCGCCGAGTATTTGCTCGGTCTCGGCTATGTCGTGCACGGCATCAAGCGGCGCTCGTCCTCGTTCAACACCGCGCGCGTCGATCACCTCTACCAGGACCCGCATGTCGGCAACGTGCCGTTCCTGATGCACTATGGCGATATGACGGATTCAACCAATCTGATCCGCCTGGTGCAGCAGATCCGGCCGACCGAGATCTACAATCTCGCAGCTCAAAGCCACGTCGCCGTCAGCTTCGAGAGCCCGGAATACACCGCCAACGCCGACGCCATCGGCGTGCTGCGCCTCCTGGAAGCGATCCGCATCCTCGGCATGGAGAAGGAGACGCGGTTCTACCAGGCCTCGACCTCCGAGCTCTACGGCCTGGTGCAGGAGATCCCGCAGAAGGAGACGACGCCGTTCTATCCGCGCTCGCCCTACGGCGTTGCAAAACTCTACGGCTACTGGATCACGGTGAACTACCGCGAAGCCTACGGCATGTTCGCGTCGAACGGCATCCTGTTCAACCATGAGAGCCCGATCCGCGGCGAGACCTTTGTGACCCGCAAGATCACCCGCAGCGTCGCGCGCATCGAGGTCGGGCTGGAACAGACGCTCTATCTCGGCAATCTCGAAGCCAAGCGCGACTGGGGCCATGCCCGGGACTATGTCGAGGGCATGCACAGGATCCTGCAGGCCGACAAGCCCGACGACTTCGTGCTCGCCACCGGCGAGATGCGCTCGGTGCGCGAGATGGTCGAGCTGTCCTTTGCCCATGTCGGCCGCCGCATCGCCTGGCGCGGCAAGGGCGTCGAGGAGACCGGCGTCGATGAGGCGAGCGGCAAGATCGTGGTGAAGATCGATCCGACCTATTTCCGTCCGACCGAGGTCGATCTCCTCGTCGGCGACGCCAGCAAGGCGCGCGAGGTGCTCGGCTGGACGCCGAAGCGCAGCTTTGCCCAGCTCGTCGAGGAGATGATGGCAAGCGATCTGGCCGAGGCAAAACGGGACGCTGGCAGTGGCAAACGCACCGTTTGAGCTGAAGGGCAAGAGCGTCTATGTCGCCGGCCATCGCGGCATGGTCGGAGCCGCGCTGCTGCGCCGGCTGGCGCGGGAGGACGTGCGGCTCGTCACGGTCGACCGGCGCGAGGTCGATCTCTGCAACCAGGCCGCCGTGTTCGACTGGTTCGCGAAAACGCGGCCGCAGGTGATCTTCCTCGCAGCGGCCAAGGTCGGCGGCATCGTCGCCAACAACACGCTGCGCGCCGAGTTCATCTACGACAACATCGCGATTGCCGCGAACGTGATCCAGGCCGCGCATCAGAACGGCGCCGAGAAGCTGATGTTTCTGGGCTCGTCCTGCATCTATCCGAAGCTGGCGCCGCAGCCCTTGCGCGAAGATTCCGTGCTATCAGGTCCGCTGGAGCCGACCAACGAGCCCTATGCGATTGCCAAGATCGCCGGCATCAAGATGGCGGAGGCATATCGCAGCCAGTATGGCAGCGACTTCATCAGCGTGATGCCGACCAATCTGTACGGCCCCGGCGATAATTATCACCCCGAGCTGAGCCACGTGGTTGCCGCCCTGATCCGGCGTTTCCATGAGGCAAAAGTCGCAGGCGCGAAGAGCGTGGTGGTCTGGGGCACCGGCACACCGCGCCGCGAATTTCTCTACGTTGACGATCTCGCCGACGCCTGCATCCATCTGATGAAGACCTATTCCTCGCCCGAACTTATCAATATCGGTACCGGCGAGGACATCAGTATCGAAGAGTTAGCACTCATGGTCGCGGCCGCCATCGGTTTTCGCGGTGAGATCAGACTCGATACGTCGCGCCCTGACGGCACGCCGCGCAAGCTACTCGACGTCGGGCGGCTGTCCGGGCTCGGCTGGCGCGCCACGACCTCGCTTGAGGACGGCATTCAGCTGGCATACCGAGCGTATCGCGCCGACAGCGATGGACGGCACCAGAGTGATCTGCCTGTCCGGGATAACGGGGCAATCCTAGGTACTAATCGGCGGTGAATGTCCAGCCTAGCGGATTTGCCGCTCACGTAATGACCAACTTTGCTTCGCAGTTGACAAGCGTTCATTGTCAACGACGGGGCTCGATCGGACGCCAAGAACCCAAGTGACGCGGTGTATCCTACCTACGACGCAGCCAACCACTTGCAGGAAAAGGAGAATGGCCATGATCGAGACCTGCTGCCATGAAGTTCGCCTTAGCGATGGTCTGTCATCATCATCCTCGCCGACAGCGTAACGATGGACATGAGCGCGCCCAGCATCCCAAACGCCAAGCGCAAGCCAAACATGTGTGCGACGAACCCAATGCCGGCGGGCCCAACGAGTATACCCGCATAGCCGGCTGTCGTGATGACCGCGATCGCAACGCCTGCTGGCATCATTTTCTGGTTGCCGGCGCGTCGACAAAGTACAGGTACAACATTTGAAATACCCAAGCCAATAAGCAGGAACCCCGCCATAGCAATCAACGCAACGGGCGCGGCCACCACAGCCAAGAAGCCTGTTACGATCGGCAGAGTCCCGAGTATCAATGTGGCACGGTCTCCGATTCGCGCCACCACGGCATCTCCGCTGAGACGCCCTGCGGCCATTGCGATTGAGAAAACCATACAACCAATGCCCCCGTGCGCTTCCGCGAGAAGCTCTCGTTCAACGAGAAGCAAAGCGCTCCAATCGAGCATTGCACCTTCGACAAGAAAGGTGATAGCCGCGAGCACAGCTATTAGCAACACATTGCGATGGGGCAAAACAAACGATGGCCCCTGCTGCCCCGACCCAGCCGCGAGCCCCGGCCAGGCCGATACAATAGCGATCGTCATTAACGCCGAACAGACCAACGTCGAAAAAACCGGGCCAAGCTGCAGCGACAAGAACGCGGTCACGGCGGCAGAGCCGGTGAATTCCCCAATGCTGTACTGGGCGTGGAAGCCAGACATCAATGGACAGCCCGTGTCGCGCTCCAATTCAATCGCGTGAATGTTCATGGCTACATCGATCGAGCCGAGTGAAACACCGAAAGCAAACAGCGCAGCACCGAGCCTGACAGGTGTGTCGGCAATTACAAGGCACGGCAACATGATCGCGAGTCCAAGTCCACCCGCGAGGATAATGGGCTTGCTGCCGTACCGCGCATTCAATACGCTGGTCAAAAGCATCGCGATGACGGATCCCGTTCCGAGACAGAGCAGCAGAAGACCAAGCATGCGGTCATCGACCGCGAGCCGCTCCTTGGCGAGTGGTACCAAAGGCGCCCAGGCCGCGAGGCCGACTCCGGCCACAAAAAATGCGAGCCGAGTCCCAAGCAGGCCGGCTGACCAATTAGCAGACAGTATCACGGGTGCTCCTGAGAGAAGGGGCTCGCGAGCGCGACGCCCCTCATCCTGCGTGCGTCGCCTGCAAGTGGCGCTATCGACAATGATGGCCTCAAGCTGGCATTCTTTATCCCTGCAAATGCAATGCCGTCACAAAAACTACTGGACTACGCGAGCCGGCGGTGATCGTCGAGCCCGTGGATACGGTGTTTCGGTTATTCCTTCCCGGTTAAGCTGGCCATAAGAGGGTGACAGTTTTTGCTGATCTACGACAACCGGAGGCGCAACGCTCACTGTGGCTTTGTCGCAAAGCCTACAAACCCTGCAAAGCCAACGGCGCCGGACGCCACTGTGTACTCGGCGTGAACACCGCCGTAGGTTTTCCTACCGCTTTTGCAAAACGGGAGTTCTCATCGCAAGTAACGGCGCTGACTCACGAGATCAATACAAGACCGCTATCACGCGGAAGCCGTCAATGTCGGCCCGATACTTTTGAAATTCGATTATTCCTGGTCTCAGGCCGCCAAGTAGTTTCCATGACATCATTCGCGCCACGGAAGAGGGCGGCGTCGCTCAGGTCCACGACGCGCGCGCATTCGATACCGAGGTGCCCGCCGGCATCGTTCAAGCGCTTATATCCGCAGTTCGCCGAGACCGTCGCTCCGACCAAATCGGACTGTGGGTGGTAAGGAGCAAGTGTAGCAGTCACAAATCCATCAGTATCACCGCCCCTCACGTTATAAGCCCAGGCGCTCTGCACTAGTGGTTCATCTCAGTGATTTTGACTCTTTGGCGGTGGTTGGATAGGCGCGGCCGAGTTTGTCGCGTGCTTTTGTCGGTTGTGAACATCCATTTGATGCGGTCTCGGGTTTTATTTCGCCGCCGTTGCCATGCTGCGATCTCGTTTT
>NZ_JCAMOP010000062.1:0-35479 GCF_059512345.1 Bradyrhizobium sp. Unk1
TAAACTGTTGATAACGAAGTGGGTCTCGGATTGAACGGCCGCACACTCCGCATAATCGTGGGCTCCGCATAATTGCGAAAATCGACCGGATGACTGGCCAGGAACACCTTCACACCAGAGGGGATCATGCCGAACGCACCGCCCGGATCACCCGCTGCAAATGCGCCTGGTCGACATCCACGCCGGCGCGCACGACCACCTCGCCAATGGCAATCTCGATCACTGCGCCTGTCATAGACGCTACCACGCCCGCGTCACTCGAGTGCTGCGAGCAATAAAGCCGCTCGGCCCGCGCGTCACGGCGCCAGGCGAACAGCTGCGACGGGTGAATGCCGATCCGGCGGGCGATCCCCGATACACTCGCGCCGGGCTCCAGCGCCTCTGCCGCAACTTGCGCCTTGAACTCTTCCGACCAGCGTCGCCGAAGCTGCCGCGGCGCTCCCTCAAGACGCTCGGCTACCGCTTCGATCATATGGAAGGTTCTAGTTTCAGAACTAGGCGCAGACATAGACGCTCACATCGGCTCACAACTGAGCAGCCGATAGCCGATCTCTCCGCCACTCCGCCAGATGGGGCCTCTTTGTCGCTTACTCTCGATCTTGCGGCGGATGTCTCGGATGATCCGGCCGAGCCGGGAGCGCAGGATGCGCAACTGCCGCTGATGCCGATTGAACTGTTTGGCATGGGCATAGCGCCCTGCCATCATCGCCGCGGCCTTGGCCACGCGACAATAGGATTGCCGCAGCCTGACGCCGTGTCTTCTCGCCAGGCGGTTGAGCCCCTTGATGGCCGCATGCAGCAGCTTGGCATCGGTCGGAAAGGTGGTGGCCTTCGGCTGCACCGTGGTGTCGACCGTGACCCGCTTGAGGTCCTGGCTGCGCAACGCGCCGGCCTCGTGCGTCACCCGCAGGCTCTCGGCCAGCAGCAGCTCCAGCTTGTCGTCGAGCCGCTTGCGCCAATGGCTCAGGTCCGAGCGCTCGTGCGGGAAGGCGTGCTGGAAGAACTCTTCGCCGGTGAAGTACTGGAAATACGGGTCGTGGACCCAGCGTTTCGCACACTCCCTCATCGGACAACCCGTAAATGTGCTTGAGCAACAACAGCCCGATCATGAAGCGGGTCTCGATCCCGGGCCGGCCGTTCTCGCTGTAGAGCGGTGCGATCTCGCCGTCGATCCAGTCCCAATCAACCTTGCCGGCGAGCAGAACCAACTCGTGCTTCATGTTGATGATCTGGTCCAGCCGCGCCCGGAACAGGTCATTCAATCCCGCCGTCTTGTGCTTCTTCGGCCGCATCGTCCCCTCCGATGCACCCACAGAATCATGGCCTGCCGCAAAAGGGAATCACAAGCGAATTTGCAGGGTTTGGCGGCCTCGACCTCCCAAACCCTGCAATCTCAAACCGTCTCAAATCTGAAAAATAGACTCCCGCTCAATCGCTTAGAGCCCTGTTCACGAGCGACTAAATAATGCGAACTACGCGGTCTAGGCCTGATCGAGACAGCTGCCGACCGCTTCGAGGTCCTTCAGGAACTTGTCGTGGAGGCTCGCGCGTCGGTCGGCGATCGCTTGCGCGTTGGGGTTCTGGTCTTCCTACCGCCACAGATACGTGACCGTAAGCAGGACGAACAGCAGTCGTCGTGACCTTCCCGGACCTGTCAGAACAGGCTGCTTGTCGTTCGCGGCGGCGATGATGAACGCGGGCTTGAAGGGGAAGTCCATCTCCGGATACAGCTTCTGGGATTCGAGGTCCGACAGGCCGGCGATGTGCCCGCGTGCGGAATCCAGATGCTGCCGCCCGCCCAGCCGATTCATCAGGGCATCGGGCCGAGCCTGCGAACCAACTTCGCGCATCTTGCCGTCCTGCAGGAGGTAGCGCTCGTCCTTCATCAGGCCGGACGACAAGGCTGCTGGTCACGGCGTAAGCCCCCTCCTCGCGCGATCGGCGATTCGCCGCGGGGGAGGCCACGCCGTGTCCCTTCCAGCATCCTCAGGACGTTATGGCATGCTCCGCCTATGCCCGCACGAGCTCGTGATAGTAGCCTGTCTTGTCCTTGGTCGCCCTCAAGACAGCCCCCGAAACCTTTGCGATTGCGACTGTGAAGTGCGAGAGGCCGGCATGTACCGTATTGTTCTTATCGGTGCCAGTGTATGACCCCTCCAAAAGGTGCCCACAGACCGTCTCCCAAGCATTCGATACCGTAATATGAACATGGAGATAGGGAGTCTTGTGTCCCACGAAGCCAGTGGTGCCGAAACCGGTGTCGTTGGGGTTACCGGTAACTCTCGGAGACACATTGTCCTGAACCCAGCCCATACCGATGATGCCATGGGCGCTCACCTCTAGTGGTCCTGGGATATCAACGAAGTCGATCCCAATATAGTCGCCCTCGGCCTCGCGCGGGGGGTTCGGAAACCGCATCATCCTAACGTTGTCGAGCGAGCCGGTCGCGTCGAGAAGGACGCCGGTCTTGACATCGTTTTGTTCGCAGATGTCCCAGAGGGCCCGAAGAAGATCTTCACCTCGCTCAAGTCGCGCGTAGATGATCTCCTCGATCTTCCCGCTAAGCATGGGTCTTTGCTTTTTCATGTGGTCTCCAAGATGATTAAGGTAGAATGCGAGCGCTCGTCATTCCCTTGACGACTTTTGATAGCCGCCGAGCTGTGAAATCCTGTCAAAATAAGCAGGATACCGCGGGCGAGTTTCGGCAATGTGGCGCCTCGCAAGGATGAAATTCTTCGTCTGAGTTGGAGCCTGCGACGCTTTTGCGCGATCATGCGCCCGCCTCAGGGTCACGCTCGCAAAGCTCTAGCTAGAGCGTTGTTGGTTTGACTCCCGTGCTCGCCATTGACGACCCGGAGAGCCACCAGACCAAGAAGGGCAACCGGTGGTTCGTCGGGAATGAGAGCTCGATAATGCCGCCAGGTACGAGTGACGTCGTCAAGCTGCCGAGTCAAAATGCATGCGCGAAAGCGTGAATAGGCCAGTGTGTGTGCCAACGGCGAACATCCGTTCCGGGTGATCAAGCGTCCTTTCGGGCTGGCGAAGGTGGGCTTCCGCGACATTGCTAAGAGCACGGCGCTTATCGCGACACCGTTTGCCCTGTCGAACATGTCCATGGCGCGAAGGCAGTTGATGATGATGGCAGTGATCCGTGCGAACACTCCGGGAGGACCACGAACAAATGCCCTCAAAGGCGAGAGTCTCGTTCGGCACTTCGAAAAATAATTGCCATCCGCAGCGCCGATGCGGCTCACGTGCCGCCTCGTTCAGACGTTCCCTAGAACCGTCAACTCTTACTGCACGCCTCTTGTCTGTGAGCGGCTGAAATAGCCGCTGCCGATAGCACCTTGTAACAAGGCGGTGAAAAAGCGATCGACGTTCTTCCGCGACAGTAGAAGGTGCCTTCTTCTCCCCGAACTGGTACGACGACGGTCGCTTGTCCCTATTCCGTGTGATGATCCGAACGAAGCCGGCTCTTAGTCCCGAAGCTCGCTGTTTTGTGTACCAAAGGTCGGATCCGGATTTAAGTGCAGGTTATCTCTTCAACTCATTACTCCGCTCTGTAGGGGCGCAACGTTTCAACATCGTGCGAAGGCTCCCAAAGTTGTAGCTGCGGCGTATAATCGAATACGAATTCGCGCCTTCGAGTGCGGTAGGTGGCGAGCGCCGGCTCAACATGAGAGGGGCGTCAATAGCCCATTTGCTGAACACACTCGGCCGCAAATGGCGCTGCGTTCCGAAAGAATGCAGTCAGCAGTGCTGCGGACTACGGCCAAGACGAAACCGGGCGATACTATCAGCCTTCTGCGCCCGATCGGGCGCGGTCTGCGCGGGACCAATGTCGCCAGTCATGAGTCAACTGAGTCCGCTATTATTCTATTATTCGCTGTCGCGCTACTTCGCTAGTCTAGCAGGGCACGGGCACCTCGCCTACTCAACTCTCTCGGGGAGATCTATATCAAACGAGTGATTTCGCTGCTCTCGCGCTTCAACCGCGCGCGCAACAAGCCGGGGTGCGGGCGCGCTGGAGATGCGGAGAAGGCGCCCCTCTGCCCTCAGTCACGCGCAAGAGTGCAGACTAAAGTAAATCAGAGACGATGAATGCTCCGATGACCGCAAACTCGCGCCTGCCCAGCGCAGATCATAGTGGATCGGATGTGCATAAATTTGCGACTGCATTGAGCCGGGAGCTGGCATGGTTGAGCTGAACCCGATGATGGCCGATCCGTGGCCAGGGGATGGGAATGGCAAAGTTTGAACTGGGAGCAATCAAGACCGGCAGGCCGATCAAGCTGACACAAGAATCGCCGGCGAGCGCCCACTGGGATCTCGTAGCCTACGGATTAAACGATCCGGGAGCCGGCCAAGATTCTTGCTACTTGCTAGCCAACCCAGCTTGGCGCGGTTTACGGCAACGGAGAGGTTTTTGAAGGGTCGCCGAGCGGGTCAACCTCTCAAGCAAGGCGAGGGGTGGCGCTCCGACAACAGCTTCAAGAAGGCACCTAGGGTCGGGCTTTCATTATCCGCCCGCCAGTAGGCCGAAAAGTCGAGCCGGCTGGGGCCCGTCCCATCGCGCACGTCTCTGTAAGTCAAGCCGGCAAAATTGGCGCCCGTGTCCGACTCGAGCACCAGGCTAATGCCGGCCTTCATGCTGATAAGGCTCTTGATGATGCCTCGGCTGACGTCGTGGCGTTCGATCCGGGGCCGATCTTCGGGCAGGACGAGCTTCGAAACCAATAGATCTTCGAGATCCCGCCCGGGATCGTAATAGCTTAGCAGGACCGTCTCGCCGCGCAGGTCAGTCCAGTAGATTGCCTGGCGCGCAGTGAGGGGATGTTCTTGTGGCAAGGCCACCAGGACACGTTCGCTCCACAGCGCCCTGGTTTTGCAGTCCGGTAACGGCAGGCTTCCCGTGACGATGAGAATGTCAAGAACGCCGTTGCGAAGCGCCGTTGCAAGCCGCGTCCGGGATCGTTCGACGGTCACCACTTCGATCCGTGGGAATCGCTGCTTGAAGTCGAGCAGGGACGCTTTCAAGTTACCTGCGGTAAGTGAGGTGCAGAACCCGATGGCGAGCCGACCGGCTTCGCCGCTTTGAAGGGACTTTGCCGTTGCTATAAGCGCGTCAAATTCTTCCAAGATCGTTTCTGCCAGGCGAATAATGCTGCGACCAGCCGCCGTCGGAGTTACACCTCCGCTTGAGCGCTCGAACATCGTGATGCCCAGGTGGTGCTCAATCTCGCTAACCAATCGGCTGAGGGTAGACTGTTGTGATCTGAGCAGCTCAGCAGCTTGGCGGAGACTGCCACAATCGGCCGCAGCCACGGCTGATCGCAGGTGCTTTAGCTCGATTGGCTTGCTGCCGTGAACAAAAGGACTTGATCTTCGAGGGTTGGTCATTTTGAGGCTTAACCGAAGAGCAGCAGGGATCGTTGGGTGGTGGCTTGTTGAGATGTGGCCATGCCTAGGCAGCCGTTCGGATGACGGGCGCCCAGAGCACCGGACCAGGGATCTGCCCCGACCTCCGGATGCGCTCCAAGGCACCAGTTGACACCTCCAAGTAGCCCGCCAAGGCAAGAGTGTTGCCGAGAGGTCGAGGCTTTCCGATCGGGCGGAGCGGCCACCCGGCGCGGCGAAGAATGCGCTCCATGCGAGCGTCAGTGACGGTGACAATTTCGGTCAGGTGAATGGAAAGGCCGAACTCGACCATGCCTGCAAATAGCTCGTATGTCGCACTGGCAAGTCCGCCGCCCGCTTTTGGTGCATCCGGAGGAACATCGAGAGCAAAACGGCAGCTCTCCCAGACCTGGGCGCTTCGCGGCACTCCCTGTCCGTCCAGAAGAATGGGGAAGGTATCCCTAATCATGGTTGGTCCGTTCGACGGGAGAAGCCGAACGCACCCCAGAATGCGTCCATCTGTTGAGCGATGCAGTAGGTGGACTGGCCGAAGGATGTCAAATTCGTCGACTTCCATGTCGCCGCTAGCCTGGACATCCCAACCAAGGCGCTGTTTGAAAACGCGATGGCGCAGCCGGTGCATTTCGGCGAGTTCATTGATGAACTCGCCGTAGTAGCTTGGCGTAATGAGCAGCATCATTGCTATCCTCCGTCCTTTGTTTCGGCAAACAAAGCAGAGAAGCCCATGCAAGCGCATCCTGTGCAGATGCACAGGGTGATCATGAATGTTTGGACAATTATTCTCGAGGTTTCGATTTGGCCAGCCGTACGATTGCTTGGCCAATCGTACGAACGCCGAGCTTCGCTCGGGCATTGTCCCGATGAAAGCCAACCGTTCTTGGAGATATGCCGAGAATACGGCCGATCTCCCAAGCGGACTTACCCATGGAATACCATTCGAGACATTCGAACTCCCGGGGCGACAACAATACGCCATCGACCTTGCGCTCGGAGGGCAACATGCGCCGAGCATGCGCATGGAAAAACATCGCCATCAGCTGCAGGACATGAGCGTGCTCATTTATCGAGCGCTCAAAGTCAATTCGCCGCACGTCCGTGGCGAAGCTTACCGCAGCGATCGTGCCTTTACTGTCGTGAATTGGAATCGTGAATCGATGCCGAATGCCGAATCTGGCGGCTTCTTCAAAGAGTTCGCGCTCCAATTCGGACCGAGCTCGCTGTCCGAACCCAAGACCCCACCGAAAGGGTCGAGTATCGCGAATGACCTGGCTGACCACGGGATCGAAGCGTTCGTAGTGGCGCCTCAGGTAATGTGCCGTCCAAGTTGGCGGATAGGTCGAGATTAGCTTTGGAGAATGTTCGCGTTTACGAGGGAGGCTAAGATATGCAAAGCAAGATAGGTCAAGTGCCGTCGCGACATCCGCCATGCTCCGTCGAAGGCAATCCCTGTCTGTGCTTTCTGTCAGTCGATCGACAAAATTCTGAACGGCGCTATACATCGTGAGTGAGCAGACCGCGTGCCTACTAATGAGAAACTGCGCCCTCGCGAACTGGGACGCAGGAGTTCACCCTTTGGGCGCGGACGTGGCCCCGACGCCCGCTTTTCCCGAACGCCGCGTTTTAAGAGATGGCGATGACGGGCATTTGCGGGATAGCTTGGGTTCGAAATTGGAGCGAGACAATTGTTAGCCGCCAGTCTTTTGCCATCGCTACAACGTTTTCACGCGACGGACGCAAGCATCATCCGGCTAAGTGTTGTGATGTCGTAGACGGGCAGCTTCGCAACACGACGGATCGTCGGCGCAGCCACCGGAAAACCCGCGCATTCGAACAAGATCGTCCCGATCTCCGGGTGCACCGCCCGAAGTCGCGAGATACAGGCGATAACATCGGTCTCTATGGCGGCTATATCGGTCGGCGGAGGCGGGCGTTTCAGTTCGTCATGCCAGTACTTGCCGCCTTCAATGCCACCGATGACGATCCTCGCGCGGTCTGCCGGATTATCGACTCCAAGTAGTTCTTCGCCCAAGTGTGTCGAGTCGTAGGTCAGAACGGCAATTTTCGTCTGCCGCGGAAGTTGGCGGAGCAACACTGGCAGCAGAAGCAGGCTCGACATCGCCACCGGGACATTTACTGAGGTGGCAACAGCTGCCTGATATCGTATCGAGAATCCGCAGGTCGAACTTATCGCAATGGCGCCTCGTTCCACCAAGCGCCGGGCGGCTGCCACGTAGGCAGGTTCAAGAGTCGGGTCGCCGCGGACGACGTTTTCGACCCAGGCTCCCGGGACTGTTTCCGTGATGACGGGGAAATTGAAGGTTGCTGGATTCAGCAACGAGCCTGGCGACGGCGGCGTCGGCGCAGCTCCCGGCGCCAGTCCGCGTTCGAGGTGTAGGATTCCGAGGGATGCTGTGATTTGCGTCATGCGTTGAAATGTACCCTGAGTTTGGGACGATTTTCCCTAATCTAGGTCGTTGTATGTCCGAAATTCTGCGTTGAAGGGTGGAAGGCGAAGCTTCCACGCAAGAAGCGCCCGTCCGGTGCTGTCGCCAGATGCATGACGGTTGTCCCAGGATCCATACAGGCCGCCCAGACGGCCGATCCACTTTCGTAGTCATAGCTTGAATAGTATATGCCTAGAATCGGCCTCGGAGCTCAGTAGAAGTACACGTAGAAGCGAGCCTCCACGCTCTCGCGAGGGCTTGCGTTCGGATATGCGCGTCGATTGTCGAATGCCGCGTGAGCTGACATCGGACCGTGATGTGCAGCGGAATCATATCCCTTGAATAGAACCAGATCGTCTGCAGTCATTTCCGGGAAGTAGTACCAACGCTGATTCGAATTGAAGCGAACGACGCAACTCTTGTTAACGCCGTAGTCCACCACCGAGATATCCTGATCAACAATGGTGCTCGCGTCGCAGAACGCTAACGGGAAATCCTGCGGAGGCGGCGAGAGAGCACGCCAGATTTGAATGAGCATTAATCGGGAATACGCTCGAATCGGAAGGCCCTGTGCCTGGTTCTCGGCGGCGGCTCTCATAGGACCGGAAATCGGTGCGACATCGATGTGAGCCAACCCCGCCGGCTCTCTTATTCCAGCTACGGATTTCCAGCCGCTCTTGGGAATTGCCGTCCCGGCGGCACGACGCACATGCAGGCCAGTTGGGCGGGCGATGACCCGCGAGGCGTTGAAGTGGCTCTTTATGAAAGGAACCATCTCTTCCAGATACTTCTCGCGCATGATCTCTGGATCGCGCACGTTCGCACAGGAAGTCTTCTGCTGGATCAAAACGAAGCCTTCGCGGTCGAGAGACAGTTCGTCCGCAACCGGACGGGCGTCGCGAATAGTGACGTCGTAACTCACGATGGGAACGTGTTCATAGTTCGGCACAATAACCGCCGGAGCCTGTTCGTCGGGCGTACGCCGAGCAAAGGCTATTTGGCCTTGCACGCACTTCAACTGATCTCGGTTTACTTGTGCTGTCGATGAGGCTCGCTTGGCATAGCCCATGGCTGTCTGCCTCCTAAAGATGATTGCCCTATCGAGCCACAAACATAGATGATACTTCACGATTAAAGGCGGCAAAAGGCGGTCGCAGCTTGCAGAAATTCTGCAATCCGGCGCAACGTGGTTCGTTCGCCGAACCGCCGACACGGCTAGCGCATTGGCCAGTCACATCCGTTGCTTGTTCGCTGGACTTGTGGGGACTGCGAGCGCTGACCATTGCCTGGTTACAGGCGAGGAGGCCCGATACTGCAGGCAGATTCGCCGAGGCTACTCGGCGGCCTGCTTGGGCGTGAAGCCAATGACAGCCTTGGTCTCAAGGTACTCGTGAAAGCCGTACTCGCCCGACTCTCGTCCATTGCCGCTCATCTTATAGCCGCCGAACGGAGCCGCTAAGTCGTCGGCCCCATTGATCAGCACCTGGCCCGCGCGGAGCCTCGAGGCGACATCACCCAAGGTGCCCATGTCGGTCCCCGAGAGGTACGCCGCCAATCCGTATTCGGTATCATTGGCGATCCTCACCGCCTCGTCGACCGAGTGATAGCCAAGAATCGAGACCACGGGCCCGAAAATCTCCTCGCGGGCGATGGTCATGTCGTTCTGCACGTTCGCAAACACCGTGGGCTTAACGTAATAGCCCGCATCGAGCCCGCACGGACGTCCAAGACCGCCGGTGACCAGGGCGGCTCCCTCGTCGATCCCTGCCTTGATCAGCCGCTGGATCTTCTCCCATTGGGCCTCATTAACCACGGGGCCGATCGTGGCGTTGCCCTTGGGATCGCCGACCACTATCGACTCGGCGGTTTCCTTGGCGATCATGATGGCCTCGTCGATGCGCGACGAGGGCACCAGCATGCGCGTGGGGGCAGAGCACGATTGTCCGGAGTTCTGCATCACGCGCCTCACGCAGCTGCCGACCGCTGTCGGGAAGGTCGCGTCTTCGAGGATGATGTGTGGACTTTTGCCCCCTAGCTCCTGCGTCACGCGCTTGACCGTCGCCGCCGCTACCTTTGCCACCTCGATGCCGGCGCGGGTCGAGCCGGTAAAGGACACCATGTCAACTCCGGGATGGCTCGCAATCACCGCCCCCACTTCGGCGCCGGTGCCGTTGACCAGGTTAAATACCCCGGCCGGTACACCTGCTGCGTCCAGAATCTGCGCCCAAATGTAGGCGCTGAAGGGCGCCTCCTCGGACGGCTTTAACACCATAGTGCAACCGGTCGCGAGCGCCGGCACCACCTTGCAAGCAATCTGAAAGATAGGCCAGTTCCACGGAGTGATCATCCCGCACACGCCGATGGGCTCTTTCACGATGCGGGTGCCGGCGCGCTCCTCTTCGAACTTGAAGTTCTTCAGGATCTCGATTCCTGCCTCGAGGTGCGCCATGCCGATGGGGGCCTGTGCCCGCTGCGCGAGCGAAGTTGGCGCGCCCATCTCCTCCGTGATCGCGTCGGCGATATCGCCAAGCCGCTTTTGATACTCGCAGAGAATGCGCTGCAACAGATCGAGCCGTTCATCGCGGCCGGTCTTGCAAAACGTTTCGAATGCTCGGCGCGCAGCACCCACCGCCTTGTCCACGTCGGTCTGGCCCCCGGCCGAGATGTGGCCGGCGACCCGCTCGTTCGCCGGGTTGATGACGGGCAGCCTCCTGGGCGTTACCGGGTCGACCCAGTGTCCATCAATGTAGAACTTCCGGTAATCGCGCACATCGTGCTCCTTGGGTCGCCTTCAACCGGCCCAATCGGGGCCACAGGCCTTAGAAGTCGTACAGGATAGCGCACGAGGCGAGAGGCCCTCCCCTCGACTGCCTTCCGGTGTTTGCGTTTGAGGAATTTGATAGGACGAGATGTAACGAGGGCGAGCGCGCCGGCGCTCGCCCATATCCACAATTGGTCCAGAGCTCGTCCAACGCCGGCGTTGATCCCGGCTCTACAAACTCAGTCATAGTACACGAAAAAGCGAGCCTCCACGCTCTCGCGGGGCTTCGCACTGGGGTGGGCACGACGATCGTCAAATGCGGAGTGCGGCGCTTGCGGCTTATAGTGCTCCTCGGAATCATAGCCCTTGAACAGAACGAGGTCGTCCGCAGTCATTTCCGGGAAGTAGTACCAACGCTGATCCGCGCTGAAGCGAAGGGCACAGCTCTTGAACGCGCTGCCCGGTTCGTTTTTGGTATTTGAAACGTAGTCATGCACGAGCATATCGCTGTCGCGAACGGTACTCGCATCGCAGAACGCCAAGGGGAAATCCTGCGGAGGCGGCGAGAGAGCCCGCCAAGCTTGTATAACCATCAATCGAGAGTAGGCACGGATCGGATGGCCCTGCAATTGGTCTTCAGCCGCGGCAGCCGCCGGACCGGCAATCGGCGCGAGATCAATATGAGCCAATCCAGCCGGCTCTCTTACTCCATTAACGGCAGTCCAGCCTGCTTTGGGGATTGCCGTCCCGGCGGCACGACGAACGTAAACGCCGTTTCGCTTGGGCACGACCCATGATGCATTGAAGTGGCTCTTGATGAATGGAACCATCTCTTCGAGATACTTCTCGCGCATGATCTCCGGATCGCGCACGTCTGCACAGAAGGTCTTGTGCTGGATCAGGGCGAAGCCTTCCCTGTCGAGAGACAGTTCGTCGACAAGAGGGCGCGCGTTGCGAATTGTAACGTCGTAGCTCACGATGGAGACGTGTTCATAATTCGGCACAACGACTGCGGGTGCCTTTTCATCGGGCGCGCGCCGAGCAAAGGCAATTTGACCTTGCACGGACTCCAACTGGTCGCGATTTACCCGTACTGTCGATGAGGCTCGTTTCGGCTGGCCCATGTCTGGTTTCTCCCTAGCGCTAGGTTATTCCCAAAGAATAACGCAACATCAGTGCTTAAAGACCGCGAAAATCTGCCTGAGATTGCAGAAAACATGCAACAACACCCGCAAATGAAGCGCCTTTTCGACCTAGATGTTTCCGGTGAGCACACCGCAAGCTGGCGCCTCGAGAATCGGAGGCCTGCTCACAGATCCACGTTGGCTCAGTGCGGGGGGCAAGATTGCAGCGAGCACGATCTGCCCGCCTTGTATTTGTTACATCTGCCTGCGGCGTGGAGCGCCGGTTGAAGCAGCCGCAATTAGGTTTAGCAGCGCCTTCGCGGCTCGCGCGTACTTGCGCCTGTTCGGAAAAGGCCGCTGGCGCCTCCCCGCTACCGGCGCAAAGAGCCGGAGCAAGGTTTAGTCGGTCCGCCCGCGCACAGTTCAATGCGCTGGAACGATCATCCAGGAGTCGTTCACAGTCCGTCCAGCGTGCGCACTGGACATGATGTCCAGAGGCCGTTTACCAGCAGCGATTTCTCCATACGAACTGCAGGTGCCAGACGTACTGACCGCTTGGCACCTGCAAGCCCTCCCCTCCGGACTACTTTTTGGAGATCCGTCGCGGCGTAGACTCGATCTTGCCGTTCACTCGAAATACACGAAAAAGCGCGCCTCGACGCTCTCACGCGGTTTTGCATTGGGGTGTGCGGCGCGATCGTCAAATGCCGAGTGAGGCGCCTGCGGCTTGTAGTGCTCCTCGGAATCGTAGCCCTTGAACAGAATGAGCTCGTTCGGAGTCATTTCCGGGAAATAGTACCAACGCTGAGCCGGATTGAAGCGAAGCACGGAGCCCTTGGTCGAGCTGCCAGGCTCGTTTCGGGTCGTGTCCGTATTATAGTCCACGACGGCAACATCTGAATCCTGAACACTGGAGCAGTCGCACAACGCTAAAGGGATGTCCTGCGGCGGCGGCGAAAGAGCGCGCCACGCTTGAATCAGCATCAATCGAGAATACGCTCGAATCGGAATGCCCTGCACTTGATTCTCGGCCGCAGCGAGCATTGGGCATGCGACGGGGGCGTAGTCGATATGGGCGATGCCAGCAGGTTCCCTTACTCCAGAAACTGAGTTCCAGCCAGCCTTGGGGATGGCGACTCCGGACGAGGAGCGAACACGAATGCCCTTTCGACGCGGAATGACCCACGACGCATTGAAGTAGCTCTTGATGAACGGCACCATTTCGTCGAGATACTTCTCGGCCATGATCTCTGGGGCACGCACGTCTGCACAAGACGTCTTGTGCTCAACCAAGGCGAAGCCTTCCCTGTCGAGCGACAGTTCTCCCACGATCGGTCGCGCGTTGCGAATGATCACCTCGTGAGTGACCATTGGATAGGCCTCGTAGTTTGGCACAACAACCGCGGGAGCCTTTTCATCGGGCGTGCGTCGAGCAAAAGCGATTTGACCTTGCACGCAGTCCAACCGATCACAATTTACTTGGGCAGTCGATGAGGCTTGGTTTGCGCGTGCCATAGCCGCTTCTCCCTAATGTTGTCCATCTGTTATCGAAATGTAATCCGAAATTGATGCACGAAGACCGCGATTAAACGGTTCAGACTGCAGGAATTCTGCAAACTAACAGGATCGAAGGCCCTTTAACGAAGGGATTGGAAACATTTTGCAAAGTCGCGGCGCGGATCGTCCACCACGACCAGTCATTGCGGCGCACGCCCTCGGCTAAGCGTCGCCGCCGCGCAGCGATGCTTTGGCCGATTTGCCCCTGGGTTCTTGCATGATCGCGAGTTGACTTTCGAGCCCGCTATACCGCCCCGGCCTTCTGCGCGTAGATCCACGCGGCTTTCGCAAGCGGCACAGTGCACTTGGCGGTCTCAATCGCCTTGGCGTTGGCCGCTGTTCCGTTGCGGATGCGGGCGGCGATACCTTGCGTGATGCCCACGAGACGGAACAGGTTGTACGAAAAGTACCAATTAAGATCAGGCAGCGCCATGCCGGTGTAATCGCAATACATATCCGCGGCTTCTTCCATGGTTGGAATGTTAAGCGCGGTCAAATCCGCACCCTGCAGCCCTGGCCTGATCCATTGCATCAGCAAGTAGGTGAAATCGGCCATCGGGTCGCCAATCGTCGACAATTCCCAGTCAAGAACAGCGCACACCCGCGGCTCGACCGGGTGAAAGATTATGTTGTCCAAGCGATAGTCGCCATGGACGATCGAAACTCGGTTTTGCTCAGGTAAAGTCCTCGGCAGCCACTCGATCAGCTTTTCGACCTCCGGGATATGTTGCGTCTCGGATGCGTGGTATTGCTTGGTCCAGCGGTTGACCTGGCGCGCAAAGTAATTACCCGGCCTTCCGAAGTCGCCGAGCCCGAGTTTTTCGGGATCGTACAGGTGCAGTTTCGCAAGGCTTTGGATCTTGCTGCGGAAGATCTTCGGCCGCACCTCGGCTGGCTGGCTCGGCAGCTTAGGATCCCAGAATACTCGCCCCTCTTCCATCGACATGACATAGAAGGCGGCGCCGATAATATTTTCGTCGGTGCAGAGTGCATAAGCGTGCGCGGTGGGAAAGCCCTGCTCGCGGAGTGCGGAGATGATGCGGAACTCGCGATCCACTGCGTGCGCCGAGGGCAGCAGCTCGCCGAATGGCTTGCGCCGCATCACGTAGGAGCGCGTGGGCGTATCAAGGCGATAGGTAGGATTAGACTGGCCGCCCTTGAACTGCAGCACGGTCAACGGGCCCGCATAATTCTCGATGTGCTCCGCCATCCAGCGGGCGAGGTTGACCTCGTCGACGCGGTGTCGCTCCTCCACCGGCCGAGTGCCTGAAAACTCTTCGTCCTTCTTGACGCCGTCTGCCACCGTATCGCTCCTTCTTCTTGCTGTCCTATCTTCCAATCTCGCGCGGCGAAATTCAGCGCCTCGTGAGAGGACCGCGACATTGCTCATCGAGGACCGGTAGCGCCGCTAGCCACCGTCGCCCTCGTCTCCGCCGGGCGGATCGGCACTGCCGGGCCCACGCTGTTAATCCTGAAGACAGCACCTTCTCGAGCGAGTCCTTTCTTCCGGTCCTCCCTTGGGCGCGCCTGGTGGGTCCGCAAGTTGACTCGCTGGCAAGCAAAGAAACCGCCATGATACCTTTCAGATCACGCCCGCTTGCTTCAGTATCGTGATCTTTGCATCGTCATAACCGAGCGCTCCGAAGAGGATCTCCCGGGTGTGTTCGCCTAGCAGCGGTGGCGCGCGATACTCCGTGACGGGCGTCTCCGAGAAGGTCAGCGCGTTGCGGATCAGCGACAGGTCTGGCTCAAACTTGTGTTTTGTCTTTACGCGCATGCCGCGCTCCTGGACGTGCGGATCGGCAAACACCTGGGCGAAATCGTTGACCGGACCGCAGGGAATGCCGGCCTCTTCGAGCTTCGTCAGCCAGTGCTTGACCGTGTTCTTCAGGAACAGGCCGGCGAAGATTGCCATGATCTCCTTGCCGTTGACGACCCGGTCGTTGTTCTTCACGAATTTCGGGTTGATCGCGAGCTCCGGCGCGCCCAGCACGGCGCAGGAGCGCGCGAACTGGCCGTCATTGCCGACGACGAGCATCAATTGGCCGTCGGCACAGCGGAACATGCCGGCCGGCATGCCGCCATTGCCCCAGGTACCGCGGCGCGGCGGCTTCTTGCCGTTGACGAGATAGATCTGGAGGTAATGGCTGAGCGAGGCGATCACCGTATCGAGCAGGCAGACGTCGACATGCTGGCCTGCCCCTCCATTGACCTTGCGATGATAGAGCGCGGACAGGATCGCGATCGACGAGTTCATGCCGGTCATGTAGTCGACGATGGAGGGACCGACCTTCATCGGACCCTCCCCCCGCTCGCCGTCCATGTGGCCCGTGACGCTCATCAGGCCGCCCATCGCCTGGAAGATCGCATCATAGCCTGCGCGCGGCGCGTAGGGTCCCGTCTGGCCGAAGCCGGTCACCGAGCAGTAGATGATGCCGGGATTGATCTTCCGGATGGACCTGTAGTCGAGCCCGTAACGCTTGAGATCGCCGACCTTGTAGTTCTCCATGAAGATGTCGACACCCTTCGCAAGCTCGCGGATGATCTCTTGCCCTTCCGGCTTGGCGATGTTGATCGTGACGGATTTTTTGTTGCGGTTGGCGCAGAGGTAGAAGGAGTTGTTGTTGTTCTCCTTGCCCTCGGGATCGCTGAGGTAAGGCGGGCCGAAGGCGCGCGCATCGTCGCCGGTGCCGGGCCGCTCGATCTTGATCACCTCAGCACCGAGATCGCCCAGCATCTGGGCCGACAAGGGCCCGGCAAGCACGCGCGTGAGGTCGAGGATCTTGATGCCTAAGAGCGGCAGGTCTGACATCCAGGTGTTCTCCGGAATAGGAATTCTCAGCGGTCAAAAAAGGGGCCACTCCAAAGGAGTGGCCCAAAGTCGGGGAGGAAACGCCCCGAAGGGACCCCTTCGGTTAGGCTGCAGCCTGTTCGATTGGCGAGAACGGCAAGCCGAGGCTCTCCGCCACCGCCTTGTAGGTTAGCCGGCCCCGATAGACATTGAGGCCTGCGCGCAGATGCGGATTTTCGAGCACGGCCGAGAATCCCTTATTTGCGAGCGCCAAGCCAAATGGCAGCGTGGCATTATTCAACGCCTGGCTCGAGGTCAGCGGGACAGCTCCAGGCATGTTGGCCACGCAGTAGTGGATGACGCCGTCCACCTCGTAGGTTGGATCAGCGTGCGTGGTCGCCCGCGAGGTCTCAAAGCAGCCTCCTTGGTCAATCGCCACGTCAACGATCACCGAGCCTTTGCGCATCGAGCGCAACATCCCGCGGCTAACAAGTTTCGGCGCGCTCGCTCCGGGCACCAGCACGGCACCAATGACAACGTCGGCCGCAAACACCTCCTCCTCGACAGCATCGATGGTCGAGAACCTTGTACGAACGCGCCCTCCGAAGAGTTCGTCGAGATCGCGAAGACGAGGTAGAGAGCGGTCAATGATGGTGACCTCGGCGCCTAACCCGGCCGCCATCCGCGCCGCATGCGTGCCAACAACGCCGCCTCCGATCACCACGATACGGGCAGGCTGAACACCAGGCACGCCACCGATCAGCAACCCGCGCCCTCCTGTATACCTCTTGAGGGCAGTACCAGCAGCCTCGATTGCGAGCCTGCCCGCCACCTCGCTCATGGGGGCAAGCAGCGGAAGGCCACCATGCGCATCAGTCACGGTCTCGTAGGCGATTGCCGTGCATCCAGACTTCAGGAGCCCCTTTGCCTGGTCCGGGTCCGGGGCCAGGTGTAGATAGGTGAAGAGGATCTGGTTTTCTCGCAGCTGCACCCACTCGGAAGGCTGGGGTTCCTTGACCTTCACGATCATTTCGCTGGATGCGAACACGTCACGAGCGGAGTCCACAACCGTGGCGCCGGCTTTGCGATAATTGTCGTCCGTTGCCCCAATACCGGCACCCGCATCGGTTTCGACTACCACGCTGTGGCCTGCAGCCACGTATTCCCGGACGGCTCCAGGTGTAAGACCCACGCGATATTCGTGCGTCTTGATTTCCTTCGGAACACCGACCTTCATTTGCAAATCTCCCTGCTTGGATGATCTGTTCTAATCCTAAGAGCAGCGCAAGCCTGTGAAACACGAGGCCAAATCACGCATAAATCCAGCTAATTTTTCGGTATCGCGCAGAAATCCAGCTCGATTGACTGCAGCCTTGCAAACTGTCGTTCCACGCCCCTTGTGACCAGTTTAGACCGAGCGCTCCGCCAGCATTAAGAACATTCTGGCTCGGAATGTGCGGCTGAATGCAGACGCTCTGCCAGCCACAGCTCTTGATCTCGCGAAACATTGGCCCAGCGGCCGCCGCCCTCGCGCTGAATAAAGTTGAACAGGCCGCGCGTGATCGCGCGATAGACGTTCCTGCCAGTGGAGAGCCACAGGCTGCGGCAAAGGATTTCTTCGCGAGGATCTTGCGCTCTCGTGGAGCCAGCGCATCCCGCGGATAGCAGCGCTTGCGCTTGGGGAGATGCCGGAGATGTTCATAGGCGAGGATGCGATGGAGCCGGCCGCGGCGTTCGAAGCACGCGGCGAGTTGGAAGTCGGTAACAGAGAATTGGTCTTGGCGCCGTAGCTCGTGATCACCCTGCCACGCGCCGGCCAGCGGAAGGTCGGCGGCGCACCGGCGCGTCATCGCCTTCGCCGGCGTCTCCGCGGTCATTCACGCCGAAGCACTTGGAAACGCAAGCGCCGATGCCCACTCACGCAATGCGCGATCCCGCGGTGACGTCTAAGCCGTGGATGTTCACCAGCAACCCCATGGAAAGAATGCGGTCTTTCCAGCACGGACCTGCGATGGCGCACTCGTGGTGCACGATCTTCTCCCGATGGAGTAACTTAGCGACAGAGCGGACGATGAATAACAATTCTACCGTCGCGCTCGATCAATCCGCGCTCGCAACAGCTCTAGCTGCCGCTCGGGAATTAATGGCAATTCCCGGGCGCGGGGCATATTCGAGCAAAATGTTGGCGGCAAGCAAGCGTCGACACACGTGCCGTCGTTTTTACGCCGCGTTTACCAAGGGATTGCCTCTCCCCAGAAGCGTTGGAAGGTGCCGCTGGTGGCTGGTGTGAGCTCGGCGATGCGTTGCTTCAGACCGAGCGCGCTCTCGTCGGCGGAAATCGATTGTGAGGAATTGCGGGCAAGTTCACCGGGCATGTCGGTCCGCACGAAGCCTGGATCCAAAATACCTACCAGTACTCCGTCCTCCGCCCAGTCGCGAGCGAGCCCTCGCATGCCGTTGTTGAGCGCCGCCTTCGAAGCTCGGTATGCATATCTGTCGAGGCTGCTCGGGTAGCCGGCACCATAGTCCTTGGTAGTGGACCCATAAACACTGCTGATCGACACAGCCTTCTTTTCAGAACCGCGCCTCAAATTATCCCGCAAGGCTTGGGCAATGAGTATCGGGGCGAGAGCGTTGACGCGCATCGTCTTCATCCAATTTTCGGCGTCGATGCTGTTGGCCGACTGAGGCTTCGGGGTGCCGTTGATCCCCGCATTGTTGATAAGAATGTCAATCGGCCGATCGCCGATCGCCCGCTTCATGGATGCGATCGAGGCCTCGTCGGCCACTTCGAGCTGAATAATCCGAATGCGGCCGCTATGCGCCACGGCCAGGGCGTTCAACACCTCTGCCGTTGTGGGTTCACGGCAGCAGGCAATCACCTCCGCCCCGTCGGTCGCGTATTGCCGCGCGAGCGCAAGGCCGATGCCGCGGTTCGCACCCGTGATCAGAACTGTGGTCATTTGAGAAACACCTATTACAAAGAGCTTTGTCCCAGGTGAGCGGTTGCGCGTACCACGTACAAAAGCCCTGTGATCTGGGCTTTGATTGGATGCAACTTCGATCGCTCAGCCTCTGTAGCCAAATCCTAAAGCTAGATTAGTGCCTAATTGGCGCGAAAAACAGTACGAGGCGCCGAAATTCTGCAGTGAGCTAGCAAATCGTGCTGGTCTCCGACCAGCAGAATGCTTCAGCGAGACAGGCGCGATGTACGCAGCACGCACCGCGCCACTGCGTCGCAATGACCATCGCATTTTGAATGCTAGCCAGCCACCAGCGAGGGTTCCGAGCGGCGCGCATGGACGTGAGCTGGAGGACACTCCCAGCGCGGTTGGCTTCACTCGATGATCATCATGCCAGCCGCGCCAGCATGAAGCGGCTTAGCATGAGGTTAGTGGCGCTCAAACTGGGGGTTGAGCCAATCTTCCTGGCAGGTCTATCGGACTGCGCGAGGCCGCGGACCGAAGCCCGGCTCGACTTCTCCTGTGGCTGATCTCCTATGTGTTACCCCTTGCCTTCGCTCGGACGTTGACGCGCCCAGCGAACCTTCCGAAAGCTTCTGTCCGCTGCCATGAACCGCGCGAACATGGGTGTAACCTGCTTGGCCGGATCATGGATCGCCTGGCCCGTTTCCTCCGCCAGGATTTCAGCGTAAGCGACGAGGTCCCGATGGACGCTTGCCGGCAATTCGTGCGTCACTTTGATCGGTTTGTCGTCCTCGATCGCTCCGAGCTTAAGCTTTGCCATTGTCCTCACCCTCTGTATGGCTCGAGCACCAGGTCGCGATTGATCACGCGCACTGAAAATCCCGCACGAATGGTCAACGTCGGCTGGATGTTCAGATTGCGGCGGACCAGCTGCAGGCCCGTCTGATTGGCCGAATCCCCCGCCCCGCGGCGGAGGGCTGCAATGAGGTCGCTGTTGGTGCTACCCGTATCCGTCCCGGAATTCACCTCGGTGCCTACGGCGAGCAGTGTTGAAAGCGCGGCCGCGCCCAAGAGCGCTCTTTCCAGTGATTGTCGACCTCGTCCTCAAGGCCCGAGTATCCTGCGGCGTCCGCCCCTGGCTGGCGTTCCAGAACGATCGAACGCCCATTCGGCATGATCAGCCGCGTCCAGACCAGCAGCACGCGCGACTGGCCAAATGCGACCTGGCTATCGTACGTTCCGATCAGTCTTGCTCCCTGCGGCCACTGTATTGCCGGTTGGTCGACGCGCTTTTTGGCATGGCCAGCGGCGCTTTCGCCGCGGCCGTCCCCCAGGGCTGAACCCAGGGGACGCGGCCGGCTTCGTTGTAGAGGTTCGCCCGGTCCTGGCCGGCGCGCGCGCAAGCAGTACGTTTTGACATCGGGGGTCGCCACCACGTTCAAGGTGGAGAATACCCAGCGAAGAAGACATCTCCATTGGGATAATTACTTCTTTCTTATGCATTTGCGATTGGCACTCAGGGGCGCGCAGGGGTGCTGCAGTGAAGATCCTTCCAATATGTTAAATCATGAAAGCTCCGCCATTAAGGTCAAGCGTCACCCCAGTCATGAAGCCCGCTTCGTCGGAGGCAAGATAGGCAGTGGCGGCAGCTATCTCCGCGGCCGTTCCCAAACGCGCTACTGGAATCCGAGACATGCATTGCTCATTGGACTTTAGCGCAGAGGCGACCATAGCCGTCTCGATACGGCCCGGCGCAGCGAATTCACAGTTACACCGTGCTGCCCGACTTCGGATGCCAACGTTCTTGCCAAAGCCATTATTCCAGCCTTTGACGCTGCATAGTGGGCTCGGCAAAGTCCGGTCGAGTCCTTCCAGCCTGTGAGCCCATATTGATAATGCGCCCCCATCGTTGCGAGACCATATGCGGTAAACACGCCTTGCAGCATAGGAAAGCACCAGTAAGATTTATATCACAGGACCTGTCGCCATTGGTCGAGCGCAATTTCGCCTACGCTTGGCTTTTTACCCTCTCGTTTCGGCGAGATACCGGCGTTATTGACAAGAATATCGACTTTGCCGAAGCGAGCGATCGTCTCATCGACCAGCTTGGTTTCGTATTCCCGCATCTCCTTGATTTTCGTGGATTGTTCTCGCTCAGTGGCTTGGGCCTGGCGCCGCGCGACTGGCACGAATGCTCGGCGAGAAGAGGAACCTGCTAGTGCGTCCCGCCAATGCGCGTATTAGTTTTCCATTGGTGAGTTGGTACGGAGCCGAGGCCCTGCCGGAGACCTCAATGATAGCGGAATGATCGTTCTTGCCATCCTCACGAGCGGCCGATCAGTCTTGCTTACAGACGACGCCGATTGTGCGCACCTCATGCATTCGAACGCGAATAGAATAGATCCTCTCTTCGCTACTCATCACGGCGCGCGCTTCAATTCGAGTCCAGCGTCAGTGCCCATGCCCAATCGAAACGACGGCGCCCTCGTCTCTTACGGTTATCGTAACGTCTAGATGCGCCATCCGCCTTCCTCGATGATGCGTGCTTTGTTCCGATTGCGGACAGCGCGCGTGGAATAGAAACGGACAGGTCCTAGGCATCAATCAGCGCTGCATAGCCCGCGGGGGTCGCGGCCGCAGGTAGCCCGCGATCATAAAAAACGGTCACTCACCCTGAAAACTCTGTCTGCATGAGGCTCAATCCTGAAAATCCTTCTGTGGCCGTGAATTTCGTTGGCCTCGCTTTCGGCGCACGGACCAGACTCTACTCCACGAAAAATACTCTCCTAAGGCAGGAAATCTGAAAAACCTTCACATTGTCCGTCGCAGATTTTTGCCGAAAGGAGGCCGCAAGTGTTTCGACCTCACTCAACCCCGCAAAAGTTGAGCCTGAAAGCTCAATTCCAGATGGAAGTCCCACCAAAACGCAGGATTAATTCATCGAATGCGTCGTAATTGGACCACGAGATGTTTACTTTTGTTCTCTTTTTGTTCTAAGGTGGATTTATGGCTTTCCTTACGGAGCAGGAACTAGAAAGCCTGCGCATTGATCAGAGCGTCTTCCATATCGTCGGCCCGGGAGAGGAACATTTTCAGCTGCTGGCAGCTTTCGATCCGGGCCGATATTCGCCTTTTTTTCTGGGCCGCGTGCGCTCGGTCAACAGTGGGAACCGCTACGAATTTCTGGAGGATGCCTCCGTGCGGGCGCAACTGACACGGATCAGTCGCGACAAGAGCACCTTCCAGGAGGAAAGCGAGAAGCTGGCGACTTCATTCAACGGAGCCCATGGTGGCAGCACGGCCGTCGGGGCCTTCCTTATCTTCTCCTTGTCCTGTTCAACCGGACGGCTGTTTGCACTTCTGAAATTCGAGGATGAAAAAGTTCTCAGCTACGACTACGACGTCAGTCGCGGCCGGTCGGGGAAGCCTAGGCCGACCTTCGGCGAAATCGAACGTACTTTTGTCCAGAACCGTAACGCATTGCAGAAGGCCGCGCTCATCAAGCTGCGCAAAGACGGCGACGAAATCTGCGTTGTCGATCGCCAGAATCCGCAGCGGCCTGCCGCGTATTTCGAGCAGTTCCTGCTCGTTCGACGCCAGCGGACGGAAGTAGAGCTGACCAAGGCAATCATCGACGTCACACGCAACATTGCACAAAAGCACAAGGACATACTTCCGCAAGAAGCGATGAAAAATCTGGCGCAACGCCTCTACGACGCCAGCCAATCAGGTGGATCCGTCGACGGCGAGAACGCTGAAAGTTGGCTGAAGAGCATATTCGGTCCGCTGCCTGACGACAGCCCAGTGGTAACGGACTTTAAGGCAAAGCTGAAGCGCGAAGGAATGGCGGGCGAATCGTTTGTGCTCCAAAAGAATGCGATTGCGGCGCCCA
Source organism: Bradyrhizobium sp. Unk1 (assembly GCF_059512345.1). NCBI lineage: Bacteria > Pseudomonadati > Pseudomonadota > Alphaproteobacteria > Hyphomicrobiales > Nitrobacteraceae > Bradyrhizobium > Bradyrhizobium sp. Unk1. The sequence goes on from NZ_JCAMOP010000062.1 coordinate 22,915, forward strand.
GAAACCGTCGTGTCGAGACGGCGAGCGGAGTGAAACTGACCTTTCCTGCCGGTTTGACGCCATCAGTCATTTCGGTCGATCGCGACAAGGGCGAGATCATCATCAAAGACAAGATCACACTCGATGACTTCGAGCTCAACATATCTGGTCGAGTGCGTTCGTGAGCTAGTTGCGAACGGCGCCTCGGCAGACGAGCGTGTTGATGCCCTCGTATTGCGGGGGCGGCTGCCGTCCGCCAACGCGCAGGTGGCCTGGCTGGGATTCGCCGACGAAATCCCGTCCCCCTTCTCGACGTTGCAAGTCTATGATCCGGCGCTCGGTGGCGATCTCGTTGCGGGTGACGTCTTCGATTCGACGCGCGAGGTGGTGATCACGCTTGGAAAGCCCGCCGCTGAGGCTTGCGCCTTTTTTGTTTTCCAATCCGGCGTTCCACAATACCTGGCGCAACGGAGCGTCCTTCCCCGCCTCGCTATCGTCGATTTCAACTCCACTCAGGCATTTCGCGCGCGAGGACTACAGGTAGTTTCGTGGGATTTGGCACAGCCGATTTCGTCTCCAGAATTCGTATTGTGCCCCATCGACCCAACTCGTTATGTCCGCGACTTTGTGCCCGATCGTGAGATCGTCAGCGATCTCAGTCCCTGGATTCTAGAGGCTACGCCAGCAGCTCCATCGCCGGCGTATCGAGCTTGGGAAAGGGTTGCTGCCCGCAGATTGCTGGGCGGTCTCGTTTCCCGAGCTTGGCTCGAGGACAGCCAGGTTTGGCTGCAAGCGGCAGCGACGCCTCCAATCTATCGCATCAAAGCCGATAATCCTGCCCTGCCGGGCGCGCGCTCTCCTCTGACTGAAGCCGCGCACTGGGTCTTTCTTTCTGGAACCGATATCGAGGCGCGCCATCTGCTCTTTTCCGGCGAGCTGGCTCGGGCGAGCCGTCCTCAGCAAGATCTCGCCACGACGTTGGAGCAGGCGCTTGAGGCGGCTAAGGCTGCCTATGAAGCTCACGTCCAATCATCTAGCCGCGAAACACTGAAGGCGCTCGCTGATCTCCGCAAGACCGTCATTGATGAGACTCAAAAAGTCGCGCAACGGGCGCAAGATCTTGCAGCGACCCTCTGGCGCGACCTGGCTATCTCGGCGGCACCTTTCATATTGAAGATTCTGGGTGACGCGACCAAGGCACCGAATCCTCTCATCTCTTCCTTGTTCTACTTTTCTGCTGCCCTATTCATAGGTCTTTCATTTTGGCTGCAATGGCGCATCAATAGCGCGTTTTTCGAAAGTCAGACTTCTTCCCGGCGGAGCTGGCTGCAAAGTCTTTATAGTTATATCTCCGTTCGGGAGCGGGAAGAAATCGCTGAAACGCCAATCGAGCAAGCGATGAAGAACTATCGCGAAACACGTGGCGTCTTGCTTTTTGTCTATGTGCTATTGATCGTCGTGCTTATTGCTGCCGGTGTGCATACTCTCTACGGCGAAACGCCTGTCTCTTCGACCTCCAACTCAGGCGCCACCCCTAGCTCATCAGCAGTTCCGACCAAGCCGCCGTAGGATTCAAAGCTCGCTCTTTCGGGTGCCTAGGGAGCTAGGCTCGCCAAGAAGCAGGGCTCGATTAAATGTCGGCGATCCGTCGACATAGGTGTCCAGGAACGCTTCGTCGAAGCGGCGGATGCGGCTGTACAAGTCGGCGATGTGCGACGACGACCAGCGGTGCTGCGCAAACTCCCCGTATGTGCGGTCCTCGATCGCGATGCGCTTGTCTGCGGGTGGTGGTTCACCCCGCATCTACCCAGTTCGCGTGGATCCGAAGCGCCACCGGCGAGGTAGTGTGTCCATTGAATTCGAGCATGCCCATCGTCACTCCTCATCCTTGTGCTACGCCCCAGATCTCAACGGTCGTCGGCGGGGTATGCACCAAGGGCATCGGCACCAGCGTCATGGGTGGAAGCACTCCACCCACACAATCCGCGAGCGTCGCGACGAAAGCGAGCGTCTCGGCCTCGGTGCCGTTCGATTTGAAATAGCAGACCATGAGCTTCAAATCCGCAGGCCTGCGGCCAAAGGGACGCAGTAGATCCTCGATGTAGCCCATCGTGAAACGGGTCTGCGGCAGGAGTTCGCCGGCCAGTACGCGCTCGCCCTTATTGCTGTACGGGCTCAAAGGCACCTGACCGCCCAGCCAAACGACGTCGCGCAGCCGGATGGCCTGGCGATAGGGCGTGGCGTACGTCCAGTCCCACACTCGCTCGGGCCAGCTGTCTTCGCGGGGAATGTACTTGTCAAAGCCGTTGCGAAGCTGACGCATGGCCAAAACATCGACCTTGGTTACAACGCCTGGGTCGAGCCCATGGCAGCGGACCACGGTTGCGACCGGCCCCGGTTCGCGAAAGTAGCTCGCTCGCGCTCTGGAGAGCATCTCCCAATGCTCAGTCGTGGCATAGTAGCCTTCCACCTTAACGCAGTCCTGGAAGGATGCGCCGAGCGCGGTGAGGGCTTCCGCGTGACGATCCATGATGAAGTGGCTCTGGGACCGCCCGTCACCCGGAGCAAACAACGCCCCGTCGGCGTCCTCTGAGGTACGATTGGCCAGCGCGATGAACTCGCCTGCTCGGAGTCCTGCAACGACCGTCCTGCCGCCGAAGAGCGCACGCCTCGCGGCCGGCACCGGGCGAGGAAATACTCGCACGTCGGAATGCGAGCGCCAGCCACGCTGCGCGACCGCCTGGATCTGAATCGCCTGCCTGGAAAACGGCTGCAACGGCTCCGCCAGCGTGCTGACCGCCGGCATTGGATCCGTTTCGAAAAAGCGCGCCAGTGCCGCGATCACCTCCCAATCGTCACGCTCAGCGGTAGTGCACCTTCAGCCGCACCACGTCGTCGAGCGTGCAGGATTCATTGGCTAGCGCCTTCGCCACGTTGGCCATCGCTCCTTCGACCTGCTTGTCGAAATCGCCGGGATGGCGAATCCTTCCCGCTGCGTCAAAATCGCCCGCGCCGCCGACGAAGCTCAGCTCGCCGGCACTGGCAGAAAGGTGGTGGGTGTTAGCAATGGGCAGATTCCAGATGCCTGAGTCCGTCATTGGTGTGCTCCTTCGCGAACCGTCACGTGGCGGACTCCGGGCGGATGCGATCGAGGCGGCGTTTGAGCGCTGCCATGGCTTCGAGAAAACAACAGGAAAGGTTGCTCAATAGCAGACAAAACCCACTACTTGAATGAAGTCGGGCAACGAGCGGAAGCTGCCGCCGAGAAGTTCAAGGACATGCGCGAACCTCTCAACAAAGAAGGCAGCGCTCCCGATGTTCGCCGGAACATGCTTTAGCCCTAAGCCGCCCGGATTTTCGCCATGAGTCGGTCGAGATCGGTGCGGAGACGCGTGCTTTCGCTGGACAGCGTCTGAGCCGAGTTTAGCACCTCTTCCGAGGCCGTGCCGGTCTCCGCGGCGCCGCGATTGACCTGGCCGATATCGATGGCCGCGCTCTGCGTGCCCTGCGCGACGTTCTGTACGCTGCGGGCGATCTCCTGCGTCGCGACGCCCTGCTGCTCGACTGCACCGGCGATCGAGGTGGCGATCGTCGAGATCTGGCCAATTATGGCGCCGATCTCCTTGATGGCGGCGACCGACTCAGCGGTCGCGCCCTGCATGCCCGCGATGTGCGAGGAGACTCTTCCGTCGCTTTGGCAGTCTGGCTCGCCAGCAACTTCACTTCGCTCGCGACGACGGCAAAGCCGCGGCCAGCTTCGCCTGCGCGCGCCGCCTCGATGGTGGCGTTCAATGCGAGCAAGTTGGTTTGCTTGCCAATGGCCGTGATCAGTCTGACGACCTGGCCGATCTGCTGCGCGGCATGCGATAGCTTGCCGATGCGGCCGTCGGTCTCCTTGGTCTGCACAACTGCGGCTTCCGCGATGCGGCTGGAGTCGCGCACCTGACGGCTGATCTCCTCGACCGAGGCAGAAAGCTCTTCGGTGGCAGTCGCGACCGACTGCGTGTTCGAGGAGGCCTGCTCAGAGACGCCTGCGACCTGGCTCGACAGGGTCTGCGTCGTCTCGGCGGTGCGAGTCAAGGTCGAGGCCGCGGATTCCAGCTGCACGGCGGAGGCCGAGACGTTGGAAACGAGGCGCCGACCGCAGTCTCGAAATCATCGGTAAAGCGGATCAGCTCGGCGCGGCGCGTCGCACGCGCTTCCGTGTTCTGCGCTTCGCTGGCCATCGCGTCGCGTTCGGCTTTGGCGATGGCCTGCACCTTGAACTCCTCGACGGCCCCCGCCATCTCGCCGATCTCGTCCTTGCGAGCGAGTCCCGGCAGCACGACGTCGAAATTGCCGGAGGCCAGCTCGCGCATCGCCTTGAACATCGCAATCATCGGACGCGAGATGCCGGTGCCGAGCAAGAAGGCGAGGATGGAGCCGAGCAGCGTGCCGCCGGCGGCGAGCATCAGGATCAATTGCTCGGTCTGGCCGATGGTGCTTTCCGATTCCATTTCCAGCCGCTGCTGATCCGAGACGAGGTCCGCCTTCATTGCGGTTGCCCCCCGCATGATGACACTCGCCGATCCATTGATCGCGGTCACGAGCTCTTCCACCATCTTGGCGTTGGCGACGAGCTTTTCCAGCGCTTCACGATAGGCCCCAAGCAGGACTTCGATATCCTTCAAGCCGGTAACGGTCTTGTCGTCCAACGAATTGACCGCGCCGAGCGAATTCTCGGCCAATTTCAGTCGCGCCAGCGCGCTTGTAGCAATGGCTTGGTCAGAACTGAGGATAAAGTTCGTCGCCGCCGCGCTTGCTGTCTGGAAGTGGGCGTTGACCTGCTTGGTGCCGAATTCGACCGCCTGCGCCTCGCCGCCGGACGCGTTGCGGCCGATGTCGTCGAGCTTGTACATGAGAAGATTGGCATTGCGCTGAAGCTGGCTCCGCACCAAGAGTGCGCTGTCGCGCTTGGCTTGCAGGATCTTGGCAAAGATGGCGGAGAAGTTCGAAATCGCTCGCGAGCTTGTTGAGGCTCTCGAGCCGCGACGGCTTCTTGGTGCCCTTGATCGCCTGGTCGATGGCGTTCTTCAAGCTGGCCTCGGCCCATAGCGCCGTCTTGGCATCATCCTCCTTGCCAGTGACAACGAAATAGCGCGCCGCCGACTGATAGCCGAGCAACTCGCGATCGATGTTGCGAGCAAGGTCGGCCTCAGAAACGCTGGCGCGGTAGGACGCGACACCGGCCGATACGCGTTCAAAGCCGAGATAGGCGAACGCGATGCTGACGGCAGAGATGGCCAGCACCGTGGCAAAACCAATAATGATCTTTCCGCGGAATCTAAGAGCCAAAGCACCTGGCCGCTTTGGCTTCGACGCGATACGCCCGGACATCCCACCCCCACTACGTTGTTCCAACAGCCACGTGGCCGAAAGCAGTCCCTTCGGATCGACGGAAAATTAAATCGGATTCGTCAAAGCGCGGTAAATTCATCCTGCTTGGAGACAAGAGCAATTTTTGTGTATGTGAGTCCTACGTATTGTCTAAGCGCGCAAGTCGCGTTGTATTTCTGCACCAAGCGCAGGAAGAGCGCCGAAAATCTGCATCGGAGCAATCAGCTCTATCTGGGGGATTTCACAAGAGAGCTTCGTCGCCTAAGACGTCGGCGAATAGTCTTCATATCCGCTAGAGTATTCCAGCAATCCCACAGAGAACAACTCATCCAGCTGGTGGGTAAGGAAGGTTAGGACGATCAGGGAGGTCGCCGCTCATGCGAGAAGCGGCGTTGTCACTCGGACCGTTTGCCTGGCGAGCGGCGGGATCCCAGCAACAGCGAGAGCAAACATACCGGCGATTGCGGCTTTCATCTTAAGCAATCTAAAGAGATCGCTGCGGCCGCCCAGCGAATGGCTGACGAATCCCGGCAACACAGGCTTGTAATCTTGATCACGGCGAAGGCCGGCCCACCGTAACCGCAGCGGAGAGGTTTAGAATCGCTTCGTGTGGCTCGTCGGAGTTAAAGAAAAACCCGACGCCTACCCCTCTCGCGCAACCGATCGCCGCATCCGGTGATGGAGGTCAGCGGCTGCAGTCCAATCAAGTCGATATAACACCACTTGCATGGAAGCTTGGCTTATTGCCGGGGCCGGCTGTTGGCCGTGTCGTCGCCTCCGCTGGTTGCGGCTTCGAAATAGGCTTTCGCTTTGAGATGCTTCTGCAACGCGACAGGTCGGTAGGGCCCGAAGCTCGTGAAATTGCGAACTAACTTCATTGCCAGGCGCTCGTAGACTGTGGAGTGAAGTTGTGCTGTATCGGGCATCTCCCGAACCGCCTTCGCCCATCTAAGCGCAGTCCCACCCATTCCCACCATACATTCGTCGTGCATCATGCCATCAGCCGACGGATATAATCTTAGCGAGCTCTCGTCGACAATGACTCGGCCTGCCTCCGGAATCTTCTCGGTGATGAATTCCGCCATCCAGGCCAGTGTAATGTCCGACAGGCGAGATTCGTTTTCGGGATAGCTTCCCCCGACATCGGCATGATTGCCGGCGAACCAGATCTGGTCGAATTGCTCCGGCTCACCCTGTCTGTCCGGCCACTTTACGGTACCGCTTCCTCCCCACGATACCCGCTTGAAGTCCTTTCGGCCCTCATCGATAGATTGCAGATGCCGCGATCGCGACGACGACCTGATAATCTCCAGCCTCGAGGGCCGCTGGCCCGCTGAGGCCCAAACTGCCGCTGCTCGCGCGGAGTCCAATTCAATCGCATAGAAGCGATCGAGCCAACGATTTGGCGCGTCGACTTGCGTGCCGTTGCAATCAATTTTTGTTTGCCCGGAACCGTTGTTCGTCGGATCGACTGCGATTCGGCGGACGGCAAACCCAGTGGCTCGGGCCGGATGCTTTGCTGCGCGCTGAGCTCGCTTGGCAGCGTGGTATAAAGTAGGCCGGCCACGAAGGCCGGTACGAACTTGCGCATTTGTCGCTCCAAGTCGATGAAGGAGTTCGAAGACTTCGGTGCTGAATTGCCGAGCAGCAGCTTCGCTCGCTCACTTGTTGTTAAAGGGAGAAGATAGCCGGTTATCGAAAACCGCTATCGAGGGTACGTCCTTCAGCAGGCCCTTCACGGTACTCACATCGATCGTTATGATCTTCGCCTTATCTTGGGGCGCCACGCTCGGCTTCGGTGTGACGTCTAGCTGAAGGTGTCCTCACGGCAAGATCCACGCAACATATCGAGGGCAACCGCTTCCCATTTGGGAAACGTGGTTATCGGAGGAAGAGGCGTTCTCAACCTTAGCGGCTCCTGCAGCAGCCGGAGAGGAGCGGATCTTGCGGCCATGAGTTCCTGAACGCACCACAAGGACTGTCGTTGCAACTGGCGACCGATGCCGACAGAACCAGGTTGCTCGCCTTCGTGAAGCTGAGCCCGGATGCCGCCGGGTTCGTCGCGGCCCAACATCCGATGCCGGACAATTCCAAAGGCACCCTCCGATACAATAGAAGAGCCGATTTGTTGAAGCTGAACAGCTTTCCGCTGCCCGATGAGGACGGAGGCGCGTCCGGCGGCGGCCTGCTGTCCGTCGAACTAGAAGATCCAGCTGGACTCGAAGCCGTGAAACTCGAGTTGGCGGCGGTTTGATGGACGAGTTCAAGGCGCGGCAGTTTGGTTCCGGTCCGCACGTCGACAGTGATGGGCGCTCCGCTCGTCAGACGGCTTTCTAGCTGACTGACGCTTTCGCCCGGAAACTCCTGACGCAACAATGCAAGTGCTGCTGCGACATGGAGAGCTGCCATGGACGTGCCCTTCATGGTGGCATAGGCCGATCCAGGAACGCTTGAGACTATGTCGGCGCCGGGCGCCGCTATATGTACCATAGAAGCTACATTCGAATAGGAGACATCGAGCGAGCCATCCTTCTTGGCAGCTGCGACCGATACCGCCGATGAGATGCAGGCCGGCTCAGCCACTCCGTCAAAAAAATGTTCGTTGCCCGCCGAGACGACGGTTGGAATTCCCTTCGACCTTAAGCGCTCGATGATCTCCGTCAGGGCCGAACTCTTGTCGCACGCGGCATCGAAGTATCCGCTTCCTAAGCTCACGTTGACGGCGCCCACACTGAACTCTGCCCGATGCTTAAAGACGTATTCCAATGCTCGAAGCTGATCGGAAGTAAAGCTTCGGATACCCTTGCCGGCCGCCTTGCAGACATTGGGATCATCGAAGAGCGAGTAGACCTGTATCAATAGAAGTTTCACGGCCGGGGCAACGCCGCCGAAGTTCTTTGCCGCGAATTTCATGTTGTGGCCGCAATAATCCCGGCCACATGCGTCCCATGATCGCATCCGACTACATCGGTCGGACATTGACCAGCCGATCCGCCAATAGTTCCCACATCGAAACCGCCCGGGCAAAGCGATTTCACGTTGTAAACGTTGAATGATCCGTCGAGAAGCAGGCTTCGCCTACGATGGCCCCGACTGGTGCTGGGTGATCGAGTTGCGCGCCCGTGTCTAGCACGGCCACCGTCTCGTTGGTCCCGCTGTAACCCAGGCCGTGCATCTTGTCGCCCCCGATGAACGGAACCGAATCCATAAGTGTGGGCGGCATCGGTATGTCGCGAGTAACGAGAACGACGTTCGGATCTTCGCGCAGACGGGGCAACGCGGCTGCCGATATCTCCGCCGCAGCCACGGGGAGCGATCCGATCGGACGAACGTTCTTGGCGGAATCGGAGAGAGCAACCGAAACGTAGCTGCTGGCGCTGGCGAAAGAGGCACCACCGTTTGTCTGTTTGCTGACAAACGCCGGCACTCGGCAGCAAGAGCGCAGCGAACGCTAAAAGTATTTTTCTCATGCCCGCACCACGCACATGAGCAATAGGGAAAGGCAATAATAAAAATAAACCTCTGGTTGTTCATGGATGCAAGCTCAAACTATGCAGACTTCCGGCTTATTAGGCTCGTTCGCGACGGAAAGCAGCAGCGGATCGAGGGATGATCGGCGCATCGCCAGCTATCGTATTTCACGAACTGATCCCTGAAAGCATTCAGCGATCTCCTATTCAATGAAATCAAGAAGAAGCATCCGAGGAGTTTGACGAGCTCCTGCAGTCTTGAAAGCGTCCTCCCCTCCCGGACGAGGCGATCGCGCTCGTCTCCGAAGCTTTCATTGTCTTCGTCTCAATCTAGGCACCTGGACCGGACCGTCCGGCGACATAGCGGAGCGCCGCAACTCCCGTTGCACAATTGCCGGTACTTGCGAGTTCCGCGTGACGCAAAGGCGACGATCTGGTCAGTGACTTGTGTAATGCTCTATCCGCCGGGCGGTAGATTAAAAGGCGCAACGTGTTTCCAGGGCTGACCACTGACCGAGAAAAAGGCAGTGCGCAAACTGAGGTGGATATCGCACGCTAACAGAGAGAGGAAGTGAAGCGTCAGGTCCGCAACAAAGCTGCGCTTTTTCAGAGAAGACGATGAAAGAATGCGGCAGAGGCGCAACAACGCATTCGCTCGGCCGAGCGATAATGCAAGATACCGCACTCATAACAGTGCCGGCCCGGCCGACATCCAATACCGCGGTTTCGGTACCTTTCGCGTGATTGACAAATAGAACAAAGTGTGAACAAATGCACCATGCAGTTGTTGTATATTGCTCGAACGTGCCATTGCCCGCCCTCTGCAACTTGGGCGGGTAATTCTATGGCGAACACAGGTTTCTTTAATGAGCAACTTGACCAGTCCGATACAAAAGCAAGAATCGTTCAGAAATATTTTTATGCATGGGCGAAAGTCATTGGTCCGAGCGCGCAAGCGCGAGAAGGAAAGATTGCTTATATCGATCTCTTCGCCGGGCCAGGACGCTACAAAGACGGCGCAGCATCAACACCCTTGCTAGTGCTTCAACATGCAGTTGCAGATGCTGCACTTTGCCAAATGTTGGTGGCGTTGTTCAACGATGCGGATCAAAACCATTCGGCGACACTGCAGACGGAGATCGCCAAGCTACCGGGTATCGAGAAGCTAAAATTTACTCCGCAGGTAAATTGCGGCGAAATCGGCAAAGATGCAGAGAAATACTTCAACGAAACGCGTTTGATCCCCTCATTCAGCTTTGTGGACCCGTTCGGCTACAAGGGTCTGTCGCTGAAGATCGTCAATGGGATGATCAAGGATTGGGGCTGTGACTGCGTTTTCTTTTTCAACTACGGGCGGATAAATGCGGGGATATCGAATCCGAAAGTGGATTCGCATATGGATGCGCTTTTCGGTGCCAAGCGGGCCGCCACATTGCGGACGGCGTTGCAAGGCATGTCCCCCGACGACAGGGAAGCACTGATTCTGGAAGAGCTCTCACAAGCCATAAAGGAGATGGGCGGAACGTACGTGCTGCCATTTCGTTTCAAGCGCGGCAAGCGGACCAGTCACAGCATCGTTTTTGTATCCAAAAGCTTCAAGGGGTACGAAATCATGAAGGATATCATGGCGGGTGAAAGCTCTTCGGATGACCAGGGCGTCGCGTCATTCACCTATTCGCCGGCCGATGCATCGATGCCGCTGCTGTTTTCTCTGGCGCAGCCATTTGACGCGCTCAAAAAGAAACTGCCGATAGATTTGTCCGGTGAAACTATGACCATGCGAGAAATTTACGAGGATCATTCGGTAGACACACCGTATATTAGCAAAAACTACAAACAAGCGCTTAGGGAGCTTGAAGCGGAAGGCATTATTGTTGCCGACCCCCCGATGGCCAAGCGCAAAAAAAACACTTTCGCCGATCACGTGCGAGTGACTTTCAGATAGGAGCGAGCCCATGGCCACCAACTCATCAATTGAGTGGACTGAGGCGACGTGGAATCCAGTCGGCGGTTGCACGATCTTATCGCCGGGCTGCACGAATTGCTATGCGATGCGCCTAGCTCGTCGATTGGAGGCGATGGGGCAAAAAAAATACGCGGGCACGACTCGTATGACCGGTGGACGAGCCAAGTGGAATGGTAAGATCGTGCTGGATGAATCCGCCCTAGGAATTCCTTTAAAGTGGAAAAATTCGAAGATCATATTCGTGAACTCCATGTCTGATCTTTTCCATGAAAAAGTTCCGTTAGAGTTCATCGTCAGAGTATTCGGCATTATGAAGCAGGCTCGACATCACACGTTCCAGGTGTTGACAAAGCGCGCCGATCGTCTCGCAGAAGTGGCCAACAAGCTCTGTTGGCCGAACAACATCTGGATGGGCGTCAGCGTAGAGAGCCAAGAGTATATAGGGCGCATCGATTCGCTTCGATCCACGCCGGCTTATGTCAAATTTCTGAGCTTAGAACCTTTACTTGGACCCCTTAACAATCTTAATCTGAATGGAATTGATTGGGCAATTGCTGGCGGAGAAAGCGGGCCAGCCGCGCGACCAATGAACCCTGATTGGGTGCGTTCAATCCGCGATCAATGTGTCGAAGCAGGAGTGGCGTTTCACTTCAAGCAATGGGGCGGCGTGCAGAAGAAGCAATTTGGTCGCGTGTTGGACGGCCGCACTTGGGACGAGCTACCGAGGCGGCGCGTGGCAGCCTAGCGAAATCCAGCAGATGGAATGGGACGTGGCTTAAATTCTCAAATGAACTTCGCACGAAGAACAGCTTTTAGATCGCGCGCTATCCGAAATGGCTTCGCCCAATCCGACCTTGTCTTCTCGGTTGAACGGTGCAATCGGGTAATGCTCACTCGTATGGGCTAGAAAGCGCTTTTGGAGAAGAAACGAGCTCCACAGCTGTGAGCCCGAACTCGATGTGCGTGAGGCGCGCGTTGATAGGGGCGAGGACTAGCATCGAGATCGTCATTTGCATCCCTTGTATCACGAGCGCGGGCAACCGAATTCCAGCGAGGCTTGTGGCGTGCCCAGCAAAATCGACCCCGCGAAAATGGCTGATCATTTAACCAGGTACCTGATACTTGGTCAGTGCTGTTCAGCGGCCACCTACCGGATGACGACGGGGTGATCTGCGAGTCTGCGGTTCGGTTCGACCGTTAGGCTTAGAATGAACACAGGCATACTGCTATCACGGAGCCCGTGCGGCGGCTTGAGGTCTTCACCGGAGCCGGTCGTCGGCGGAGGTGGAGCGACGAGGACAAGGCGCAGATCGTCGCCGAGATCGTGTCGAGAGGCGACTCGGTGTGTTCCGTGGCACGACGGCATGGCTTGTCGCCGCTGCAGCTGTTTGGCTGGCGGCGGCAGTTGCGAGAAGCCGCACGCGGTCATTCCGAGGCGGACGAAGTACAGTTTGTGCCGGCGGTGGTGGACGCCGCGGTGCCGGCGCCCGCTCTTGGCCGTTGAGCGCAAAGGAATGCGGTGCAGGCCAAGCCCGATGCCGGGATCATCGAGATCGAAGTTGACGGCATCACGATCCGTGCCGGTCGTGGTGCGGACCCAACGATGATTGCATCGATTGTCCAAGCGCTGAAGGCGAGCCGGTGATAGATCCGTCGGGTGCTGTCCGGGTGATGGTGGCGACCAAACCAGTAGACTTCCGCAATTATGCGGAGCCCACGATTATGCGGAGTGTGCGGCGGGAAGTTGGTTCCCGCCGCGGTCTTCTCGCCTATT
>NZ_JCAMOP010000063.1:0-35211 GCF_059512345.1 Bradyrhizobium sp. Unk1
AGCACCGCAATGATCCGCTCTTCCGTGAACCTCGACTGCTTCATCTCCGTCTCCCTCAAGGTGGACGGATTCTACCCATTTTTGGAGGAAGTTCAGGGGCTCAGGTCATCGTGCGACGCCTTTTTTTGAGGTCGTATGTCGCGGCAGTAGAAAACTATCTTTCGCCAGCAGTCTCATGAAAGACATACCTATTGACGCTTTCTTGACTAGTTGTCTCGCGAACGTGTGTGTGGGTGAGAGTTTTTAGGCACGCCGCAACAAACGAGCCGTTTGCTGAGAATCTAGAAAAACGAGTTTCTCAGACGCGATGAAAAAGAGTTTGTCTTAGACTCGTAAGCTTGTTTCTTCTCTGAGAGTATTGATCGTCAATCGATGGTGATTGAGAGAGGGGAACGCTGATGATTTGCAATGCTCTCGTCGGTGAGGCGGGAAGTTTTTGTGCACTGGCGATGTCCTGTTGGGTCATGCGCGCGTCACTCTGTTGACGATCTAAATCCCGCGCTCCTGCGGTGACGCCGCAGATCGCGAATACGTCTCTCCCTCGTAGCCTGGCATCCGACCCTAGCATTTGCGCCCTCGCTCGTCTGGAGCAGGGTGATTGCCATGTGCTGCCTGCTTCAAACTCAGCCGACCGTTCGTCACAAGCCAATTACGTGAGGTAACAGCATGACCACGAACACTCCCATCAGGTTCGCCTACTGGGTCCCGAACGTCTCCGGCGGCCTTGTCATATCCTCGATCGAGCAGCGCACCAGCTGGGATATCGACTACAACCGGAAGCTTGCCCAGATCGCAGAACAGGCGGGCTTCGACTACGCGCTGAGCCAGATCCGTTTCACGGCTGGCTACGGAGCTGACAAACAGCATGAATCCGTCACCTTCTCGCACGCGCTGCTCGCCGCGACCGAGAAGCTCAAGGTGATCGCCGCTCTTCTGCCCGGGCCGTGGAATCCAGCTCTTGCCGCAAAGCAGATCGCAACGATCAGTCAACTCACTAATGCGCGGGTCGCTGTCAACATTGTCTCGGGCTGGTTTCGCGGTGAATTCCACGCTATCGGCGAGCCCTGGCTCGACCACGACGAGCGCTACCGCCGCTCCGAGGAGTTTATCAGCGCGTTGCGCGGTATCTGGACCGAAGAAGACTTCACGCTCAAGGGCGACTTCTATCGATTCAATGAGTATTCATTGAAGCCGAAGCCACTCGATCCGTTGCCGGAGATTTTCCAGGGCGGCTCCTCGCGCGCCGCTCGTGACATGGCTGCCCGCGTGTCTGACTGGTATTTCACCAATGGCAATACGCCTGATGGCTTGAAAGCACAGGTCGACGATATCAGGGCCAAGGAAAAGACCTTCGGCAAGAGCTGGCGAACCAAGATCGGCATCAACGCATTCGGCATCGTCCGGCAGACGGAAAAGGAAGCCAAGGATGTCCTGCAGGAGATCCTTGATAAGGCGATCCCGGAAGCGGTCAACGGCTTCCACCATGAGGTCCAGAACGCTGGCAATGCGAGCCCCGAGCGTGAGGGCAATTGGGCCAAGTCTACCTTCCTGGACCTCGTCCAGTACAATGATGGCTTCCGCTCGAATCTGATCGGTACCCCGGCGCAGGTCGCCAAACGCATCATCGAGCTCAAGCACGCCGGCGCCGACCTGATCCTGCTCGGCTTCCTGCACTTCCAGGAAGAGGTCGAGTATTTTGGCAAGCACGTGATCCCGCTGGTGCGTGAGCTGGAGGCCCAGGGCGCGCCGCACGTCCAGGCTGCGGAATAGCCGGGTCGGGGCGACATATGAGCCTGGTTGCGACAGCGGGTGGCCACGCCCTGATCTTGGCGCGCGCGCAAGAGCGTGCTGCCGGGGCCACGCTGGAGGCGGGCGGCGCGCCTTCCGCGGACGAGGCGGCGGTGCTGGTTTCCGGCGCCGCCGTGCCCGTCCTACGCCTTGAGGGTATCTCGCTCAGCTTTGGCGGCGTTGCCGCGCTGGATGCTATCGATCTGGCGGTCGCGAAGGGCGAGATCCGCGCCATCATCGGTCCCAACGGCGCCGGCAAAAGCTCGCTGCTCAACGTCGTCAGCGGGCTCTATCGTCCCGACCGCGGCGCGGTGCTGCTCGGAAGCGAACGATTCACGGATGTGCCGACAGCGCGCCTTGCAGCGCACGGCGTGGCGCGCACCTTCCAGAACCTTGCACTGTTCAAGGGCCTGCCGGTGCTCGACAACGTCATCATGGGCCTTTTGCACCGTAGGCAAGCCGGTTTCGTTCAGCAGATGTTGTCGACGCCGCAAGCGCGCCGCGAGGAAGCCGAGGCCCGTGCCGCCGCCGAGGAAGCGATCGCGTTTCTGCATCTTGATGCTGTCAAGCACCAGCTTGCCGGCGATCTCCCCTACGGAATCCAGAAGCGGGTGGAGCTTGCGAGAGCGCTGGTCGCACGGCCGCAGCTGTTGCTGCTGGATGAGCCGCTTGCCGGCGTCACCCTCGGCGAGAAGAAGGAGCTCGCGGCACATGTGCGCAATGCGCGCGATGCCTATGGCACCACCATCGTGCTGATCGAGCACGACATCGGGGTCGTCATGGGCTTGTCCGATCGGATCGCGGTTCTCGACTACGGTCGCAAGATCGCCGAGGGCACCCCGGAAGAGGTGCGCTCCGACCAGGCGGTGATCGACGCCTATCTTGGCGTTGCCCATGAGGGTGAGACGGAGCTCGTGATCTGATGTTCGATTACCAGTTCTTCATCGAGGTTCTCGTCGGCGGGCTGTTGTCAGGCGTCATGTACTCGCTGGTCGCGATCGGCTTTGTGCTGATCTACAAGACGTCCGGCGTCCTGAACTTCGCGCAAGGCGCGATGCTCTT
The DNA here is from genome assembly GCF_059512345.1 of Bradyrhizobium sp. Unk1. NCBI lineage: Bacteria > Pseudomonadati > Pseudomonadota > Alphaproteobacteria > Hyphomicrobiales > Nitrobacteraceae > Bradyrhizobium > Bradyrhizobium sp. Unk1. The sequence goes on from NZ_JCAMOP010000063.1 coordinate 2,851, forward strand.
GTTCGCGGCGCTCACTTTCGTGAGCCTGGTCGAGCGGAGCGTGCCGTTTTGGTTGGCCCTCTCCGCCACGTTGGTAGTCATGGTCGCGCTTGGCATCACCGTCGAGCGCACGGTGCTGCGGCCGCTCGTCAACCAGTCGCCGATGACGTTGTTCATGGCGACGCTCGGCCTGTCCTATGTGATCGAAGGAGCCGCACAGCTGTTATGGGGCACGCAGGTCCACGGGCTTGATCTCGGCATTGACGATGTTCCCTTTGAGGTCGGCGGTGTTCTAATCAGCCAGTTCGACCTCTTCGCGGCCGCAATCGCGGGCGCGCTGGTCACAGCCTTTGCGTTGTTCTTCCGTTACACCCGAACAGGCCTCGCGTTCCGCGCCGTCGCCGATGATCAGTTCGCGGCTCTTGCGGTAGGGTTACGGCTGTCGCGCGTCTGGGCGGCGGTATGGACCGCGGCGGGCATCGTCGCGCTTGTCGCCGGCCTGTTGTGGGGGGCTCGCCTGGGCGTGCAGTTCTCCCTGTCGCTCGTCGTGCTCAAGGCGCTGCCAGTACTGGTGCTCGGCGGATTCGACTCGGTCGCGGGAGCCATCGTTGGAGGTCTCCTGATCGGCGCAATCGAGAAACTGGCTGAGGTCTACGTCGGGCCCTTGTTCGGCGGCGGCATTGAGGCTTGGGCCGCCTATGTAGTGGCCCTCGGCTTCCTGCTGGTGCGTCCTTCCGGGCTGTTCGGCCAGAAATTGGTGGAAAGGGTCTGATCTGATGACGAGACCTGCTCGCTCGATTGCCGCCGGCTGGTTTAGCCCCAATCATCTCGCTCCGGCTCTTCTTCTAATCCTGGCTTATGGCATCGTTCCGTTCGCAGGCTCCGATTACCTGCTCGATGCAGTGCTGACGCCATTCCTTGCGCTGGCGCTGGCCGCGTCAGGGCTCAATTTGCTCACCGGCTATGCCGGCCAGGTCTCGCTGGGGTCTGCCGCGTTTCTCGCGGTCGGTGCCTACGCCGCCTACAATTTCAACCTGCGTCTGCATGACCTGCCGTTCCTGGTGAGCCTTGTGGCCGCGGGCCTTGTGGCCGCGGCGGTTGGGATCGTTTTCGGCCTGCCGAGCCTTCGGCTGCGCGGCTTCTACCTCGCGGTGTCGACCCTTGCGGCGCAGTTCTTTGTGCAATGGGCCCTCACCAAGTTCGGCTGGTTTTCCAACAACAATCCCTCAGGCGTGATCGACGCTCCCCCGCTGGCGGTGGCGGGCATCACCTTCTCGGGCGCGGTCGGGCGCTACCTCTTTTCGCTGACGGTCGTCGTCATCGCGACGCTGCTCGCCATCCGCCTGCTGCGCTCCCAGATCGGGCGGAATTTCATTGCGCTGCGCGACCACGAGACAGCGGCCAAGGTGATCGGCGTGCCACTATTGCGTACCAAGCTGCTCGCGTTCGGCGTCTCCTCGTTCATCATCGGAATCGCCGGGGTACTGTGGGCCTTCGCCTACTTGCGCACCGTGGAGCCCGCCGGCTTCAACCTGGACCGTTCGTTCCAGATCCTCTTCATCATCATTATCGGCGGCTTGGCCTCGATCCGGGGAGCGTTTCTCGGTGCGGCATTCATGGTCGCTTTTCCGCTCGTACTCTCGCGCCTTGGAGCTGCGCTTCTCGGCGACGTCTTCGATTCCGGCGTGCTCGAGATGAGCCAGCGCATCGTTATCGGTGCGCTCATCATTGGCCTGTTGATCGCCGAACCGCGCGGCTTGATCACGCTGGTCGACCGCCTCGCAGAACCGATCCTCCGCCGGTTTCCTGGTCCGCTTCCTCGCTTCACCCAGCCTTGAAAATTTACTCGAACCAAAGGACAAATGTCGTGCGTTTCACAAGATCCCTTCGTGCCGTCGCGCTAGCTGCCGCCCTTGGCCTCAGTGTTGCGCTGCCGGCCCAGGCCGATGAGCAGTTCTTCCCGTTGCAGAGCTATCGGGTCGGTCCGTACGCGGCCGGCGGAACCGGGTTCTTCGGCGGCTTTATCGACTATCTGAACCTCATCAATATCCGCGACGGCGGCGTCAACGGCGTCAAGCTGACCTGGGAGGAGGGCGAGACGCAGTATGAGGTCGAGCGCGGTATCGAAGTCTATGAGCGCTTGAAAAGCCACCCCGGCGTCGCGGCCTGGAATCCGCTTTCCGTCGGCATCGCCTATGCGATGATCGATCGCATCAGCAAGGACAAGGTGCCGCTCATCACTATCAACCACGGGCGGACTGATTCGACTGACGGCCGGGTATTTCCCTACGTATTCCCCCTGCTGCTCAATCCTTACAGTGAGACGTCCGGAATCGTGAATTACATCGCCTCGCACGAGGGCGGCGCCGACAAGCTCAAGGGCATGAAGATCGTCGTGCTCTATCACGGCTCGCCCTACGGCAAGGAGACGATTCCGATCTATAAGCTGCTCGCCGACAAATATGGCTTCTCCCTTGAGCAGATCGAGGTGCCGCATCCCGGCAATGAACAGCAGTCCCAGTGGCTGTCGATCCGGCGCGCCAAGCCGGACTATGTGGTGCTGCGCGGCTGGGGTGTGATGAATCCCGTGGCGCTGAAGACGGCCCAGAAGGTGGGCTTCCCGGTCGATCATATCATCGGCAATGTCTGGTCGAATTCGGAAGAAGACGTCATTCCTGCCGGTGACGCGGCAAAGGGCTATGTTGCGATCACGACGCAGGCCTCCGGCGCCGAGTACCCGGTGCTGCAGGAGATCATCAAGGCCGTCTATGGTGCCGGCAAAGGCAATCTCGACGACAAGAAGCGCATAGGCAGCGTCTATCACAACCTCGGCATCGTTAACGGCATTCTCAACGTCGAGGCGATCCGGACCGCCCAGCAGAAATTCGGCAAGCGGACGCTCACCGGCGACGAGGTCCGCTGGGGCTTCGAACATCTGCAGCTCGACCCGGCGCGGGTCGAGGCGCTGGGCGCCAAGGGCCTGTTCCATTCCATCAACGTGACCTGGGACAATCACGAGGGTGATGGTCGCGTGACCTTCCAGCAGTGGGACGGCACCAAGTGGAAGGTGGTGTCGGATTGGATCGCACCGGACTGGGCGTTCCTGCGCCCAATCATCGAGAAATCGTCGGCGGCGTATGCGGCTGAGCACAACATCAAGATCCGCACGTCCGACGACACGGCAGCCAGCCAGTAACCGCATTCGAGACGGCTTGGGAGCGGGCAACGCCCGCTTCCGTCCAAGAAAATCCGGAGCATCGCAATGAGCGATCATCTTCTTGTTCTTGAAGGCGTGGCGGCGACCTACAACCATGCCATTCGCGCGCTCTCGGACGTCTCGCTCACGGTGCGACGAGGCGAGGTCGTTGCGTTACTTGGCGCCAATGGCGCAGGCAAGTCGACGACGCTGAAAGCGATCTCCAATCTGTTGCATGCCGAGCGCGGCCAGCTCACCCGTGGCCGCATCGTGTTTGATGAGCGCGATGCCACCGCGCTCGCCTCAGCCGAATTGGTTCGTCTGGGCCTGGTCCCGGTGCTGGAAGGCCGCCACTGCTTTGGTGCGCTCACGGTCGAGGAGAACCTCGTCGCCGGCGGCATTGGGGGCGGTTTGCCGCGACGCGAGATCGCGGGAGGACTTGAGCGAGTCTACACATTGTTTCCGCGCCTGAAAGAGCGTCGGCGGTCCGCCTCGGGCCTCACCTCGGGCGGCGAACAGCAGATGACGGCGATCGGCCGCGCCTTGATGGCGCGCCCGCGACTGTTGCTACTGGACGAGCCCTCGATGGGCCTAGCGCCCCTCGTTGTCGAGACGATTTTCAGCACCTTGAAGCGGCTCAACGCTGACGAGAGATTGTCGATCCTGGTCGCCGAACAGAACTCGACGGTGGCGCTGCGCTACGCCGACCGTGCCACCGTCCTCGACGGCGGATCGACGGCGCTGGCGGGCGATGCCGCGGACTTGCGCGGGCGCGCCGAGATCAAGGCGCTCTACCTCGGAAGTCCCGAGGAGAGCGCGTCACATGTTGCCGCGTTACGCCGCCCGTCGCCGGCCGATCATGCGGCTTGAACAGTTTCATCGAACAGACAGAGGAGAATACCCATGAGCAAGGACAATCTCGCGCGCGCCGCACAGGACGACATTTACACCAGCCTCGATGATGCGATCCAGAGCACGGTCAAGCTCCATGCCGAGCGAAATGATATCGAAGGCCGGTTTCCGAGAGAAAATCTGCAGGCGCTGGCTGCGGCCGGCTGGACCGGGGTGCTCAATGAGCCGCGTTTCGGCGGGCTTGGCCTCGGCCATGGCGACTTCGCGGAGGCAGCCTATCGGATCGGCCAGGATGATGCTTCGACAGGCCTCGTGTATGTCATGCATGTCGGTGCGGCGCAGACCATCAACCTGTTCGGCAATGACGATCAGAAAGAACGCTGGCTGAAGGCAAAGGGCGGCACGCTGCTTGGCACCTATTCGACCAGCGAGCGAGCATCCGGCGGACATTGGTGGTACAATTTTTCGGAAGCTGCGCGCGACGGCGAGAACTATGTCGTCAACGCCGAGAAGTCCTTCACGACGAGTTCCGGCCAAGCTGATTTTTATTTGGTGCAGACGCGCTCTGCCGGCGCCAAGGATCAGACCGACATCTCCTTCTTCATCGTCGATGGCAAGGCGCCTGGAATCGAAGCAGGCCCGTGGGAAACCCTTGGAGTACGCGGAAATCACTCAGGTCCGATCCGCTATAACGGCGTCAAGGTCCCCAGCCGCGACCGGCTGGGCGCCGAAGGACAGGGCAAAGAGATCATCTATGACGGCGTCTCGCCGGTTTACCTGATCGGCCTCGGCGCGGTGTGGGAAGGGGTGGCGCGAGGCGCGCTCAATGCGGCAGTCGCGCACACCTCGAGCTTCGTTCATAAGGACAAGAACAAAAGCTTGTCGGACTATCAGGCGATCCGCCAGGAGCTCGGGGCTGCAAAGGTGCTCGTGGAGACCTTGCGTCCGTGGCGCAACGAACTCGCCGCCAAGCTGGATGAGCTGTGGCGCGCCGGCAAGCCGCAGAGCGAAATTCTGATTCCTCTGACGGAATTCAAGGTTCATGCTGCAGAAGTTGCCAATAAGGTGGCCGCCGCGGCGCTGACCGTGACCGGCGGTTACGGCTATCGACGTGGGCCGATCGAACGATCGTTTCGGGATGCCCGTGCCGCCATCGCGATGGGTCCCTCCAATGTGATCGCGCGGGACTGGATTGGAAAGGCGCTGGTCGGGTTGCCGCTTGAGCTGTTCTATGAGGGTGGCGAATAGATCGGGCATTTCGGCAGAAGGAGAGCAATTTGCAGGCCTCGCCGCGCCAACGGAGGTAAGCGATCAACCATGGAGGGTCAAGAATTCCTCGAGAATGCCCGGTTCTGAGCGTACCCGCCGTTTGACGCTGGCTTCGATGCTGGGCGCGGCGATCGCCCAGCGTAGATCTCAAATTCCATTGGCAAGGTCAACGCCTTATGGTGATTTGCCTGTGACCAAGTGATTTCTTGAATAGGTTAATCCATTTGGATACCTTATTCAGCTCCTCCTTCCTCAGCCTTGAGATGCCGCACGCGACTCGCGTTTCGCGCTCAGCACGATCGCTAATCTTTTTCCCAACACGTTGCTCCGGCTATCGACTAGTCTAGGCCCCCAATGGCGCCTCTCGCGCCGCTTGCCGTCGGTTCCTACCTCCGCGGTCAGCGTCTGCCTATCGTCGGTCGCGTCTCGATCGACAGCATGACAGTCGACATTTCCGGTCTGTCGGATGAGGCACTCGATCTAGGAAGCCTCGTCGAAGTGATCGGTGACTTCATCAGACGCTCGTGATGCTGGCGGCTGACGCAGGCACTATCGCTTGCGAGATTCTCACTGGCCTCGGTCATCGCTTCCGCAGAGATTATCGTTGACGCTTTCGCGCAAACAACACTCTTCGAGTTCACCAAGCATAACGTTGGACCGAAAGAATGAAAGTCACTGTCTTAGGCGCGGGCGTTATCGGCGTCACAACCGCATATCAGCTTGCGAAGCTCGGGCACGAAGTCGTTGTCGTCGATAGGCAATCGGGTCCCGCACTGGAAACCATTTTTGCGAACGCCGGCGAGGTCTCCTTCGGCTACTGTTCGCCGTGGGGTGCCCCCGGGATCCCTGTGAAGGCCGTCAAGTGGATGCTCATGGGCCACGTGCCATTGATCCTTCGTCCGAAGCTTGATGCAGCCATGCTCTCTTGGCTTTTCCATATGCTAGCGGTTGCCAGTCGGCCAAGCCTTTACGCCAGACCGGCGTCTCTCCGTCGATTGTCTGGGTCGCCAAGAGTTCGCGTAGCCTGTCGGAGGGTACAGGGCCTTTGCGCGTTCGCCGCCCTGTGCATAGAACCATGCTTCGTCGCTCGTCGGTCGTGTCGCTCATTATTGCCCCAGCTTCCTCGTGTCTTTGGGACCCAACGGCCTCATTGGTATTCATTCGTCGAAATAGGGACATTATAGTGCGTGTTTTAAGGGACCGCAAAGCCGTCTGTTCTGCCTATGAAGGCAACGGCTCTGGTAGCTTGGAATCTCCGGCGGCTGCGCGTGAGGCGCGGGTTGTCCCAGGAGGCATTGGCGGTGGACGCTGGTGTTGACCGTTCCTATGTGGGACGGATCGAGCGCGGGCTCGAAAACCCGACAGTCGAAACTTTGGACCGGCTGGCCACAGCCTTACAGGCTGTCGTCGCTGAACTGTTGCTCGCGCCCAAGGTTGGCGAAAAGCCGCCAGCGCCCCTCCGAAAAGGACGCAAGAAGAGGTGATCTGTCTGAACTATTCTGTCGCGTCTTCTTCCGGCGACGATCTCGGATTGTGAGGCCGGCATGACTGCGCCAAAGAAGAAAGCCCAGATCTCGGTGTATCTCGATCCTGATGTCATGAAGACCCCGTCGGCTTATGCGGCTGGCCGGGAGCAATCGCTGTCGTTATTGCCGAAGCCGCGATCGCGTCCTTCCTGTCACCGGACGCCGACGAGCGGCGGGAGGCGGCTATTGCCAAGTGACTCGATCTGGTCGATCGCCGCATCTCGCGGCTCCAGCGCGACATCGGGATCTCGCCACTTCGACTGCCTCCCGTTCCCAGGGGCCGTCCGGCCGCTGTTTCACGGGGAATCGGGTGTTTCACGGCCCCAAGTCGGCCCGGCCAAGCCGGCCGCCGGCTCATCCGCACCATCGGCCGACCGACGGTTGGGGCGGGACGCCGCGCGCGCCGTCGAGGACCCGTCTTCACCGCGCTCACCGATATACGCTTCTACGGTCTCAATCACGGCATGCCTTCGACACAGCAAGTATTTTTTCTCTGATCTACGCCGGGTCCCTACGACGGCTGAATACTTGTTGAACTAACTCATTTCCTGCCTTCTCTACTCATCCCCGTCGCTGATCGCTTGCTGCGATTGGCGTTCGACGGGGGACGATCGTGGCGGGCACACCAATCCATTCGGAAGCGTTCTCGCGCGGCGCGCGCATGCTGCGTACCGCGCTCGGCCCGGCGATTGCGGCGTTTCTCGAGGATTCTTCGATCGTCGAGGTGATGCTCAACCCCGATGGCCGGCTCTGGATCGATCGGCTGTCAGGTGGCCTGGAAGATAGCGGACGCACGATGTCCGCCGCCGATGGCGAGCGGATCGTGCGCCTGGTCGCGCACCATGTCGGCGCTGAGGTGCATGCCGAGAGGCCGCGGGTCTCGGCCGAGCTTCCCGAGACCGGAGAGAGGTTCGAAGGACTTCTCCCACCGGTCGTCGCGGCGCCGGCCTTTGCGATCCGCAAGCCCGCGGTCGCGGTGTTCACGCTCGACGATTACGTCGCCGCCGGCACGATGACCGCCGGTCAAGCGACCGCGCTTCGAGCGGCCGTCGCGTCGCGCAAAAACATCCTAGTCGCCGGCGGCACCTCGACCGGTAAGACCACTCTCACCAACGCACTGCTCGCCGAAATCGCCGGCACCACCGATCGCGTGGTGCTGATCGAGGACACGCGCGAGCTGCAGTGCCGCGCCCCCAATCTGGTCGCGCTGCGCACTAAGGACGGCGTCGCGTCCCTGTCCGATCTGGTTCGGTCCTCGCTGCGTTTGCGCCCCGATCGCATTCCGGTCGGGGAGGTACGGGGCAGCGAAGCCTTGGAACTTCTCAAAGCCTGGGGGACCGGCCACCCCGGTGGGATCGGAACGATTCACGCGGGCTCTGCGCTGGGCGCGCTCCGCCGCCTCGAACAGCTCATCCAGGAAGCCGTCCTCACCGTTCCCAAGGCGCTGATTGCCGAGACGATTGATGTCGTCGCGGTGCTGCGCGGCCGCGGCAGCGAACGCCGCCTCGCCGAACTTGCTCTCGTCGCCGGCCTCGATCCCGCCACCGGCGATTACCGCGTCCAGTCCGCCGGGGCGGGCGGCCAATCCTCGCTTCCCAAGGACCCATCATGATCCAGTTCCCTCCCGCGATCCGTCACGTTCGCCGCCGCTTCACCGAACTCGCGGCAGTTGCTTTCCTCTCCATCGCTGTCGCGCCCGCAGCCTACGCCTCCGGCTCCTCGATGCCGTGGGAGACGCCCCTCAATCAGATCCTGGAGTCGGTGCAAGGTCCGGTCGCCAAAATCATGTCGGTCATCATCATCACCGTGACCGGCCTGACGCTCGCGTTCGGCGATACATCAGGCGGTTTCCGCCGGCTGATCCAGATCGTCTTTGGGCTCTCGATCGCCTTCGCCGCCTCGAGCTTCTTCCTGACGTTCTTCAGCTTCTCGGGCGGGGCGCTGGTCTGATGGCTGCGATTGTCGATCCAGAGGTGCCGGGCTTCTTCGCGCCGGTCCATCGCGCGCTCACGGAGCCGATCCTGATGGGCGGCGCGCCGCGCGCTGTCGCGATCGCCAACGGCACGTTGGCGGCCGCCATTGCGCTCGGTCTGCGCCTCTGGATCCCCGGCGCGCTGATCTGGGCCGTGGGTCACGCCGCTGCCGTCTGGGCGGCCAAGCGCGACCCCCAGTTCGTGGACGTTGTTCGACGCCACCTCCGCTATCCGCCTTACCTCGCCACATGAGGCTTCCATGCTGAACCTCACTGAGTATCGCAATCGGCCCGCCAGCCTTCCCGACTTCCTGCCCTGGGCCGCTTTGGTCGGACGAGGCGTGGTCCTCAACAAGGACGGATCGTTTCAGCGGACGGCGCGCTTCCGTGGTCCGGACCTCGACAGCGCGACGCCTGGGGAGCTGGTCGGCGTAACGGCCCGCCTCAATAACGCATTGCGCCGTCTCGGCTCAGGCTGGGCGATCTTCGTTGAAGCCCAGCGCAGCGCCGCCCAGACCTATCCGTACAGCGCCTTTCCCGATCCCGCATCGGCGCTGGTCGACCTGGAGCGGCGGGATGCTTTCGAGGAGGCCGGCGCGCATTTCGAGAGCCGCTATTTCTTGACGCTCGTCTGGCTCCCGCCGGTTGAGGACGCCTCTCGCGTCGAGGGCTGGCTCTATGAGGGCCGCGCGCAGAGCGGCCTCGATCCTTACGAGCTGCTGCGCGGCTTCGTCGATCGGACCAACCGCGTCCTGCAACTGGTCGAAGGGTTCATGCCGGAGGTGGCGTGGCTGGATGACGGCGACACCCTAACTTACCTGCACTCGACCATCTCGACCCGGCAACAGCGCGTCCGCGTCCCGGAGACGCCAATGCATCTCGACGCGCTGCTCGCGGACGAGCCGCTCGCCGGCGGCCTCGAGCCGCGCCTCGGCAGCCACCACCTTCGCACGCTCACCGTGGTCGGCTTTCCGACCGCGACGCATCCCGGGATTCTCGACGAGCTGAACCGGCTTGCCTTTCCTTACCGCTGGTCAACGCGCGCGATCCTCCTCGACAAAACCGAGGCCGTGAAACTGCTGACCAAAATCCGCCGGCAGTGGTTCGCCAAGCGGAAGTCGATCACCGCCATCATCAAGGAGGTGATGACGAACGAGGCCTCGACATTGGTCGATAGCGATGCCGCCAACAAGGCCGCCGATGCCGACCTCGCCTTGCAGGAACTGGGCACCGATGATGTCGGCCAAGCCTACGTCACCGCGACTGTCACCGTCTGGGACGAAGACCCCGGCCGCGCCACTGAGAAGCTTCGCCTTGTCGAGAAGGTGATTCAGGAACGCGACTTCACCTGCATGCCCGAGGGGGTGAATGCGCTCGAAGCCTGGCTCGGCTCGCTGCCGGGCCATGCCTACGCCAACGTTCGCCAGCCGCCGCTCTCCACATTAAACCTCGCCCACATGATTCCGCTGTCGGCGGTCTGGGCGGGACCGGCGCGCGACGAGCGTTTTCGTGCCGCCCCGCTGTTCTTTGGCAAGACCGAGGGCTCGACGCCGTTCCGCTTCTCGCTGCATGTCGGCGACGTCGGCCACACCCTGATTGTCGGCCCGACCGGCGCCGGGAAGTCCGTGCTGCTGGCGCTGATGGCGATCCAGTTCCGCCGCTACCGAAAAAGCCAGATCTTTGCCTTCGATTTCGGCGGGTCGATCCGCACCGCGGCGCTTGCCATGGGTGGCGACTGGCACGACCTCGGCGGTAGTCTGTCGAACGGTGACTCCGTCTCGCTTCAGCCACTTGCACGCATCGGCGATGCGGCGGAGCGCGCCTGGGCTGCCGAATGGGTGACCGCGATCCTCGCCAAGGAAGGCGTCACCATCGACCCGACCGCGAAGGAGCATGTCTGGTCGGCCTTGACCTCACTGGCATCCTCGCCCGTCGAGGAACGAACAATCACCGGCCTGACCGTCCTGTTGCAGTCGACCGCGCTGAAGCAGGCGCTGCAGCCCTATTGCGTCGGCGGTCCGTCCGGCCGGCTGCTCGATGCCGAGGTTGAGCAGCTCGGCTTCGCGTCCGTTCAGGCCTTCGAAACCGAGGGTTTGATCGGGGCCGGTGCGGCGCCCGCCGTCCTCACCTACCTCTTCCATCGCATCGAGGGGCGGCTCGACGGCCGGCCGACACTCCTCATCATCGACGAGGGTTGGCTCGTCCTCGACGATCCGGCCTTCGCCCAGCAGCTTCGCGAATGGCTGAAGACGTTGCGGAAGAAGAATGCGTCCGTCGTCTTCGCCACGCAATCGCTTTCCGACATCGACGGCAGCAACATCGCACCCGCGATCGTCGAAAGCTGTCCGACGCGCATCTTCTTGCCGAATGAGCGCGCGATCGAGCCGCAACTCATGGGGATTTACCGGCGCTTCGGTCTGAACGATCGCCAGATCGAGATCATCGCGCGAGCGACGCCGAAGCGGGATTACTACTGCCAATCGCGACGCGGCAACCGGCTGTTCGAACTGGGTCTCGGGCCGATCGCGCTTGCCTTCTGCGCGGCCTCCTCGAAGGACGATCATGCCGCAATCGAACGGCTGCTCGCCGAGCACGGCCGCGAAGATTTTACGCCGGCCTGGCTCGCCGATCACGAGCTGCTTTGGGCCGCCGATCTCATCCCTGACCTGAAAAACCTGGAGGTGCAATCATGAGCGTTCGCAAGACGCGCCGTAGCTTAATGGTCGCGAGCGCCCTGTCGCTCACGCTCTCGTTCTCTCCGCTTGTGACGACACGGGCCTCTGCGCAGGTGATCGTCTACGATCCGACCAATTTCAGCCAGAACGTGCTGACCGCGGCGCGCGAGCTGCAGCAGATTAACAATCAAATTCAGATGCTGACCAACCAGGCCCAGAGCCTAGTGAACCAGGGAAAGAACCTCGCCAACCTGCCAATGTCGACGCTGACCCAGCTTCAGTCACAGGTCGCACGGACGCAGTCACTGCTGAGCCAGGCCCAGAACGTCGCCTTCAACGTTGAGCGCATCCAGACGACGTATTCCAGCACCTACGGCACGGCGGCGGGCACGGGCTCCAATGCGACAATGTTTGCCGCGGCTCAAAGTCGTTGGCAGAACTCGGTGGGCGCTTTCGAAGACTCGCTGAAGGTGCAGGCGGGCCTCGTTGGCAATATCTCAGCCAATTCCAGCGCCATGAGCTCGCTGGTCACCGCCAGCCAGTCGGCAAGTGGCGCCCTGCAGGCCGCTCAGGCCGGCAATCAGCTCCTGGCCCTGCACTCCCAGCAGCTATCCGACCTCGTCGCGGTGCTCGCCGCGAAGGGACGAGCGGATGCGTTGGAGCAGGCGCGCGTGACGGCGACCGAAGCTCAGGGCCAGCAGCAATACAAGAACTTCTCGGCGCGCGGCGGCTATCAGCCGGGTAACGTCACCATGTTCAGCGGCAACTGAGCGCGGATCATGGAGCGCTCGGATATCCTTCGCGCAGGCGCGATGATCATCGTGTTTGTGATTTTCCTCGCCGCACTGCACGTCATTCATCGGCGTCCGGCGGAGCGGCCTGTATCCGATGCCCCCTCTGTCTCCGCTCCCGATGATCTCTCGGCCGAGCTGCGCCGCTGCCGCGCGCTTGGTCCCCAGGATGCCGAAGATCCGCACTGCCAGGCGGTCTGGGAGGAGAACCGCGCGCGCTTCTTCGGCAGGCCGGCGCGGCCACTTCTGCCGCAGGCCGCGCCGGCCCCACCTTCGACGACGAATACTGTGGAAGGAGAGAAGCGATGAACAACGTCGGGGTCATCGATACCTTTCTCAATACCTACACCACGTATATCGATTCCGGATTCGGCCTGATCAAAGGCGAGGTCACCTATCTCGCCTCGACACTGATCGTCATCGACATCACCTTGGCCGGCTTGTTCTGGGCGTGGGGCGCAGACGAAGACATTCTCCAACGGCTGGTGAAGAAGACGCTCTATATCGGGTTCTTCGCCTTCATCATCACCAACTTCAACAATCTCTCCGGCGTCATCTTCAATAGCTTCGCCGGACTTGGCCTGAAGGCCGGCGGCTCGTCGCTCTCGACGGCCGACTTCCTGCGGCCCGGCCGGCTCGCACAGGTCGGCCTAGATGCCGGGCAGCCGCTGCTGGACGCCGCAAGCCAGATGATGGGCTTCACCAGCTTCTTTGCGAACTTCGTCCAGATCGCGGTGCTGATGGTGTCCTGGCTGTTGGTGCTGATCGCCTTCTTCATCCTAGCGGTGCAGCTGTTCGTCACGCTGATCGAGTTCAAGCTGACGACGCTCGCCGGCTTCATCCTGATTCCGTTCGCGCTGTTCAACAAGACTTCTTTCCTTGCGGAGAAAGTGCTCGGCAATGTCGTCGCCTCCGGCGTGAAGGTGATGGTGCTCGCCGTCATCGTCGGCATCGGCACCGGGCTCTTCTCCCAGTTCACGTCAGCCTATGGCGGCGGCCAGCCGACGATCGAGCAGGCGCTCTCTGTCGTGCTCGCAGCACTCGCTATGCTCGGCCTCGGCATCTTCGGTCCCGGCATCGCATCCGGTCTCGTCTCAGGGGCGCCGCAGCTTGGCGCGGGCGCTGTCGTCGGCACCGGCCTTGCCGTGGCCGGCACGGCGATGGCGGGGGGCGCGGCGCTTGGGCTGGCCGGAACGGGAGCGATGGCAGCAGCCTCCGGCACTGCTGCGGCCGCACGTGGTGGTGCGGCGATGGCGGGCGGCATGTCCTCCGCCTACACCCTCGCATCGGCCGGTCGGTCCGGCGCTGGCGGCGTCGCTTCAGGTCTCGGCGGCGCTGGCCGTGCTGCAGCCAGCGCGGCGGCAGCGCCCGTCAGACGCGCCGCTGCGCAAGCGGCCGGGTCAATGACGGAGAGCTTCGCATCAGGCGCCCGGTCCGGGGTCGCAAATACCGGTGGCTCCTCGACCATGGGGACCGTTGAGCGAGGCGGGGCCGCAAATGATGGAGCTGCATCGCAAGCGGCGAACGACAGCGGTCCGCCTGCGTGGGCCCAGCGCGTCAAGCGCAATCAGACGGTTGTTCACGGCGCACAGACGGCCGCGCAAGCCTTCAAATCCGGCGACAGCCATGGCGGTGGACACTCCGTCGACCTCAAGGGAGGAGAATAGCGAATGTCCGTCTTTCGGCGATCGTCGGTTCGCTACGGCCGCACGCCTGAACCAGAAACCCCATACCAGCGTGCGGCGCAGGTTTGGGACGACCGCATCGGCTCGGCGCGCGTGCAGGCGAAGAACTGGCGGCTGATGGCCTTTGGTTCTCTGATCCTTTCTTGCGGTCTCGCCGGCGGGCTCGTTTGGCAATCCACACATGGCACCGTCGTTCCCTGGGTGGTGCAGGTCGACAAGCTCGGCGAGGCGCAAGCGGTCGCGCCGGCTGTGGCCGACTATCGGCCCAGCGACCCGCAGATTGCCTGGTATCTCGCCCACTTCGTCGCGATGGTGCGCTCGCTTCCGGCCGACCCGATCATCGTGCGGGAGAATTGGCTGAAGGCGTATGATTTCACGACCACGGCGGGCGCGATGGCGCTGAACGATTACGCGCGCGCCAATGATCCCTTCGCCAGTCTCGGAAAGCGGCAGGTCGCAATCGACGTTTCCAGCGTCATCCGCGCCTCGCCCGACAGTTTTCGCGTGGCCTGGGTCGAGCACCGCTATCAGGACGGAGCGCTCGCCGGCACCACACGTTGGACCGCCATCCTCACCATCGCAGTTCAGCCACCCACCGATGCCGATCGGCTGCGCAAGAATCCGCTCGGCATCTACGTCAACGCCATCAACTGGTCAAAGGAGCTGGGACAATGACCCCGCCGTTTTCCTCAACAGCCGGCGGTCCGGCTTCGCGTCTCTCCATCGCTCAGCAAAGCCGGAAAGACACCAATACGTGTCTCCGTAAATCCGCTTTGGCGGCTTTGCTGATGTCCGTCTCGGCCCTTGGCGGATGCGCGCACAATTTCATTCCACCTGACATCAACTACGACTCCGCGGAGCCGGCAGCACTCACCGCCGATCCGCCAGCGCCCGTCAAGATCGTGGAATTGCCAAAGCCTCTTCCGCTGCCCGGGCAGTTGAAGCCGCTCACTGCGGCCAAGCGCGTCCCGGAGGCCGCTGATCCCAGGGTTCGCGTCAAACAGGCCAACGCTGCGGCACGGGTGCAGCCAATGCGCACTGGTTTCATCAACGCGGTACAGGTCTATCCTTTCTCCGGCGGAGCCCTCTACCAGGTCTATACGGCGCCCGGCCAGATCACCGATGTCGCCCTGCAGGAGGGCGAGCAGCTCGTCGGCTCCGGACCGGTCGCCGCCGGCGACACCGTGCGTTGGATCATTGGCGATACCGAGAGCGGCGCGGGAGCGACCAGAAAGATCCACATTCTGGTCAAGCCGACCCGGCCGGAGTTGGTCACCAATCTCGTCATCAACACCGACCGGCGGACCTATCTCCTCGAGCTGCGCTCGACGGAGAAGACCTATATGGCCTCGGTGTCCTGGCAGTATCCCGAGGATCAGCTCATTGCGCTTCGGCAGCAGAATGCGACGGCTGAGGCCGCAGCTCCGATTGCTGCCGGCGTCGATCTCGCCTCGATCAATTTCCGTTACGCGATCGAGGGCGATGATCCGGCCTGGCAACCGCTGCGCGCCTTTGATGACGGGAATAAGGTCTACATCGAGTTCCCCAGCGGCATCGTCCAGGGCGAAATGCCGCCACTGTTCGTCATTGGACCGGCCGGCGGCTCCGAGTTGGTCAACTATCGCGCGAACCGCAACTACTACATTGTCGATCGCCTGTTCGCCGCCGCTGAATTGCGACTGGGTGACAAGGATAGCGAGCGGCGCGTGCGGATTGTCCGCACCGACGGAAGGCCGCGCTCATGGCGATGAACGGCGAAGTCGAACGTCAAGGCGACGTCCCACCCGTCGCGCCGCCGGATCTTCGGCTCCGCGGCGAGCGGCCACCTGTCACACGCCTCTCGCGCAAGATCCTGATCGGCATCGGCGCGGTGTCTGCCCTCGCTGTCGCGGGAGCGCTCGGTTACGCCCTCCAGACTCGCAACAAGGCGCAGTCCGGCCAGGAGTTGCTCAGCACACAGAATAGCCCTTCGGCCGAGGGCCTCGCCGCCTTGCCGAAGGATTACACCGGCCTGCCGCGTCAGGCACCGCCGCTCGGGCCGCCGTTGCCCGGCGACCTCGGCAAGCCGATCCTCAACGCGGGCGCTGCACCGAACACCTTCGTCTCCGCGACGACGCCTGATCCGGAGACCCAGCACCGAGCGCAGGAGATCGAAGCGGCGCGCGTCAGCCGGCTGTTCGCCCAGACCGTTCTGCAACCGCAGAGCGTCGGCCAAATCGTTCCGAATAGCTCGACCGCAACCGCGACGAATCCGGCCGCGACACCTCCCGTGGATGCCGGTTCCGCTCAGAACATGCAGGACCGCAAGACGGCCTTCCTCAATGCTTCGACGGATAAGCGCACGGTCAGTCCGGATCGGCTCGAGGCCAAAGTCTCTCCTTATGTCGTGCAAGCTGGCACCGTGATCCCGGCTGCGCTCATCACGGGCATTCGGTCCGATCTGCCCGGCCAAGTCACCGCTCAGATCACCGAGGCGGTCTGGGATAGCCCGTCCGGCAAATATCTTCTGGTGCCGCAGGGTGCGAAGCTGATCGGCCAATACGAGAGCTCCGTGGCGTTCGGCCAGAGCCGCATCCTCCTGGTCTGGACCCGCATCATCATGCCTGACGGCAACTCGATCGTGCTGGAGCGCCAGCCCGGCGCCGACACCGGTGGTTATGCCGGGCTCGAGGACGAGGTCGACAACCATTGGGGCATGCTGTTCAAGGCCGCCGTTCTCTCGACCATGCTTAGCGTCGGAGCCGAGGCCGGCACGAGCCAGAACGAGAACAACCTCGTTCAGGCGATCCGCAGCGGTGCATCCAACAGCATCAGCCAGACCGGCCAGCAGATCGTGCAGCGCCAGCTCAACATCCAGCCGACGCTGACCATCCGGCCAGGGTTCCCGGTCCGCGTGATCGTCACGCGTGACCTGGTGCTGGCTCCCTATGGGCAAAAAGGTGCGCGATGACGAAGCTCAAGCTTGGACCACTCGAAGACGATAAACCGGTCAAGCTCACCGTCGAACTGCCGGCGACGGTCTTCAGGGACCTCAAAAGCTATGCCGAGATTCTGACGCTTAGCGGGGGCGCGACGACGGCGACCGAGCCTGCCAAATTGATCGCGCCGATGATCGAGCGCTTTATGGCAACCGACCGTGCCTTTGCGAAGGCACGGCGTAATACTGCTCAACCCTCGCCGGGGCCGGCGGAAAGATCCGGATAACGCTCGCGAAGTAGGTCAAGGAACGGACGCAAAGGGGCGATCGTTCAGCGTTGCCTTCGAGAGGTGGCCGGGACCGAAGCCCATCAAGTCAAATCCGGTCATAGACCAGCATTTTGCTCACGTAGACGCGTTCAGGTGAAGTCAGATGCCATATATCGATGCCGCGGGTGTGAATCTTTATTTTGAGGAAGCCGGGGAAGGTCATCCGATCATTTTCCTGCACGAGCTCGGCTCAGATGGCCGCGAATGGGAAACCCAGGTTCGCTACTTTTCTCGTGCTTATCGCTGCATCACCTTCAATGCCCGCGGATATGCCCCCAGCGACGTTCCTGACGATCCAACTCTGTATGGCTGGGAGCTTGCTGTGAACGATATCGCCGCCGTCATGCGTGGCCTCGTCGTCGAACACGCACACCTGGTCGGATTGAGCATGGGCGGATATGCCGCCTTGCAGTTTGGATTACGCTATCCAGAGAGAGCCAGCGCGATTGTCGCGGCCGGTGTGGGATCCGGATCGGCTCCTTCCCAGCGGGACGCCTGGTCGAGAGAAACCTCCATTCTCGCGCGGGCTTTCATCGAGCGCGGGATGGACACGATGGCCCGGAAAATGGCGCATGGTCAGACTCGTATCCAACTCAAATACAAGGACACACGGAGTTGGCAAGAGTTTCAGGAACGCCTGCGTCACCACTCACCGCTAGGGATGGCGAATACGATGACGCGCTGTCAGGCGTTACGACCGTCATTGCATGATTTGGCCGATCAGTTCTCAACGATGCGAACACCGGTATTGCTGGCCCTGGGCGATGAAGACGCGCCCTGCCTCGAGACCAACCTGATGCTGAAAACAGTGCTTCCCAACGCCGGTCTTTGGATCTGCCCCAATACCGGCCACACCATCAATCTGGAAGAGCCGACAGCATTCAATGCTCAGCTTGACAGCTTTCTAGCCGCCGTCGAGCGTGGGAGCTGGCGCCGCGGACATCCGAAGATTGAGGCTGAATCCAATCTGGAACTTGAGATGACGCCCGATACATGCACGAAGGCAGTGGCCCGTTGACTGCAACACTCCAGGCACTTCACAGTGAGTGGTCTCATGAAATCCCGGACTGGCGTTCATCTCAGCGAATCCATGGCAACCCGGTTGACCGTCGCGGCTACACGCACGGGAGTGACAAAATCAGAACTAATTGAAGCCGCACTCGATCACTTTCTCGAATCCGATAGCGCTGCTGAACATTTCGTGATCGTGGCAGGCCGCCTCACTGAGCTGAACGATCAGATCGGGCGTCTCGGTGCCGATCTCAAGATGGTGAATGAGGTCGTCGCCCTTCACTCGCGCTTTCACTTGGCTGTTACGCCCTCGTTATCGGCTGCGGAGCAGCACACTGCGTCTGTGGTCGGCGCCAAACGCTTCGAAGAATTCGCCGCGCAAGTAGGACGAGGTGTTGAGCTGGGGACGTCTCTCATGCGGGAGACTATGAACCGGCGCGTCAGGAGAAATGAGAACCGCTTCCGAGGAAGACGTCGGGGCCAGCGACGCGCACGGCACAAGTCCTAAGTCCTCCGAATCGATTTTTAGCGCATCCGTCACGGTTGATGGCGCATCAGAGCCGAACGCTGCCGTGCGGGAGGACGGTAGCATTCGGAACTTTCCACAACAGGCTCACGGCCTACTTCAACGAGGTGGTAGCGGCGATGAGACGCCGTTTCGCGCACGGCTGCCCAACTCAGCGGCATCTTCCGCGCCGCGACGCGAGTTAGCAAATGTAGATGGTCCCGTTCTTATCCTGCGGGTGTTTCTGCCATTTGCTGTCGGTTATTATCTCTCGTACCTCTTCAGGACAATCAACGCCTTGGTCGCCGCTCCCCTGACATTGGAGTTGGGGCTCGACGCTGGTGATCTTGGCTTGCTGACATCGGTCTATTTTCTCACCTTCGCGGCGGCGCAGATACCGGTCGGCATCCTTCTGGATCGGTATGGTCCGCGGCTGATCCAGAGTGTGCTGCTGGTTGCTGCTGCGGTCGGCGCCGCATTGTTTGCTACGTCAGACAATTTGCTCATGCTGCTTCTAGGCCGGGCGCTACTCGGTCTCGGTGTCGCCGCGAGCCTGACCGCCGGATTGAAGGCCCTCGTTCTCTGGTTTCCGAACGACCGTCTTCCGTTTCTCAACGGCCTGATGGTCATGCTCGGTGCATTGGGAGCGGTCACCGCGACCTCGCCGGCGCAGCTGTTGCTGGCTTGGGTTGGGTGGAGGACGCTGTTCGCATTGTTCGCTGTCGCCACGGCCGGCTGTTCGGCGATGATCTATCTCTTGGTGCCGGAGAGTGCATCGGCAACGCCGGTCATGCGTGGAACAGCCATGGCCAGCTTGAAGAACATTTATACCGATCCGCATTTCTGGCGTCTGGCGCCGCTATCAGCGACTTCCGTCGGCACCGCCTGGGCGCTGCAGGGACTTTGGGCGGCGCAGTGGTTCACTGACGTCGAGGGACTTGATCGCGCTGCTTTGGTGCAACATTTGTTTGTCATGGCCGTCGCGCTCAGCCTGGGTGCGCTCCTGCTAGGCGTTCTGGCTGATCGGCTGCGTCGCTATGGCATTGGGACAGAGGCGCTCCTCGCGGTCGTCGGCCTTCTGTTCATTGCCGTGCAACTCGCGATTATCCTGCGATGGCCGTTGTCATCATACGTCCTGTGGGCCGCTGTGGCCGCCGTCGGCGCAGCTACGGTGCTTAGCTATGTGCTCCTGGCTAGTTATTTCCCGAAAGAACTTGCCGGACGGGCCAATGCTGCGCTGAACGTGCTCCATATAGGTGGAGCGTTTGTCCTGCAATATGCCACTGGCGTCGTCCTTGAACATTGGACGCCTCAGGCGGGGCATTATCCGTAGATCGCCTACCAGACAGCCTTTATCTTCAATCTTGTCCTTCAGATCATCGCATGGGTCTGGTTCGCTTTCCCGTGGGTGCTTCGGCCGTCGACCAGCGCTAGGTTCAGCGATTAGAAGCGCCAGCGTCGGCGGCGGCCAAGGCTCAGCCTGCTGGGACTGTGAGGCGATCATAGGAAGGATCGGCGCCATTCATGCGACGCTGGGTTATGTCCGTTTGTTATCCGATAATGGTGGAAGCAACGTCTTCGTTCGCCGTTCCAGCCTAGTCGCGACAGTGAGAAACTCGCGCAATACCGCGTTTCTAGTGGAAGGTGACCAGGCCGCGCTGAAAACAAAAAGTCTCCTCATCGCGGACGATCAGTTGATAGACTAACCCCATTCAACTGGAGGACGAGGTCGACAACCATTGGGGCTGCTTTTCAAGGCCGCCGTTCTCTCGACCATGCTCAGCGTCGGAGCCGAGGCGGGCACGAGCCAGAATGAAAATAACCTTGTCCAAGCAATCCGCAGCGGTGCGTCCAACAGCATCAGCCAGACTGGGCAGCAGATCGTGCAGCGCCAGCTCAACATCCAGCTGACACTGACCATCCGGCCAGGTTTTCCGGTTCGCGCCATCGTCACGCGTGATCTCGTGCTGGCGCCGTACTAGGGAGGAAGACAGTGACGAAGCTCAAGCTTTACCGCTTGAAGACGACAAACCGGTAAAACTCACGATCGAGCTGCCCGCGGCGGTCTTCAGGGATCTCAAATGCTACGGCGAGATTTTAGCGCATAGTGCAGGCGCGACGACGCGGATCGAACCCGCCAAATTGATCGCGCCGATGATCGAGCGTTTCATGATGACTGACCGAGCCTTTGCGAAGGCGCGGCGAAAAGCGGCTCAACTCTCGCCCGAGTCGGCGGAAAGATCTGGATAGCGTTCACGAATCAAGTCGAGAAACGGACGAACTAACGGATTGCCGTTCGACTGCCGCCAATAGACGCGGAAGCTCAGCCGCGTCGGCCCCTCGGCATCATGCACCTCCCGGAAGATGACACCGGGATAAGTCACGCCAGTCGCACTTTCCAGGGCGAGGAGAATACCGAAGTCCATGCCCACCAGTGAGAGAAGCCGGTCGAGCCCCACGTCATGGCGAAGCAGCTTGCAAGGATCGGAAGATCCTAATTTGCTGATGAGAAGCTTGAGGAGTTCCGGTCCGGGGCCACGCTGTGACATCAAAAGCAGTTCGCGCCGCAGTTCGCCCCAGTGAACTATGTCATGACTTGCCAGAGGATGTTTCGCAGGGAGGGCAGCAACAACACGTTCGCTCCAGAGCACCAATGACTTGCCGCTCCAATTCGGATTGGGATCCGCCACAACAGCGACATCGATGGCTGAACTGGCGAGGTCCGAAATCAGATGCTCGCTCGCTCCATCGACAAACTGTCTATCGACATCGGGAAAGCGGTGCCGGTGCTCGAGGAGGGTGGCTCGGAGATTGCCGGCCGACAGGGAGGTGTGGATCCCGATGGTCAACCGACCACTCTCGCGACGCGAGCGGGTCTTGAGGCGAGCGGCCATTGCTTCAGCTTCGGCTACGATGCGCCGGGCATCCTCGAGAAATTCTCGACCTTCCATCGTTGGTCGCGTACCTCCGTTGGTGCGCTCGAATAGTTTGCTGCCCAACGTGTGTTCGAGACTTCCTAGACAGCGACTGAGCGTCGACTGCTTGATTCTAAGCGTCTCTGCCGCTTGACGGATGCTTCGATGCTGGGACGCAGCGATCGCCCAGCGTAGATCTCGAAATTCCACAGCCACGCTCGAAGCCCTATGGTGAGTTGTGGGACCAAGTGTTTTCTTGCCCCTCCATAAATTGTGTTGCGTCAGCTCCTCCGACTTCGGCCGGAATACGTATTTCAACACCGATGTTATTTCAAGCGTTAGGTGCGTGAGGCAAAAATACGACTAGAGGGAGTCACCCTCTGATAAATTCCGTTCTCTCTCTTCCGCTTTTGCGTCCGTTGGGTCAGAGGACAATCAAAGAGCACAGTGCGCAGGTAGCTGAAGGACGCGATCCGCGGCTTTCAATCGTACGCTCGGCAGATCTTGGGCCGATCAGCAAGGGCCCGTTTTTCGCCTGGCCGATCGTTCCGGCAACTTCGGTATGGGGACTGGGTTGGTAACCGATACTAACGGGAGGGGGCCTCGATTCTGAACGCAAGGCATCTGCAACCTGGAAGGCAAAGGGTTGTCGCTGTGTTGCCGATCCTCCAGCAGGGCTGCCCCTCGATCCTCCGGCGAATGTCACGAATGATCCGGCCCAGCCGGCTGCGCGAATTGTGCGGTCGCTGACTGCGCATGCCTTTTCCTCCCTAGAGCTTGCGCGAACCCGCTTTGTTGGTCTGTGTGGCTTCTATCTCCTGAAAGTGCCGAACCAGAAGCTCGCCTGAGGTCTTGTTGTGCTCGCGCGCGTAACGTTCGGAGGCGGCCGCATCACCCCTGAGCAGCGCGTTGACCATTTTCTCGTGGTTCGCGATGACCATGTCGGGCCGTTCAAGGATTGCATTTGAAGAGGCCATGTACATTTGAACCTGATGTTCGACCAAGCCGTAATGATCGGCGAGGCGGTTGTGTCCCGAAAGGACAACGATCGTCTTGTGAAGCGCAAGGTCACTATCGTTGATCCGCTTCCGGTTGCGGCTTTTTGCGGCGGCCTTCATGTCATCGTAAGCCGCCTCGATCGGTCGCCTCCGATTCGGGTTGGCGGCTGCGAGCTGCGCGGCCAGACCCTCCAGGCTGGATCGAAGCGTGTACAGCTCCCATGCGTCCTTGGATGTCAAGCTCGCGACCTCCCAGCCCCAGTAAGGCTTCTGCTTCACCAGGCCCTCGCTCATCAGCCGCTGCAGCGCCGCTCGTATCGTGCTGCGCGACAGGTTGAGCTCCGTGGACAGTTCGGTCTCTGTCAGTCGCTTTCCTGGCGCCAAGGCGCCACTGGTGATCGCCTGCCGGATAACATCGGCAGCCGCACGGTCCAAACTCCGCTTCTCGACCAATCCCGAGATGATCTTAGCAGCCATTTTTCCTCCAACCGCGTTTTGCGCGGAATGTTCGTTCTGAGGTGCCGGCAGAGATATTGGCGAACATTCGCCATTGACACCAGAGAAATCGTCTGTTTGTTAATTGTCGACAATCAGCAGTTGAGGGGAGCCGTGCTTGCGCATTTCCGAAACCAAGGGCGTTAGCCTCGCCGGTCTGCAGCGCCTCTCCTCGTCCGCCCCAGCTCACAAGATCGTAAAGGCGGATGCGATCCTGTTATCGATTCCGTTCGAATCCGGCGGAGTGCCGCCTTGGAGCTTCGGCGGAGCGCCGAGATTGCAGTTCGACACGCTGATGGTGCGGCTGGAAACCGAACAGGGCATCGTGGGGTGGGGCGAAGCCTTCTCGCGGTGCGAGGACAAGTCGCTGAAGGCGATGATCGAGATGCGCGTGTTACCGCTCGTGATCGGCAGGAGCGCCTTGGAAATCGGCAAGATCAAGTATGATGTGGAATTCCAGCTCCAGAATTTCGGCCGCGTGGGCCCTATCGTCTATGGCGTCTCGGCGGTCGACATCGCCCTGTGGGACATCCTCGGCAAGATTTCCGGACTGCCGCTCGCCGCATTGCTAGGCGGTGCATTCGCCAGCGAAGTCGAGGTCTATGCCAGTCTGATGCGCTACGGCAATTGCGCCGATGTCGTCAGGGCCACTCGGCAGGCAATTGAGCGCGGATATCGTTACATCAAGTTGCACGAGATAACCGAGGACGAAATCCGCGCCGCCGTCGAAGCCGCGGGGGCACAGGCCGCCGTCATGCTAGATACCAATTGCCCATGGCCGGTGGCGGAGGCGCTCAAATACGATCGGCTACTCGAGCCTCTCAATCTGTACTGGCTCGAGGAGCCTGTCTGGCCTCCGGAAAACTATGCTGGGCTGGCCCGCATTCGATCAACTGGCCGGCACCACATCGCCGCCGGCGAAAATGCCGGCAGCCTACATGACTTTGTTGCGATGATCGCGGCAGGCGCCATCGACATTGCGCAGCCTGATGTCGCGAAAGCTGGCGGCATTTCCGAGCTCGTGAAGATCGCAGCGCTTTGTCAGGCTGAATCAATCGAATTCGTGCCGCATTGTGCAATCTTCGGCCCCGGCCAGGTCGCGACGATACACCTCAATGCGGCGCAGCGATCAGTCCCGATGCTCGAGCGGCTCTATTGCGATTTCGAGGCCGAGATCTACGGCGGTGCTACGCTTCCGGTCAATGGAAAGGTTGCCGTGCCGACAGGGCCGGGGCTTGGCCTCGACCCTGATCCAGGCGTGATCAACCGCTACCGCGTTGCCTGAAAGCAAAGGCTTGTGAGATGGGCCATAGCTACATTCCTCTCAACGGCCTCATCGGCAGACCATCACCGGGCCGCGCCGCTGCGCACAAGTGCGCTCTTCGTCAAGGCACGAAGGTTCGCGCAGGCCTGCCTGATCAGCTCTCGGGCGAGATGAAGGAGATCGGCATCGCGCTGGAAAGCGCGGTCCAGCATCAATTTATGTGAAGAGAGCGCTCATCAAGCGCGCTGTTTGCGCGTCCAACGCAAGAAGAGGGGACTCGAAATGGTAACACGGAGAGAGTTGCTTGCAGGAGCCGGAGCAGTTGCCGTGGCTGGCGGAGCGGGTCTCAAACCGCTCCCAGCGAAGGTGGCGCAAAGTAAAACCCTCGTGCTGGCGTCGATGGGCCCGGTCACCGGCAACTGGGATCCGACCTCTCACACGACCCTGGGACAGCTGAAGTTCGAAAAGTTCGTCTTCAATCATCTGACACGCTGCGAGATGCGGGAAGGCAAGTCTGAAGAGCTGACCCCGGACCTCGCCACCAGTTGGAAGCTGATTGATGCGCACACTCTGGAGTTTGGGCTTCGGAACGGCGTCAAATTCCACGACGGCAAGGAGTTCGGTGCTGAAGACGTTAAGGCGACCATGGAGTATGCCTCCAATCCGGCGCGCCCGGCATCCGCCCTCTATCCGGGGCGCGTTGATGTCGAAGTCGTCGACAATCTGACTGTTCGGTTGAAGACTGAAAAATACGGCTACCCCGCGTCCGCCTTCTGGTTCATTTCGAGCTTCCTTCCAATCCTGTCAGCGAAGGATGTTGCCGATCCCGCACTCCTTCAAAAGCGTCCGAACGGCACGAACGCGTTCAAATATGCGGGAACGCAGGGAGACAGGAACAACCTCGAAGCAAATGATGAATTCTATGGCGGACGGCCCAGGATCAATCGGATCGTCTATGCCTACGTTCCGGACGCCAACACGCGTGTACTGGGCCTGCTGAACGGCGAATATCACATTGCCGAACGACTGGAGCCCGAGCAATACGCCTCGTTGTCTAGCAACCCGAAAGTCACCACGCTTAAGGCGCTGACGACCGAGAACAAATATTTGCACTTCCGGTGCAACAAGCCTCCATTCAACGACGCTCGCATTCGTCGCGCAGTCTGCCACGCGATCGACCGTGATCAAATCCTGTCCTTGATGGGCGAGGCGGCCACACCGTCAAACTGCTACATTTCGCCGACGAAGTTCGGCTTCACGGATATTCCTGATTATCCAAAGTTCGATCCGGATGCCTGCCAGAAGCTTCTCGCCGAGGCAGGGTTTCCCAAAGGAAAGGGCCTGCCGCAACTCGAATATATCACCTCGATCGGCTTTTACCCGAAGACGAAAGAGTATGGCGAGCTGATCACGGCGATGCTCGCCGAACAGGGCATTGATGTTCGCCTGACTGTTCTTGAACCGGCCGCGTGGGAGCAGGCAATCTATCGCCGCGCTGACGGCCAGGGTCAGGGCCACATGTGCGACGTCGGCTGGATGACGGGATCGCCGGAGCCAGACCTCGTGCTGCGACCGAACTGGCATTCAAGCGCCGCGCTGATCACCGGGATCAACGACCGGGAAATTGATGCGGCGCTGGACAAGGAACGCGGCGCCACGACCCCCGAGGAGCGCCTCAGGATATTCAAGAATGAGACGTTTCCCACTCTCGCAAGCAAGGTTCCGAGTTTGTCGCTCTTTTCCGCCGTGACCTTCCATGGCGCGGCCAAGAATCTGACCGGGGCATACTATTTTCCCAACGGGCCGATTGACCTGAGCAAGGCGGACCTGAGCTAAGGGACCGCCGCAAAACCCGTTAGCAGAAGGCAGGAGCCGGCATGCTGTTTGCGCTCGACTTCTTCATTCGGCGCATTGCGCAAGGGTTGGTATTGGTCGTCCTCGTGGCCATGCTCATCTTTACGCTGCTGCGCATCGTTCCGGGCGACCCAGTGCGGATGATGCTGGGGCCTATGGTGTCAGCATCTGTCGCGGAACAGACCGCAAAAGATATGGGCCTGAGGGATCCAATCCCGGTTCAGTTCGGCCGCTATGCCGCGCAAATCCTGACGGGTGATTTCGGGAGCTCCTTCGTCAGAAGCGCACAAGGCGGTAGCACTGGCGGCTCGCGAGGCAGCTCGACTTTCGATGCCGCTAACCGTGCATCGGTATCGGGCCTCATCACAGCCAGTCTGCCCTACAGCCTGCTTCTTGCTGGCCTTGCATTCCTGTTTGCCTTGGCAAGCGCGCTCCCGATCGGCATAGCCGCGGGCTTGAGATCAGGACGATTGCCGGATCGGCTTGCACTGCATGTGGCTTCCGTCCTGGTCTCACTCCCCAACGTATGGTTAGCCCTCGTTCTCATCTTTCTCGTCTCTGCCAAGGCCGGATGGCTGCCGGCAATCGGCTATCAGGGGCCGAGCTACGCAATCTTGCCCGCCATTGTTCTCGCGATCGAGCTTGCTCCGACCCTCATCCGGTCCATCTCGGTCTCGGTGAGCGGAAGTCTCATCGAGCCATATGTGTCCCAGGGTGAAATTCGCGGCCTCTCGCGCAGTCGAATGATCGTCGCGCATGTGCTGCGCAATTCGAGCATCCCCGTCCTCAATGTGCTCGGAATCCAAGCGATTGGGGTCTTGCTTGGTGGCCTGTTCGTCGTGGAATACGTCTTCAACTATCCCGGCGTTGGCCTTCTGATGATCAACGCGGTTTTCCAACGGGATTTCCCTGTGATCCAGGCCATCGCGATCCTCGCCTGTGCGACCCTGGTGATGGTCAATATTCTCGTCGACTTTGCAGCCATGGCGATTGACAGGAGGCTACAATACTAGCGGCGGCGGAACTTCCGGCCAAGACCGATAGCCCGGCGGCAACGCGAGGTGGCGGCATCGCGGCCAGTATCCTCGCGCAGGCGTGGCGGACAACTGAATTCAAGATTGGATTCGCGCTGTTTTGCCTGCTGATCATCCTCTCGATCTTGGGCCCCTACATTCTCGATCTGTCGCCGACCCAATTCAACGTCAGCAAGAAATTTCTGCCACCGGCACTGCTGGATCATTCGAGCTGGCCTTACCTGTTTGGCACCGATCAACTCGGCCGTGATCTGTTTACGCGCTCACTCATCGGTCTTCGAAATGCCCTGCTGATCGGCATCGCGAGCGTTGCAGGAATGTTCATCCTGGGCTCAGCCATTGGCATGATCTCAGGCTATTTCGGCGGATGGGTCGGCTTGCTCTTGATGCGGATCACGGACGCGCAAATGTCAATTCCCGCGATCATTCTGGCGATCACAATTCTCGGCGTTTCACGCCCCACTCCGCTGGCCATCATTCTTGTTCTGATTCTTGCCGGTTGGCCGGCGTATTCACGCGTAGCGCGCAGCGTGACGCTGTCCGAGCGCCGCAAAGAGTATGTTCGAGCGATAAAAATTCTCGGCGCCTCAGACGCGCGGGTCCTGCTCGTTCATATCGCGCCCAACATCTTGCCGCCGATCGCCTTCGTGGCAATCCTGGATATTGCCCGCATGATGATTTTCGAAGCTGTGCTGGGCTTTATCGGGATAGGCATTCAACCGCCCACGCCGACATTCGGGACCATCATCGCCGATGGCACGAAATACATTCTAAATGCCTGGTGGATCACCACGGTTCCAGGACTCCTGCTCGCGATCACACTCTGTTGCATCAACCTCATGGGAGGAGCTCTCGAGCGATCGCGCAACAAGATCTTGCTGGGATTGGGATGATATCGCCGGTCAACATTCTCGAGGTGCGCAATCTGACCGTGACCCTTGATCTCGGGTCGCACGGGACGCGCGCCGTGCTCACCGATGTCGACCTGAGCATCGACGAAAACGAAGTCCTCGGCATTATCGGCGAGAGCGGCTCGGGAAAGACGGTGCTGTCGCGGGCGCTCGTCAGGTGGGTCACCAAGCCGCTCAAAATCGAATCGGGCGTCATCGCCTATCGTGGCAATGATCTTCTGAGACTGCCCCGGGCACACATGCAAGCGCTCCGCGGGCGCAAGATTGCCTACATAGGCTCCGATCCCGGCAATGCTCTCGATCCCACCCTTCCGGTTGGTCGGCAAATCGTCGAAAAACTCAGATCCATCGAGCCTGGTATCTCCAATGGCGAAGCAGAGCGACGCGTCATACGCCTGCTCGATGCCGTAAAGATGCCGGGCGCGAAACAGCGATTTGAGGAGTTTCCGTTCCAGTTCAGCGGCGGAATGATGCAGCGCGCCCTGATCGTGGATGCGCTCGTGACGAACCCGGACCTTCTGGTCGCTGACAACATAACGCAACCTCTTGACGTTACCGTCGCTGCTCAAATCCTTCGGCTCCTGCGTGAGTTGCAGCGGGGTTTCAAAACGGCGATCCTGTTCGTTTCTTCTTCTTTTGGGGTCATCAACGAAATCGCGCACCGAGTTCTTGTTCTCGCAGGCGGTCGCGTCGTCGAGACTCAAAGCGTTCAGCAATTGCTCGCGGCTCCGCAACATGCCTATACAAAGCAGCTGATAGCTGACATCCCCCGCATATGGCAGAGCTCGACTGAGGCCGTTGCAGATGAGCCGTCACCTGCCGCCAAGGACGTCATTCTGTCGGTGCGAAACGTCAGCCGGGTTTATCCGACGAAGGATAGAAACAAGCTCTTTGCAAACCAATTCGTGCACGCGGTGCGGGACGCTTCGTTCGATGTTCGACGGGGTGACAATTTGGCGATCGTCGGCGAATCGGGATGCGGGAAATCAACGCTTTCGCGTCTCCTGAGCCGTCTGGAGGTCCCCGATTCAGGACAGATATTGTTCATGGGCGAAGATATCGCGCCAATGAAAGCCAAGCGCCTATTGACGCTCCGCAGGAGATTCCAGCTACTCCTGCAGGATCCGTTTAGCTCCATTCCGCCTCATCTTTCGATCGGGCGAACCATAGCCGAACCCCTCTACGTCCATGGAGGGATGTCGCGTTCCCAAATCCGCGATCGCGTCGCGGCGACCATGCAGGAAGTTGGACTGTCTCTCGACTTGTTCGGCAAACTTCCGGTCGGATTGAGCGCCGGGCAGCGTCAACGTGTGAGTATCGGCCGGGCGCTCGTCCTCGATCCCGAGTTACTCATTCTTGATGAGA
This sequence comes from Bradyrhizobium sp. Unk1, assembly GCF_059512345.1. Lineage (NCBI taxonomy): Bacteria > Pseudomonadati > Pseudomonadota > Alphaproteobacteria > Hyphomicrobiales > Nitrobacteraceae > Bradyrhizobium > Bradyrhizobium sp. Unk1. Next base: position 32,394 of record NZ_JCAMOP010000063.1, read on the forward strand.
CGCTATCGGCGCTCGACCAGGTCGAGCAGCGCAAGCTTCTCGACCTTTTTCAACGGCTTCAGGACCAGCGCGGAATGACCTACATATTCATTTCACACGACTTGGGGATGGTGCGACAAGCCTGCAATCGCATCGCCGTGATGTATCTCGGGCGCGTGGTGGAACTGGCTGACAATCGGACCACATTCATCAAGCCGAGACATCCCTACACCCGCGCGCTCCTGAGCGCGGTACCGACGGTTGAGGAGCGTCCTTTCAAGGCTTTGACCTACCTCCTGGAAGGAGAGCCGCCCAACCCAATCCACATCTCTGCAGGCTGCAGTTTTAGAAGCCGCTGCCCGTTCGCGCTCGATAAGTGCGCCTTTGATGATCCGCCGCTCGCGGCACGCGGACGGGATGAAGCGGCTGCCTGCCATCTGACGGAAATAGATCCGCACCATTAATGACTTTGTAGGGTCGCGCGACCATCCAATGGTGCTCCTATTTGGAGAGTGAACAGCATGGAGTTTGACTACATTGTCGTAGGATCCGGAAGTGCGGGATGTCCGCTGGTGGCGCGCTTGGTCGAGCGAAAACAATCGGTCCTGTTGCTGGAAGCCGGAAAGAAGGAGCGTTTCAATCTGTCTCACGTTCCGGGCGCCCTCGTCTATACGATCGGGAATAGACGGTACGACTGGGCTTACAAGACAGAGCCTGATCCGAGCAGAGGCGGCCTGGTCGAGGACTGGCCTCGTGGCAAGGTGCCGGGAGGTTCATCTGCGATAAATGGGATGATCTTCATCCGCGGTGCTGCGCGGGACTACGACGCTTGGGAGGCGCTAGGCAACAGAGGATGGGGATGGAAGGACGTGCTGCCGTACTTCCGAAAAATGGAGACGGCCGATGAGGACAGGGACAATCAATTTCGTGGAGGGCTCGGACCTCAACGGGTCTCAGCCTTACGTTGTCGTCACCCGATCTCTCAAGACTTTATCGACAGCTTTCAAGCCGCTGGCATTCCCTTCAATGAGGATTTGAACGGCGCCTCGCACGAGGGAGTTGCCTGGAACCAGGGATCAACGCGCAACGGGCGTCGGCTTTCGGCCTTCGAGGCCTTCGTAAGGCCAAAGCTGTCTGCAACTCATCTGAAGTTCTTGGATGACACCATTGTTCGCCGCATTCTGTTTGACAAGACGCGCGCCACTGGCGTTGCCGCCACGCATCGCGGACAACACCTCGATTTCGTCGCGAGAAAGGGTGTTATTCTTTCCGCGGGCTCCATCAATTCCCCGCATCTATTGATGCTTTCGGGCATAGGTGATCCGGCTCACCTCAAGAAGCATGGCATCGTGCCGCGCGTCGAAAGTCCTGAGGTGGGACGGAATTTAATGGAACACCCGGGACTGTATGTCCTTGCTGAACTCGACATCGAAACCGCCAATGGACTATCGCATCCCATAAAGGGCGCACTAGCCGTGGCGGAGTGGGCCTTTAAAAGGTCGGGGTTCCTGAGTGTGCCTACGGCGCAGGTCCTGGCGTTTCTAAGATCGAGCTCTGACCTCGCTGAGCCAGACCTTCAATTTCATCTCTTCCCGTTCGGTTTGACTAAAGCTGATGGAAAACTGAAAGTCCCGAAAGCTAACCTGGTGACCATCCTGGTGAACATCAATCACCCGAAAAGCACCGGCCATCTTGAACTCAGATCGAACGATCCTCTCGCTCCAATTGCCATCTTTCCCCGCTTGCTCGATCATCGGGATGACTTTGAGGGGGTTATGCGCGGGCTAGACTGGGTCCGGAAGATCTGCTCTATGCCCCCATTCGGCTCTCATGTCCTGAAGTTTTGCGAAGCGCCAGCATCGGGGGCTGGGCGGGAAGCTGACGAAGCCTACATTCGCAAAGCAACGGTCCCCTTCTTTCATCCGGTCGGGACTTGCCGCATGGGAGCAGACGATCGAGCGGTTCTCAGCCCTTCTCTTAAGGTGAGGGGCACCGAAAACTTGTGGGTCGCGGACGCCTCCATCTTTCCTCGTCATATCGCTGGGAATACCAACGCGACGTCTATTATGATCGGAGAGAGGGCAGCAGATCTCATCCATCCGTAAGTCGATATTCCGTAAATCCAAATTGGAGCAAGTTCGTGGCGCGCTTCTGTGGTGCCAGGATAGGAAGGATGGAACAGGCACGCATGCATTCGACATATGTCGTGCTCACTTAGAGAAATCGCATGACCACAATCGTGCTATGTCGCGAGCTTTGGAATACTGCCCCTTCATTTTGCCTCAGATGACAATGTTACCGAAGCGCACCCTAGTGTCTCCTGAATCAGCTGCCGCGAGTCCGAGCAGGCCGCTCGCGAAGCGCGCCCTCCAGGGCGCCGTAGCGAGCGAGCGGCTTGCTGTCATTCGGCTTTGCGGCCGGGTCAATAGCTCGTACCCAAGTAGTGTGTGCTCGAGATCCTGTATTGCTTTCTCCGTGCGTTTCTGCCGCCTCCCTTGAGGATTTTCTGCGCGGCTTTCTGGCCGGGCGCCGGAATTCAGCTTCGTGCTTCAAGTTACATCCCGCAAATCTTACACGATGATGTCGTCGATCGTTTGCTGCGCGCTAAGCGGACTACCTGCATTTAAAGAAGTTTGTTAACTTGGGCCGACTTACAACCGAACCAATAAGCAGTCGCTGCGCATGTATTTCGAGTCATCCGCAGAACCATTCGCATGACTGCGCGCGCGTAATCTTGGACACTTTTTGGTCGAGGTTCGAAAGGTCGTGCCCCCAGAGGTGGTGTAGCTCGGTAGAGCAAAGCCGCCCGGACGCGCGCCTCAGATAGCGCCGTAGCGGG
>NZ_JCAMOP010000064.1:0-32662 GCF_059512345.1 Bradyrhizobium sp. Unk1
TAGGTCGCCGGCGGCACGACGACGCCGCCCGCGCCCATCACCGGCTCGCCGAAGAAGGCCGCGATCGTATCCGGGCCCTCCTTCTGGATCAGCGCGTCGAGCTCCTCGGCCCGGCGCGTCGCGAACGCCTCCTCGCTCTCACCGGGCGCGCCGTCCTTGTAGAAATGCGGCGAGCCCGTGTGCAGGATGTTGGGTAGCGGCAGGTCGAACGAGCGGTGGTTGTTCGGCAGGCCGGTGAGGCTTGCCGAGGCAATGGTGACGCCGTGATAGGCGCGCATCCGGCTGATGATCTTCTTGCGCTGCGGCTGGCCAAGCGAATTGGAACGATAGGCGATCAGCTTGAGGACGGTGTCGTTCGCCTCCGAGCCGGAATTGGTGAAGAACACCTTGCTCATCGTGACAGGCGCGAGCGCCACCAGCTTCTCGGCGAGGTCGATCGAAGGCCCGTGCGATTTGGCGGAGAACGTATGGTAGAACGGCAGCGCCTGCATCTGCTTGTGCGCCGCCTCGACCAGCCGCTTCTCGTTGAAGCCGAGCCCGACGCTCCACAGGCCGGCCATGGCCTCGAAATAGCGCTTGCCCGACGCATCGAACACGTAAGGGCCCTCGCCGCGCTCGATCACCAGCGGACCGGCCTGCTGATGCGCGCGCGCGTTGGTATAGGAATGGAGCTGGTAGGCCACATCCCGGGCCTCTTGCGAATTGGGCAGCATGGACATTGCGGGATTCCTCAACGGTGCGTCATTGGAGGTCATGACGCAGACCTGTCCAAACGACGAGCTTGTCCAAAGAAAACGTCGACATCTTGGCTATTGCGGCAGGCCGCAACTTGCAACGTCATTTCGCTGGCAACAAGCGCACACGAGCGTTGCAGGAAAGCAGCGCTGGCACTTCGGCAGGGTATATCGCCTCGGCTAGCCTCGCCGTGCCAGCACGAAGGCCGCCGCCGCGGCGATCAATGCCGGGACGGCCGCAGCGCCAAACAGCGGCTGCGGTCCCATGTCGCGGGCCAGCATCATGCCGCCGATCAGAGGCCCCACGATCGAGCCGATGCGGCCGATGCCCAGCGCCCAGCCCACGCCGGTCGATCTGATCGCCGTCGGATAGAAGGTCGCCGTCAGCGCGTTCGAGGCGATCTGTCCCCCGACGATGCAAAATCCCGACGCGAAGATCGCGATCGTGACCAGGACGATCGAATGGCTGGCCATGCCGACGGCGGCCACTGCGACCGCCGCCGCGAGATAGGTCAGCGACAAAGCGCGAAACGAGAAGCGGTCGATGAACTGGCCGAGCGTGAACGTGCCGACCACGCCGCCGACCTGGAGCATCGCACCAATCGCGGCCGCGCCCGAAACCGACACGCCGAGATCGTTCAGCACGGTAGGCAGCCAGTTCGACAGCAAATACAGGTCGAGCAGGCTCATGAAGAACACCACCCAGAGCAGAACCGTCACCGATGCGCGGCCCTCTGCAAACAAATGCGCGACGCGCAATCCCGACAATTTGGGCTCCTGGACCACGAATTTGGCATTGCCGGCGAAGGATACCCCCGGGGCTACCTTTTGCAGGAGGTTCGCCACCTCGCTGTCGCGGCCGCCCATCATCGCCAGGAACCGGATCGACTCCGGCAACGCCTTGAAGAGGAAAGGCAGAAGCAGCAGCGGCACGAGGCCGCCGACGAGGAACACCGAGCGCCAGCCGAAAGCCGGGATCATGGCGGCCGCCAGCAGCCCGCCCAGGGCCGCACCGATCGAAAAGCCCGCGAACATGATCATGACCATGGTGGCGCGGCGGCGATGCGGGCTGAACTCGGAGGTCAGCGCAATCGCATTGGGCATTGCACCGCCGAGACCAAGACCGGTCAGAACGCGCAACGCGATCAGCCAGGTCGTATCCACCGCGAACACGGTGAGCAGCGTCCCGATGCCGAACACCAGCGTGCTTGCGAGGATGATGCGGCGGCGACCGATCCTGTCGGCCATCGGACCGAAGATCAGGGCGCCGATCATGAGACCCAGAAGCCCCGCGCTGAACACCGGACCGAGGCTGCCGCGTGCCAGCTTCCATTCCTGCGCGACAGCAGGCGCGACATAACCGATAGCCTGGGTGTCGAAGCCGTCGATGAACAGCACCGCGGCGCAGACGAGCAGGACCCGGATCTGGAAGGCGCCGACCGGCTGACGATCGACATAGGCGGGAACGTCGACCGTGCCTGACACCATCTGATCCGTAGCTGTGACGGCCATGCCCAACCCCTCCCCGGCAGCTCATGCACTATTTTTCTTCTTAAAATCTCTTATAGTGAGATTGATATGAAGGCAAGCCACTCGGATTTTGCCGTTTTGCGGTCGGCGTGAATGCGGGTAACAGGACAAATACACGAAGCGGGATCGAATCTCACTTGGTCAAAGCAAACAGTCAGGATCGGGTTCTTGCCGTGCTCGATCTCTTCACCGAGGCACGGCCGCAATGGTCGCCCGAAGAGCTCATGAAGGAGCTCGGCTACACGAGGCCGACGCTGTATCGCTATCTGAAGAGCTTGAAGGACAGCGGCTTCGTGATGCCGACGCGCGGCGGCCGGTTCGCGCTTGGCCCGCGCGTGGTGGAGATGGACTATCTCAGCCGCCGTTCCGATCCGCTGATCGCAGCAGCCACCCCGCATCTGGAGCGGCTGTCGGCCGCGCACCCCTGTACGGCCCTGGTCGTACGCTGGTATGGCGAAAAGATGCTGTGCGTGGCTTCAATCGCCTCCGTCGTGAATCCCGTGAGCAGCTATCCGCGCGGCCGACCGATGGCGATGGGACGCGGCGCAATCGCGCGCTCGATCATGGCCTTTCTGCCCAAGCAACGCGTGATGCCACTGGTGACGCGCTATGCCGCCGATCTGCGCAGCGTCGGCGTCGGCGACACGTCCGACGAAATCCTGGCAGCGCTGAAACGCGTGCGGCGCGCCGGCGTCGCCGTTGCCTTTGGCGAAGTGACACCGGGCGCGATCGGGATCGCCGCGCCGATCCTCGATGCGGGCTACCCGATCGCAAGCCTCTGCATCACGATCGCCGGACCACATGCCAAGGGCGAGTTGATCGATCGCATCAGCGCGGAGGTCCGCGAAGCGGCCCGGCAGATCTCCGAGACTACAACATAATAATCTCATTATTTGAGATTCCACTTGACGAAATCCGTGCGGCATCTCATGAGGACGAGCGATCGCGCGTCGCGCGATGACAATCGTGGGGAAGCGTTGTGAGGCAGGCTTCAGCGGATGGCGATGCGCCCGTCGTGATCGTCGGCGGCGGACCGGTCGGGATGGGTCTGGCGATCGGCCTTGGCCAGCGCGGCATCAAGACCATCGTCGTGGAACGCCACGAACAGCCGCAGCCGATCCCCAAGGGACAGAACCTCACGCAGCGGACGATGGAGCATTTCCATTTCTGGGGCGCGGAGGCAGCGCTGCGCGCGGCCCGCACCATTCCTCCCGACTACGGCATCGGCGGAATGACCAGCTACGGGACGCTGCTCAGCGGCTACAATTACAATTGGCTGCAGCGCGAGCTCGTCCGCCCCTTCTATTTCACCGACAACGAACGCCTGCCCCAATACGCGACCGAAGCCGTGCTGCGGCAGCGTGCGGCACAGCTTCCCTCGGTTGATTTGCGATACGGCTGGACCTGCCGGGACGTCCGGCCTGACGGCGAAGGCGTGAGACTCGACATCGAAAATCGCGACGGAATGATACAGGGCCTTCGCGCCGACTACGTGATCGGCTGCGATGGCAGCCGATCGATCGTGCGCGAACGCGCCGGCATCACCCAGACCCGCTCCGACCACGATCGGCTGATGGTGCTGCTGGTGTTTCGCTCCGTTGAATTGCATCGACTGCTCGAGGCCTTTCCAGGCAAGTCGTTCTACAGCGTGTTGCATCCCGACCTCGAGGGCTATTGGAAGTTCTTTGGCCGGGTCGATCTCGGCAGCACCTGGTTCTTCCATGCCCCCGTTCCCGCAGACACCACCGCCGACAATTTCGATTTCCGACGCTTGCTGCACGATGCCGCCGGCGCACAATTCGACATCGAGTTCGAGCACATCGGATTCTGGGATCTTCGCTTCACGCTCGCGGACAGCTACCGCGCAGGCCGCGTCTTCGTCGCCGGAGATGCCGCGCACAGCCATCCGCCCTACGGCGGCTATGGCATCAATACCGGCTTCGAAGACGCCGTAAATCTGGCGTGGAAGCTCGCCGCGACGCTGCAAGGCTGGGCGCCCGCCGGTCTGCTCGACAGCTACGATGCCGAGCGGCGTCCGGTGTTTGCGTCCACCGCGCGCGATTTCATCGAGACGCCGATCTTCCGCGACCGCGATTTTCTCCGCCGCCACGATCCGGCGCGCGATCGGGCGGATTTCGAGGCTGCCTGGCACGAGCGGCACTCCGGCGCGCGCGCCGAGGTCAACGCCTTCGAGCCGAACTACGAAGGGTCACCAATCGTCCTTGGTCCGGCTGGCGCTGTCTGCAGCGCGATCGGCTCGCACGCCTATCCGGCGCGCGCAGGTCATCATCTCACGCCGCAACCTCTGTCATCAGGCAAAAATGTGTTCGAGGAATTGGGCGACGGCTTCACCTTGATCGATCTGACGGACGGCGGCGCCGCTACAGCTCTCGAGCGAACCGCCGCGCGGCTTGGCATCCCGCTGACGGTGATCAGGGACACCGCATCAGGCGGCCGCGAGAAATACGAGGCGCGGCTGATCCTGGTGCGGCCCGATCAATTCGTTGCCTACGCGGGCGACAACGCTGATGGCGCATCCGATATCCTGATGCGCGCCATCGGCCGATCCTGAGAGAAACGTTTTCGCCGCAGGCCCGAAACCCTACGCCGCGCCGTCGTCATCCTCTTCGTCGGCAGTGCGAGCGGCTTCCCTCACCTCCACCAGCGCCATCGAGAGCAGATAAACGGTCGTGGGCAAGCCGACGCGGCGCGCCGTCTCCACGGCACGCGACAAATCGCTCGCCAGCTCCTTGAGCTCGTCCCCCCGTGACAATGTCCCACCCCATCCATCCGCCGACCACGGTCGCCTAGACCGCGATGGCGCCGCTGGTTCTGATCAGTTCGGCGCTGGCATGGACTGTAGCAAAATTCCCGATCACATTCACCACCGACTGTTTGTAGGCGGCGGCATCGCCCGTGCCCGGCTGCCGGCAAGCCACGGCGTCTCCGACCACCTGGTAGCGATGGCTGCGGTGAAACCCGTCAACAGCGGTGGCCAGGATGGTTTCGTCCAGGGAAAAGCCGACCAGAATGCAGCGCACATTGCGGATATTGGACATATAATCCACGAACCGCGCGGAGCTGTAGGCCGACGGCAGCGGGTGCTCGAATGTCATTTCACCCGGCCGCGGCTTCGCCTCCGCGATCCAATCGGTCAGCCTGGATGCCGGATTGAACCACGCCGCCTGGGCGATGCGCTTCAGATGCATCACCGGCCAGAGATTGGTGCGCCACAACGTCAAGAGCTCTAGGCAGCGCACAGTGGCGGCTTCGCCATCGAGAATGACATGGCGACGCCCGGGGGTCAGATATTCGACCTGGAGATCCGTACAGACCAGGATCGGCGGATCATCGGTAATGGAAGCCAGCATTTTCTTGCGCGGAGCTGCACCGGTTTCAGTGGTCGGCGAGTGCGAGGTCCCGTAGCGGCGAGGTCACCGCCCGTCCCGCCGATGCGTCGAGCACGCCGGGCCGATCCCAATCGCCCTCGGGACGGATGATCACATAGGGATCGCTGTCCAGCGTGATGGCGTCCGGCCCCGGCTCGATCTCCAGCAGCATTTCCGTGTAGGAGAAATCCGAGAAGGTGATCTTGCGGTTGTGACCGAGCGGCTTGGCGCCGAAATGAGCCCAGAAATCGACCAACCGGTCCTGCGCCTGGCCGTAGATCTTGCGAAAGCCCTTGCGCTTCACATAGTCGACGCTCGCCTGCACCAGCTTGAACGAGACGCGCGAGCGCCGATATTGATGACGCACCGCAAGCCGCTCCACCTTGGCGAAATCCCCGAAGAAGCGTACCCGCAGGCAACCCGCAGGCTCGTTGCCGACGTAGCCGATGAAGTGGGCTGCGACCATGTCGTTGCCGTCGAACTCCTCGTCGAATGGACAGTCCTGCTCGGCGAGATAGACCGCCGAGCGAATGGCGGTGACCAGCATGAGGTCGTTGGGATCGCGCGCGAGGCGAATGGTGATGGCGCGGGAGTCGGGCTTGGCGAGGGGAATCCTAGTGCCGTGCATCTGCAAAACTCCTTGTTTGGATGATCGCGCCCGGCATCCGCATCGGCTGCCGATGCCAGGGTCGCTCGTAACACCAGAGATCGGGCTGGAAGCTCGGGACGGGGTCAAATCCCGTTGCCTTCATGATGTCGCGTCCGGCCACGGTTGACGGCTGCGCATAGCAATCAGCGCCGCGAAACCTTACCTGACGTAGATGAGCTGCGGCCTTGCCAAGACCAGCGATACCTCGGCCCGTCGCCGCTATCGCCCAGATGTAGATCGCGGCAACGTCTTCCTTCGCGGAAGCGAGATAGCGCGTTTCGGGTGCGGTCAGGCAGATCTCGTCGAGCAGCAGCGCATCGTGCCCGCGGTCGTTGAGGAACAAGAAGGCCATGCCGCCGACCAGATTGCCCTTGCGGCTGAACGTCAGGATGCTCTGAGGATCGAACGTGAAATATCGCGCAAGCTCCGCCGTTCCGATCTCCACACCCGGCACCAGCCGATGCGCCATTTCGGAAAGTGCAGCAATTTCGGAAGATTGCGCACATCGGACATCGACGTCCGGACTGAGCGGCAAGGCATCGAAATCATGCCTTGCGGCAAAGGAGCCCCTTTCCATACTCATGTCACCCCTCTATCGTTCGAGGATTTAGTGCCCCGCTATGACGACGAGCTTAGCGGTTGGGGATCTGGCGTATGCAGCAGTTATTGCACCGGGGTGCTGCTTTGATGCAGCACCGTGAAGAAGCCCTGGACGCGTCCTGGGACGATTTGAAACTCTTTTTAGCGTGCGCAAAATATAAAAGTTTCCGCAACGCCGCCGAAGAACTCGGCCTCACCTCCACCACGCTGATGCGCAGGATCGACCGGCTCGAAGAAAGCATCGACTGCAAGCTGTTCCTGCGCGACCAGAGCGGACTGACGCTGAGCGATGAAGGCGCAGCGATGATCGCCGACGTCGCGCATATGGAGCGTCATGCCTTCAACGTCTTCCGGCGCGCCTCGCGATCGTCGAACGACACGTCAGGCACCGTGCGCGTCGCGGTGACGGAAGGCCCCGGCAATTTCTGGATCCTGCCGCGGTTGATCGATTTTCAGAAGACCTATCGCAAGATCACCGTCGATCTGCGCTGCGCGATGGAGCAGGCCGACGTCGCCCGGCTTGAATCCGACATCGCGATCCAGCTCGAGCCGCCGACCAATCCCGACCTGATCGTCGCCAAGCTCGGCCGCCTGCACATCTATCCCTTCGTCTCCAGGGAATACGAGAACCTCTACGGTGTGCCGGCGTCCCTCGCCGAGTTGAAGAACCATCGCATCATCAAGCAGAGCGCGCCGCAGGTCGACGACGGCGCCTACGCGCGCGTGCTTGGACTGAAGTCGCTCGAGGGCATCGTCGGGATCAAGACCAACTCCTCGGTCGGCGTGCTCTATGCGGTGGAGCGCGGCGCCGGCATCGGCTTCCTGCCGACCGTGTCGATCGCGCTCGGCGCACCGCTCGTTGCCGTCGATCTGGGCGTCAGCCACCACGCCGATCTCTGGCTCACCTATCACAAGGAATTCCGCGACTCCGAGCGCCACAAGATCGTGGTCGACTGGCTGAAGAAGATCTTCGACGCCAAGACCCATCCCTGCTTCCGCGACGAGTTCATCCATCCGAGTGCGCTGGTGCCGATGATGACGGCCGCGCGCGAGGGTTTTGGGCTAACGGGTTATGTCGCGGCAACGCCGACTTAGACGCAGCGCGCGCTTCGCCTCACCATCTGTATTCGAAGCCGACCGTGCCCTGGTGCGACGTCAATTCGTTGCGGAACTTGCCGTCATAGTTGATGTAGAGCCGCGCGACGCTGGTGAGACTGAGCGAGGCCGAGGCGCCGGCATCCATGCCGTAACGGCTCTCCCCGATGCCGGGAACGACGATGTTCTGGGTTCCCAGACTGACCTGCACCGATCCCAGGTTCTGGTAGAAATTGTCGACGAACTTGCCGTAGGCCGACAGATCCAGGATCTTCTGGTCGTAGATGAAGTAGCGCCCGATCTCCGCGCCGATCATCACGCGCGCGCGTGAGAGTGCCGTGGAGCCGACGTTCAATGGATCGAGCCCTCCGGCCTCCTGGAACGCAGCGCTGGTGGCGCGGACATATTCGAGCGCGCCCTTGGGCACGATGCGCATCTGGTCCTTGGTCCAGTAGTAGCTGATCTCGGTCAGGCCGCCGTCGATCGCGGCACGATAACCCGCGGTCGCAAGACCAAAGCCTGTGTCCCTGCTGGAACGGACCTTGCCGAAACCGTGCACTACCGCGAACGCCCAGGTCCACGGTCCCTTGTCGACCGAGCCGTTGAAACCGATTTGCGTCAGGTCGAGCGTCGCCGACTGGAGCGCCAGCGGCACGTCGATGTCGGTATGGCTCTGGTCGACGGAGAAGCCGAGATTGACGCCCGGCGCGACCTGCGCGCCGAAACCGGCGACGCCGCCAAACGTCTTGCGCTTGTCGCCGACGAAATCGCCCTGCGCATCGGTCCGGACCGAGATGCCGTAGCCTTCGAACCAGGTGCGGTAGCGCGGATCCTCCGTGGTCGCCGAGGCGCCGCCCCCACCGGGATTGGTGCGCGATGCACGGTTGACGCCGCCGGAGGCCTGGTTGCCGAGCCGCTCCAGGAAATTGGAGCCAAGATTGAGCGCACTGTTGCCGGCCGACTGGTCGTAATTGGTCGCGGTCGGCATGGGGGTCGGTGACGCCGTGGGTGTCGGGGTCGGGGTCGGCGTGGGCGTCGGAGTCTGCGCGAAGGCCGATGTCGCCGACATCATCACGACGAGCACAAGCGCCATGGCGAGCGCAGCCGCGATCCGGCGGACACGGCTCAGCCCGACTGTCTGCCGTGTCCCGGAGAGCTGCAGGGCGCAGCGCATGACGACTAATCCCGAAGCAAAGTGGCGGAGCGCAAAAATGCAACACGAAGGGCGCGCGCTTGCGGCGATTTGTGCCGAACTGCCACGCAGGGTCAACCGGTTGGCGCGCTACAGCGGAGGCTATTGCCTCGATTGTGGTTCCCTTGCCACAGGTCGCAAATTGCAGAGAGCGAGATTCGCCGCGATCTTGAAATCCGCGCGCGGCTTGCTAACGGGCGATTTTCATGTTGCAATATCGGACACAATCGGAATTGGCCGCTCGGCTGTGCGTTTCGCGACATTGAGACTCGAACAGACTACCGGAAGCCCGTTTGTGGCGTGGCACGCGAAACTGCGGCCGCGTCTTTTTTGTATCTAGTGGAGGAGATGAGCGATGCCGCAAAAGGGCACCGTCAAATGGTTCAACCCGACCAAGGGCTATGGGTTCATCAAGCCGAACGGCAGCGATAAGGACGTGTTCGTCCATATCTCGGCCGTCGAGCGTGCCGGACTCTCGACCCTCAATGAGAACCAGGTGGTTGAATACGACCTCGTGGAGAACCGCGGCAAAGCATCCGCGGAGAACCTCAAGGTCTCCTGATTTCTCTCAAAGCTTCGCGCGAGAGATCGTGACGATGCCCCCGGCTCTGCCGGGGGATTTTGTTTGCGAAGCCGAAACACGGTGCGATGGCGCTTCAGCGCACCACCGGCGCAACTAGAAAATTCTCGGACGGTCCGCTGCCGTCCGTCTTGCACACATCGCCCTCGATCCGGACCTTACCGGTCGCGAGCAGCCGCAGCGCCTCGGGATAGATGCGGTGCTCCACCTCGAGAATGCGCTCCGACAGCGTAGCGCCCGTGTCATGGTCGCTGACGGGCACCGCGCCCTGCATCACGATCGGGCCGGCATCCGTCTCGGGGATCACGAAATGCACTGTCGCGCCAGACAGTTTGACGCCGGCGCGCAAAGCCTGACCATGCGGATCCAAACCAGGGAACGACGGCAACAGCGAGGGATGGATGTTGAGCATCCGTCCGTACCAGGACTTGGTGAACTCGGCCGTGAACAGGCGCATGAACCCGCCGAGACATATCAGCTCGATGCCGTGCTCATCGAGCGCGGCCTGCAGCAGCTTTTCGAAGCCGGCGCGGTCCTTGCCAAACGGCTTGCTCTCGATCACCAGCGTGTTCACGCCGCTCGCCTTGGCGCGTTCGAGCCCCGGAGCGGAGGCCTTGTTCGAGATGACGAGCGAGATTTCCGCCGGAAACTCCGCTGCAGCAGCGGCCCTGATCAGCGCGGACATGTTGGAGCCGCGGCCGGAAATCAGGATGGCGACGCGCCGCTTCATCACAGCGCCAGTCATCACAGCGCCAGGTCGAGGTGGCCGTTGTAGACGACGCGGTGCTCGCCCTCGGCCGGGATCACGGTACCGAGTTGCGCCACCGTTTCACCGGCATCGCTGAAGACCTGCACGACCTCTTCGACCTTGTCGGGCTCGACGATCGCGATCATGCCGATGCCGCAGTTGAAAGTGCGCAGCATTTCGAGCTCGGCGATGCCGGCTTGGGCAGCCAGCCATTTGAACACCGGCAACACCGGCAGGCGCGCCAGGTCGATGCCGACGCCGAGATGATTTGGCAGCACGCGCGGGATGTTGTCGGTGAAACCGCCGCCGGTGATGTGGGCGAGCCCCTTCACCGCGCCGGTCTCACGGATCGCGCGCAGGCAGGATTTGACGTAGAGCCGCGTCGGCGTCAGCAGCGCGCCGCCGAGGGTCATCACGGGAGAAAAAGGCGCCGGCGCCTCGAAGCTGAGGCCGGACTGCTCGACGATCTTGCGCACCAGGGAGAAGCCGTTGGAATGCACGCCCGACGAGGCAAGGCCGATCACGGCATCGCCCGCGGCGATGTCCTTGCGCGGCAACAAGGTACCGCGCTCGGCGGCACCGACGGCAAAGCCGCCGAGGTCGTAGTCGCCGTCCTTGTAGAGGCCGGGCATCTCCGCGGTCTCGCCCCCGATCAGGGCGCAGCCGGATTCGCGGCAGCCTTCGGCGACACCGGCGACGATCGAGGCGGTCGCCTCCGGGTCGAGCTTGCCGCAGGCGAAATAGTCGAGGAAGAACAACGGCTCGGCGCCCTGCACCACGAGGTCGTTGACGCTCATGGCGACGAGGTCGATGCCGATGCCGCCATGCAGGCCGGTCTCGATCGCGATCTTGACCTTGGTGCCGACGCCGTCGGTCGCGGCGACCAGGACGGGGTCCTTGAAACCGGCCGCCTTGAGGTCGAACAGGCCACCGAAGCCGCCGATCTCGGCGTCGGCGCCGGGCCGCGCGGTGGCGCGCACCATCGGCTTGATCAGATCGACCAAGCGGTTGCCCGCGTCGATATCGACGCCTGAATCGGCGTAAGTGAGGCCGTTTTTGCGGTCGGTCATGCCCGATTTCCAGTGGGTTTGCGGCTGGTTACGTCGAATTCCGGGGACACGCAATGGCAAGCGTGGCGCCCCGCCCTATACTATGTAGATATCAACCGGTTCAGCCTCCACCGGGGCCGGATTCGAGGTCAGACCGGGTGCCGGGAAGCGCCGCGTGAGTATTCCGAATATCATTACCCTGGGCCGCATCATGCTGGTCCCGATCATCGTCTGGGCCATCGTGTCGAGCCAAATGGAGGTGGCGTTCGCCGTCTTCCTGATCGCCGGCATCAGTGACGCGGTCGACGGCTTTCTGGCCAAGCGCTTCAACATGACGAGCGAGCTCGGCGCCTTGCTCGACCCGCTCGCCGACAAGGCCCTGCTGGTCTCGATTTACCTGTCGCTCGGCATCTGGGGCGACATCCCGCGCTGGATCGTGATCCTGGTGGTGTCGCGCGACATCATGATCGTCGCCGCCGTGATCGTGTCCTGGCTGTTCGACAAGCCGGTCGAGATGAAGCCGTCGAAGGTGTCGAAGCTCAACACTGCCGCCCAGGTGGCCTATGCAGCGCTGGTGCTGGCCTCCCTCGCCTTCGGCTTCAAGCCGTCGCCCTATGATATGATCCTGATGGGCCTCGTCACGGTCTTCACGCTCTCGTCCGTGTCGCTCTATCTCGTCGAGTGGCTACGGCACATGAGTACGATCGAGGCCAAATGAGCCGGGATACGGCCCCGCAAAAGGCCAACTCCCGCTCGATGAAGTCGAATCTCTTCAAACTAAGCCGGCGTGCCGGCACGGAGCACAGCAAGCGTGGCAGGCCGCGTTCATCCCCGACAATTGGCGTTCTCGCTTCCGCACGCGGAGAGCCTCAGCCGGGATAATTTCCTCGAAGGCCCCGCCAACGAAGCCGGTCTTGCCCTCATCGATGCCTGGCCTGAATGGCCGAACCGGATCATGTGGCTGGCCGGCCCGGAAGGAAGCGGCAAGAGCCATCTCGCCGCGATCTGGGCCGAGGCTTCCGGCGCCCGCTCGACCACAGCCAGTGGGCTGACCGCCGAAAACGTCCCTGGCGCGCTCGCCACCGGCGCGCTGGTGGTCGAGGATCTCAGGGCAAAAGAGTTCGACGAGCGGGCCCTGTTTCATCTGATGAACCTCGCCCGCGAGGATGGGGCCTACCTGCTCTTCACCGGCCGCGAGGTACCGGCGTCGCTCGAGATCGAGCTGCGCGACCTGCGCTCGCGGCTGCGCGCGGTGCCTGTGATCTCGCTGCTGCTGCCCGACGACCAGCTCTTCCGCGGCCTGATCGTCAAGTTCTGTGCCGACCGCCAGCTCGCCGTGGATGAGAGCGTGGTCAGCTATCTCGCCACCCGCCTGGAGCGGTCTTCGGCGGCCGCGCGGGAGGCCGTGGAGCTGCTCGACAGCGAGGCCCTGCGCCTCGGTCGCCCCGTCACGCGGGCCCTGGCCGCCGAGCTGCTTCGGGACGCCTGACCCCTCCACCGAGGCTCCAAGGCCGCTTGACGCGGCGCAGCGGCGGAACATCAATGTCATCGAAACGTCATCGGACTAACACATGCTCCCGCCGGTTTTGCGCATAAGTCGCAAATTGGGGCGAACTGGATGGATCGACTTCTGATGGACTCTGCGCAAGCTGTTGAAATTAAAGAGAAAACCCCGGAGACCGAGGGCCTGCCGGCGATTGCCTCGAGCCCCGAGCGCTTCATCAATCGCGAACTCTCCTGGCTGCACTTCAATCGCCGCGTTCTGGAGGAAGCAGTCAATCCCAGCCACCCCATGCTGGAGCGGGTGCGATTCCTGTCGATTTCAGCGAATAACCTCGACGAATTCTTCATGGTCCGCGTCGCCGGCATCAAGGCCCAGATCCGCGAGGGCATCGCCGAGCGCAGCCCTGACGGCCTGACGCCGTCCGAGCAGCTCGCGCTGATCAACCGCACCGTCTCGCAGCTTGCCTCTGACCAGCAGGCGATCTGGCGCGACCTGCGCGGCACGCTGGCCGACGTCGGCATCGTGCTGGTCGACGGCAAGGACGTCACCAAGGCGGAACGGTCCTGGATCGAGGACTACTTCCTCAACAACGTGTTTCCGCTGCTGACCCCGCTCGCAATCGACCCGGCTCACCCCTTCCCGTTCATTCCGAGCCTCGGCTTCACCATCGCGCTCCAGCTGACGCGCGCCGCCGACGGCAAGCAGATGAACGCGCTGATTCGTATGCCCGGCAAGATCGACCGCTTCATCCGGTTGCCGGCCGAGGGCAAGGTCGTGCGGCTGATCTCGCTCGAGCAGGCGACCGGGCTGTTCATCAACCGCCTGTTCCCCGGCTACAATCTCCACGGCCAGGGCGCCTTCCGCATCATCCGCGACTCGGAGCTCGAAATCGAGGAAGAGGCCGAAGACCTCGTCCGCCTGTTCGAGACCGCACTGAAGCGCCGCCGCCGCGGGTCGGTGATCCGGCTCGAGATCGACGGCAAGATGCCGGAGGAGCTGCGCAACTTCGTGCAGCACGCGCTGTCGGCCGCCGACGACGAGGTGTTCCTGGTCGACGGTGTGCTCGCCATGAACGAGCTCTCGCAGCTCACCCGCCTCGACCGGCCCGATCTCGAATTCACCCCGTACGTGCCGCGCCATCCCGAGCGCGTGCGCGAGCACGGCGGCGACATCTTTGCCGCGATCCGGCAGAAGGACCTCGTGGTCCACCATCCCTACGAATCATTCGACGTGGTGGTGCAGTTCCTCCAGCAGGCCACGCGCGACCCCGACGTCGTCGCGATCAAGCAGACGCTCTACCGCACCTCCAACAACTCGCCGATCGTACGCGCGCTTGCGGAAGCCGCCGAAGCCGGCAAGTCCGTCACCGCGCTGATCGAGCTGAAGGCGCGCTTCGACGAGGAGGCCAACATCCGCTGGGCCCGCGACCTCGAACGCGCCGGCGTGCAGGTCGTCTACGGCTTCCTCGAACTGAAGACGCACGCGAAGCTCTCGATGGTGGTGCGCCGCGAGGGCGGCGGCCTCACCACTTACGTCCACACCGGCACTGGCAATTATCACCCCGTCACCGCACGCATCTACACCGACCTCTCGTACTTCACCTCGGATCCGACCATCGGCCGCGACGCTGCGCGCGTGTTCAACTTCATCACCGGTTATGCCGCGCCGAGCGATCTGGAAAAGATGGCGGTGTCGCCGCTGACGTTGCGCAAGCGCATCATCGAACACATCCAGGGCGAGACCGCGCATGCGCGGCATGGCCGACCCGGCGCGGTCTGGATGAAGATGAATGCGCTGGTCGACCCCGACATCATCGACGCGCTCTACGAGGCCTCGCAAGCCGGCGTCCAGGTCGAGCTCGTCGTGCGCGGCATATGCTGCCTCAGGCCCGGCATTCCAGGCCTGTCGGAGAACATCCGCGTCAAGTCGATCATCGGGCGCTTCCTGGAACACGGCCGAATCTACTGCTTCGGCATGGGCCAGGGCCTGCCGAGCGCTAAAGCGGCTGTGTATATCTCCTCGGCCGACATGATGCCGCGCAACCTCGACCGCCGCGTCGAGGTGCTGTGTCCGCTGCAAAATCCCACGGTGCATCAGCAGGTTCTCGAACAGATCATGGTCGCGAATCTGAAGGACAATGAGCAGAGCTGGCAATTGTTGCCGGATGGGTCGTCGACGCGTATGAAGACCGCGAAGGGCGAGGAGCCTTTCAACGTCCACAACTACTTCATGACAAATCCGAGTCTATCTGGCCGTGGAAAGTCGCTCAAGGAATCCTCGCCGCGCCGTCTCACGCGCCGTAATGAACGTCATCAATCTTGATCCGGGATCGAGGACGTGAAGCGGCCGCGTAAGCGCGGCTCGAGCGTCGCGGTCATCGATATCGGTTCCAACTCGGTCCGTCTGGTCGTCTACGAGGGACTGACGCGGAGCCTCATTCCGATCTTCAACGAGAAGACGCTGTGCGGCCTCGGGCGCGAGGTGCAGAGCACGGGCCTGCTTGCGCCCGATGCCGTCGACAAGGCGCTGACCTCGCTGAAGCGGTTCCGGGCCCTGTGCCGCGTCATGCAGGTCGGTCGCGTGTTTGCGATTGCGACCGCAGCCTGCCGCGACGCCTCCAACGGCCCCGACTTCATCGCGAAAGCCGAGCGCATCTGCGCCGTGAAGATCGAGATCCTGTCGGGCCCGCGCGAGGCGCGGCTGTCGGCGCTCGGCGTGATCTCCGGCATCCATCATCCCGACGGCATCGTCGGCGATCTCGGCGGCGGCTCGCTCGAGCTGATCGACGTGCGCAAGAACAGCGTGCGGAGCGGCGTGACACTGCCGCTCGGCGGCCTCGCGCTGCAGGACCTCGCGCACAAATCGCTCAAGCGCGCCGACCGTATCGTGCGCGAGGAGCTCGACGAGGTGCCGCAGCTCACCGCCGGCCGCGGCCGCACCTTCTACGCCGTCGGCGGCACCTGGCGCGCGCTCGCACGCATCCACATCATCCAGAGCGGCCATCCGCTCCAGGTGATGCACGGCTACTCCATTTCCGCAGCTGAAGCGCTCGACTTTTCGCGACGTCTCCGCCGGCTTGCGGCCGCCGACATGCTGGCCGACATCGAGATCGTCGCCGATGCCAGGCGCCCGCTCCTCACCTATGCGGCGCTGGTGCTCGAGCACATCATCCGCGTGGCGAAACCCAAGTCCATCGTGTTCTCGACCTTCGGCGTGCGCGAGGGCCTCTTGCACGAGAAGCTGTCGGAATCCGAGCGCAACAAGGACGGGCTGATCTGCGCCGCGGAAGAGCTCAATCAGCTGCTGTCGCGTTCGGCAAAGCACGCCCGCGAGCTGATCGCCTGGACCGACCGCCTCGCGCGCGTGGTGAAGCTGCGCGAGACCGAGGAGGACCGCCGCTTGCGCCACACCGCGTGCCTGCTCTCCGACATCGGCTGGCGCGTGCATCCCGACCATCGCGGCGAGCAGACGCTGAGCCTGGTCGTCAACGGCAATTTCGGCGCAATCACCCACACCGAGCGCGCCTTCGTCGGCCTGTCCGTGTTCTACCGCTATGCAGGCCTGAGCGAGGAGAACCAGCCGCCGGTGACCATGCAGGAGCTGCTGACACCGGCCCAGCTCGAACGCGCCCGTCTGCTGGGCGCGGCGTTCCGCGTCGCCCATCTGATCTCGGCGGCACGCCCGGGCGTGCTGCCGGCCACGCATTTCCGCAGCCATGGCCGCAATCTGATGCTGGTGTTCGAGCACCGGCTCGTCGACCTCGTCGCCGACCGCGTCGGCAGTCGCTTCCGCGCCCTCGCCCGCCTGATCGGCCGCTCCGGCTCGATCGTGCGGCGCTAGAGCATGATCCGGAAAAGTGCGCAGCGGTTTTCCGAAAAGATCATGCTCAAACAACAACCTAAAGCGCGATAACGATTCATTCCAATCTCATCGCGCTTTAGACCAGCTAGCCGGTCCTGATCCTCCCCGGACGTTTCTTGAGCCACATGATCCCGCCGCTGATGAACAGGGCGAGAGGTGCGAAGCCGGCTGCGAACACCAACAGGCGTCCGATCAGTCCGAACGCCGCACCGTTATGGATCCAGAGCTGTTCGGCCATATAGCGATCCCCCATCGACATCGCGGATGAAGTGCGATCGTGCACCACCGCGCCACTCCATGGATCGAGCCAGATCGCCCCCCGGGCACGTACCGCGGGATCAGCACCCGCGGCCCGGAACTGCACCCGCCACGTGTTGCGCGTTTCGGTCGGCGGGCTCAGCATGGCAACCGCCAGGCCCGGCTTAACCGCTTGCGCGTTCCGCATGATCGCATCGGGTGATAGCGGCGGTGTCCCCGTGGGGGGCGGCGCTTCGATCCGCGGCGACGGATCGGCCGTCGGTTGCGACACAAGGCCAACGATGGGACGCACCACGTCGGGAAAAATGATCCCGACGCCGGTCATCGAGATCGCCGTGAGCGCGAGCAGCGCCCAAAAGCCGGCCGTGCCGTGGACGTCGAAAACAAATCGAAGTAGCGAAACATCCCGGCGGACCGACACCGATCGCCAGAATCGACCCGGCCTCGGCCACCACAGGATGAGGCCTGACATGGCCAAGCCGAGCAGCATGAACCCGGCAACGCCGACCAGCTCTCTGCCCCACCACTCATAGAGCAGCAGCGTGTAGTGCAGACGATAAACCTTGAGGGAGAACGCGTTGATGTAGTCACGCCGCCCGAGCACCTTCCCGTTCGAAGGATCGACCATGGTCGTCCAACGATTCGGGTAATGGCCTGCCGCAGTTTCGTGCGCATGTATCACGACCCAGACCGGCCAGGTCCGATCTGGCGCCAGGATCGTGGCAATCGGCGCGGGATCCGCTGTCGCGGCGGCGCGCATCACCTCGCTCAGCGTAATCTTTCGTTCGCGACCGGCGGGAGTGTAAAGCGCCGGGTTCAGGGCGGCATCGATTTCCCGATAGAAGACGATGAAGCTACCCGTGAGGCCGATCAGCACCACGACGATGCCGCCGAGCAATCCGAGCCATCGATGAGCCCACAGAAGCCCGCGCCGTGCGCGTCCGGTGAGATTCGGGGCCGGCAACATCGCCATTGCGCGCGTCAAAGCCGACCCGCCTCAGAAATCCGTCGACATCGACAACAGCAGGGTTCGCGATGCACCCTGCGACAATGCGGAGAAGCTCGCCACGCCAGCCCAGTAATTGGTATCAAACACGTTCTGAACCAGGGCTCGCAGCGTCACCGGCCGGTTGTTGATCCGCGTGTTGTAGCGGGCACCCAGGTCGAGCCTCGTCCAGGCCGGAACGACCTGCGTGTTCGCTGCATCCAGATATTGGTGTCCCGTATAGATGGTGTTTGCGACCAGCGTCAGTCCGGGTGCGAACGGGGTGTCCCATTCGGCGGACAGGTTTGCCTGCACCTGAGGCACACCGATCGGCGTCTTGCCGAGATTGGTTGGCGTGCTTGTCTTTGTCAGCTCCGCATCGATCAACGTCACGCCGCCAAGGACTCGTAGGCCGGGCTGCACCTCTCCGAACAGGGTGAACTCCAGGCCGCGATTGCGCTGTTCGGCGTCGGCGCGGAAGACCTTGTCGACACCCAACTGTCCCGACGGCTTGGTGATTTGGAACACGCTGATCGTGGTGGCCAGCATTCCGAAGTCGACCTTGACGCCTGCCTCGTGCTGCTTGCTGAAGTAAGGCGCAAGAACTTCCCCCTGATTGCTCGCGGTCGTCGGTGCGATATCGCCTTTGCTGAGCCCTTCGATGTAGTTGGTGTACAACGAAACGTTGCTCCAGGGCTTGACGACGAGGCCGACCATCGGCGTGAGCGCCGTCTGGTCATAGGAGGACGTGACCGCTCCCGTGGTGGTGTTGAAGTTGTTGGACTTGACGCCCTGCTGGCGCACGCCGACGGTCAGCTGAAGACGTTCCTGAAAAACCGACAAAGTGTCAGCCAGCGCCAGGCCGCTCAATTCGGTATCCGAAAGCTTCGGAACAGCCGCGGGCGCAGCAACGAACTGCTCAGGACGGGCGATCGGCGCATAGATGTTGGACAGAACCGGCATCCCGGACACGGAGCCCCGTGAGGTCTGATCCGTGTAGTAGCTGCCCTGGAAACTCACTGCGTGACTGATCGCGCCGGTTTCAAACCGGGCGCGCACACCGGCGTCGGCGACATTCCTGTCGATATCGAATTTGAAGCGTCCCGGTGTCGACGTGGTGTTGCCGGCCGCGTTCAGGATCGTCGGCGTGCCGAACAAGCGATCGACCTGGGTCCTGCCGCCACCGCCGTCGGCGAACACCGTCACGGACTCCGTCACATCGTATTCGGCGCGCGCCAGCAGCGAGTTGTCATGAACCTTGGCCCATTCCCAGGCCTGCGTGACATTGCGCCTCCCGACCGGCGCGGTCGGGACAGCTA
This sequence comes from Bradyrhizobium sp. Unk1, assembly GCF_059512345.1. Taxonomy (NCBI): domain Bacteria; kingdom Pseudomonadati; phylum Pseudomonadota; class Alphaproteobacteria; order Hyphomicrobiales; family Nitrobacteraceae; genus Bradyrhizobium; species Bradyrhizobium sp. Unk1. The sequence goes on from NZ_JCAMOP010000064.1 coordinate 19,494, forward strand.
CGCCCGTTGCGACCAGAAACGGTCTCGTGGGCGCGTCGAACTTTTCTTCCTGATCGATGAAGTCGAGCGAAGCTCTGAATTTCTCACCGCGATAATCGAACGCCGCGGCGCCGACATGCGCCTCCCGGTTCTGGTTGTCCAGCGGCGTGTCGCCATTGTGATAGCTGCCATTGACGCGGATTCCGAATTCGCGGTTCTCGCCGAACCGTCGGCTGACGTCGAGATGCGTGCCGAGCTGGGTGTTCGTCGCATAGTCGGTCGTAACCCGTGTGAGATCGACATCAGAGGCACGCTTCGGGACGATATTGATGGTGCCTCCGACGCTGCTGTTCGGGGCCATCCCGTAAAGCAGCGCGGTCGGGCCCTTGATGATCTCGATCCGTTCGACGTAGTCGGTGAAGACACGGTAGTTCGGTGCAACGCCATAGACACCGTTGAAGGCAATTTCTCCGACATTCCCCTCGCCGATCGGAAAGCCGCGGATGAAGAAGGAGTCGAGAATGCCGCCGGTCTGACCGGTGAACCGGACCGAAGGGTCGTTGCTGACGACGTCGGCTATCGTGCTGGCCTGCTGATCTTCGATCTTCTTCGCCGTGTAACTGGTGATATTGAACGGCGTGTCCATGAAATCCTTGTTGCCCAGCAAGCCGATCTGGCCGCCGCGGGCGACCTGCCCACCTGAGTAGGAGGGCGGGAGTGCGCCCGGCCTCGCGGCAGCGGGGTTCGCTTCCGCCTGCATCCTGGCCCGCTCATTCGCGGGCGCGCTTTGACGGCCCGCCCTTCGACTTGGATTCAAACGCGGGCGTGCACGCTGCTTCGGCACGTCGGCAGTGACGGTCACCGCCGGCAGGGCTGTCGCCGTCTCCGGTGCTGCACTTTGCGCGCTGGTGCGGTGAAGGAAGCCGTCGCCGAACAAGGCGATGGAGACCAGAGAGGCCGCGAAAGCCGTCGGTCTGGAGAACTTCGGATGTGATTTGACGGTAGCGGCAAGAATAGCAACAGGACGGCAGGTGGCTCTCGAAGACATCTCTCAACAGCTTCCGGTTTGACAGGAATAAATACCGGAGCGACCTGCCGCGGCAGAAGCCGCCGAGTCAATAAAAACGCCTTTATTTTCAGTAGTTTATAATAAGTCAAAGTCTAAATCGCGCTGAGGTTGAGAGCGCTGTGGGTCACTCCACGAAGTGCCGGACCGCACCGTGCGTGACCACCTGACGCGCCCGCCCGCCATGGGGCGGCAGTGCTCGCCGACGTGCGGAGCTATGATGACCGGTTCAGTGGGGACGGCGGGCGTCGCAACCTGTCGAAATGATCACGCGCAAAACCTCTCCCCGCCGGGAAGAGGCAAGCAAAACCAGATCATGCCGTAGAGATTACTCCGCCGAGGCCTTGGCGTGGCGCTCGGAGGATTCCAGCGCGGCCGCGCTCAGGCTGCGCCGGCGCCAGATGGAGCCGACGACCAGCACGACGACGACGCCGAGAGCTGCGCAGAGATATTCGCCGCCTCCGCCGCCATGGGTGAATTGCGGCGGAATGCGAAGTGCGCCGAGCATGCTGTCCAGCGAGGCACCGAGCGGGCCGTCGAACAGCGTGTGCAGCTTCGGTGCGATGCCGGGATCGGTCGCGATCACCTCGCCCGAGATCCAGCCGAGCAGCGCAGCACCCGCCCAGACCAGGACCGGCAGCTTTGCCAGCAGCGCCATGATCAGGGCCGCACCGGCAACGATCAGCGGCACGCTGATGGCGAGACCGAGGATCAGCAGCGGCACGCTGCCATTGGCGGCGGCGGCTACCGCAATGACGTTGTCGAGGCTCATGACGATGTCGGCGACGACGACGATCTGCACCGCCTGCCACAGATGCGAGGCGGACTCGACGCCCTCCTCGTCCTCGTTCTCCGGCACCAGGAGCTTCGCCGCGATCACGATCAGCGCGAGACCGCCGACGAGCTTAAGGTAAGGCAGCTCCATCAGGCTCGCAACGATGCCGGTGAAGATGATCCGCAGCAGCACGGCTGCGCCGGCGCCGAAGATCATGCCCCACAGCCGGTGCCGCGGCTTGAGGCCGCGGCAGGCGAGCGCAATCACCAGCGCGTTGTCGCCGGAGAGCAGGATGTTGATCCAGATGATCTTGCCGACCGCAATCCAGAAGGTCGGTTCGGCCATCTCGTTGCGAAACTGGGTGAAGAATGCCCCGATCGTAGCGGGATCGAAGATCTGCCAGAGCCAGTTCACAATACGTCCTTTCGCCCCGTCGACATTAACCTATCGGCTGATCAGCCGACGATCTCGTTGCCCGAGAAGAACTGCGCGATTTCGATCGCAGCGGTCTCCGGCGCATCCGAGCCGTGAGCGGAATTCTCGCCGATCGACTTTGCGTAGAGCTTGCGGATGGTGCCATCGGCGGCCTTGGACGGATCGGTCGCACCCATCGCGTCGCGGTACTTGGCAATGGCGCCCTCGGCTTCCAGCACCTGGACCACCACGGGGCCCGAGGTCATGAACTCGACGAGTTCGCCGAAGAAGGGGCGCGCCTTGTGGACGGCATAGAAGGTCTCGGCCTGTTCCTTGGTCATGCGGATGCGCTTCTGCGCGACGATGCGCAGGCCCGCCTTCTCGATCACGGCGTTGACCGCACCGGTCAGGTTACGCGCGGTCGCATCGGGCTTGATGATCGAGAAAGTGCGTTCGATGGCCATAATCTTGTCCTTGAGAAGAAAGCGGTGGTTTCCGAGTTGCCGGGCTTATATCGGCGCCATCGCCGGACGGCAAGCGACCGCAAGAACGGCCTCACAGGCGCTTCGCCGCAGGGCCCGCCCCGGGATTCCAGCATGGATTACAACAATTTCATGCAGATGAACCCAATCTGAAACCCCCGTCAGGGTTCGGTTCAGCTTCGCCGGCGTAAGGTCGGGCCTATCGAAACCGAAAGCCCGATCATGAGGCGGACCGTTTCGGCGGCCTTTCATCGACGCGATAGCCCCGCGCCGGCAGTCTTTAGGAGATCACCATGTTGAGGAAAATTTCGCTTGCCGCTGTCGCCGCGGTTGCGCTGGGTGCCGCGCTGGCGCCGACCTCCGCCTCCGCTCACTGGCACGGCGGCTGGGGCTGGCACGGCGGCGGCGGTGGCTGGCATCACGGCTGGGGTGGACCGCGCTTCTATGCCGGCGGCCCCGTCTCCTACGGTTATGGCGGCTGCTACGTGCGCCGGCTGGTCCCGACCCCCTGGGGACCCCGCTGGCGGCTGATCAACCGCTGCTACTGAGCCCGACAGCACCTTTCTGAGGTACCTAAGCCCCCCAGGTACCTTCCAAGCGAAGCCCCGGCGTTCCCCTGCGCTGGGGCTTTGTATTTGGGCGGATGTTGCCCGGCCTCATGCAATTTTTACCAGAGTGCCGGGCAATCTCCGCGCGTGGCGAAACCATTTGGGGGCCAAGGACTTGGTACCGTGTCATCAATTTGAGAACACGGAACTCCACAATGGCTGGCCTTCTTGCCAATGACAGCGAACAGATCGACCGGCGCACCAGCCGCTCGATTTGCGATGCCGTGGGCGAACGGCTCCAGCAGAGCCTGCGCCCCGACCCGCGGCTCCCGACGCATCTCGAACAGCTCCTCGACGAGTTGAAGCAGCGCGATCGCGATTCGCACTGACGTGAGGCTCACGCAAAAACGGGTTGCGTTCGACGCGCCTTGCGGTGACAAGGCCGCATGCTTGCTATCACCGACCTCTCCATCCGCCTTGCCGGACGCCTTCTGATTGACCAGAGTTCCGTGCAGATCACGCCCGGCGCGCGCGTCGGCATGGTCGGGCGCAACGGCACCGGCAAGTCGACCCTGTTCAAAGTGATCCGCGGCGAGCTTTCGGCCGAGCACGGCACGGTCACCCTGCCGCCACGCTGGCGCGTCGGCAGCCTCGCGCAGGAAGCCCCGAACGGCCCCGAAAGCCTGATCTCCGTCGTGCTCAAGGCCGACCTCGAACGCGACGCGCTGCTGCACGAAGCGGAGAGCGCGACCGACCCGCACCGGATCGCCGAGATCCAGACCCGGCTGGTCGACATCGACGCCCATTCGGCGCCGAGCCGTGCGGCTGCGATCCTCTCCGGCCTCGGCTTCTCCGCCACCGACCAGCTTCGCCCCTGCGCCGAATTCTCCGGCGGCTGGCGCATGCGCGTCGCACTCGCAGCCACGCTGTTCGCCGCCCCTGACCTCCTGCTGCTCGACGAGCCCACCAACTATCTCGACCTCGAAGGCACGCTGTGGCTCGAGGATCACCTTGCGCATTATCCGCGCACGGTGATCGTGATCAGCCATGACCGCGACCTTCTGGAAAGCTCGGTCGACCAGATCCTGCATCTGGAGCGCGGCAAGCTCACGCTCTACAAGGGCACCTATTCCTCCTTCGAGGAGCAGCGCGCCGCGCGCGAGCTGCTCGATGCCAAGGCGGTCAAGCGCCAGGAGGCCGAACGCGCGCGCCTGCAGGCCTTCGTCGACCGCTTCAAGGCCAAGGCCTCGAAAGCGCGCCAGGCGCAGTCCCGCGTGAAAATGCTGGAGCGGCTGAAGCCGATCACGGCGCTGGTCACCGCGGACGTGCGCGAGATCAGCTTTCCCGCCCCTGAAAAAATCCTGTCGCCGCCGATCATCGCCGTCGACAACGCCGCGGTCGGCTACGATCCGGCAGCCCCGGTGCTGGGCCGCGTTACGCTGCGCATCGACAATGACGACCGCATCGCGCTGTTGGGTGCCAACGGCAACGGCAAATCGACACTTGTAAAACTGCTCGCCGGACGGCTGGCGCCGTTCTCGGGCAGGGTGACGCGCGCGGACAAGCTGTCGATCGCCTATTTCGCGCAGCACCAGCTCGACGAGCTCAACGAGGACGGCTCTGCCTACGACCACGTCCGCAAGCTGATGGGTGATGCGCCCGAAGCCAAGGTACGCGCCCGCGCCGGCGCGATCGGCTTTTCCGGCAAGGCGGCCGACACCAAGGTCGCCAAACTGTCCGGTGGCGAGAAAGCGCGGCTGCTGCTGGGCCTTGCGACCTTCTTCGGCCCGAACATGATCATCCTGGACGAGCCGACCAACCATCTCGACATCGACAGCCGCGCAGCACTTGCGGAAGCGATCAACGAATTCCCCGGCGCGGTCATCATGGTCTCGCACGATCGCTATCTGATCGAGGCCTGCGCCGACCGGCTCTGGATCGTCGCCGACCGCACCGTCACCAATTACGACGGCGACCTCGACGAGTACCGCCGCCTGGTGCTGTCGGCGCGCAACGGCGAGCTCGCCCCGCGCGAGCGTAGCGCCGCGAGCGAGAAGCCGCAGCGCCCAAGATCGGACAATCGCGGCTCGCTGAAGAAGCGCATCGCGGAAGCCGAGAGCGAGATCGCCCGCGTCAGCGAGATCATCACCAAGATCGACACCGCGCTCGCCCTGCCCGACATTTTTACGCGCGATCCCAAGCAGGCCGCGCAACTGTCGAAGGCGCGCGCCAACGCCGCCGACGCGCTGGCGCGTGCGGAGGAACAGTGGCTGGAGGCGAGCACGCAGTTCGACGAGGCGGCGGGCTAGACTCAAAATCTGAAAAACAACCCCATGCACAGTAGCGGGGCGGTTGCGGCCGGAGCGTCGGCGAGACCACTCAAGCCGTTGAAACGCCTGGCTTAATCGGCAAACATCAGCGTTCCCGCATGATCTCGTGCCGGTAGCGCTGCAATGGCGATAACAGGTAGCTCAAAATGGTGCGCGAGCCGGTCCTGATCTCCACCGTCACGGCCATGCCCGGCGACAGGGTGACGAGGCGATCGTCCACCTGCATTTGCGTGCGATCGAGCGAGATGCGTGCGCTGTAGCTCAGCTCCTGCCCGTTGGGCTCGCTGCTGTCGCGCTGCGTCCCGAGCGCGCGGTCGTTTCCCGGCGAACGGTCGCGGATAATGGCGTCCTGCGAGACGCTCAGCACCCGTCCCTCCAGCAGGCCGTAGCGGGTGAAGTTGAAGGTGTCGATCTTGACGGCGGCGCCCTGCCCGGCCTCGACGAAACCGATGTCGCGGTTGGAGATCATCGCCTCGACCTCGAGCCGCGTATCTGACGGCACGATCACCAGCAGCGATTGCGCGGGCGTGACCACGCCACCGACGGTGTGGACCGCAAGCTGCTGCACGACGCCGTCGACTGGCGACGTCAACCGCTGCAGCCGGGTCCGCTGCTGCGCCTTGATCAGATCGCGCGCGACGCCGTTGGCTTTCTGCACGCTCTTGGCGAGTTCGTCGGACAGGCTCTTGCGATACTCCGCCACGGCCTGGGTGCGGGTCTCCCGGATCGCGGCGACGGCCGCCTCGGCCTCCTTCAGATGGCTGCTCTGGACACGAAGCTCCTCCTGCTGCTCGATCAGAAGCTGAAGTGTCTCGTAGTATGTCAGTTTCGAGCCGATTTCCTTCTCCATCAGAATCTTGCGGATCTCGACGCGCTGCTGGGTGACCGGGAGCAACGCATCCAGCTTGTGGATCGTCGCCGCGATGGTCTGGTGCTCGGCCTCCTTCTGCGCCTCCTGGCGCGACAGCGCAGCCAATTTGGCGCGATGCTCGCCGACCTGACTTACGAGAAGCTGCCGCTGCGTCGCGACCAGTGCGGGGTCGGCGTCTCCTGGCACGACGAGATCGGCGAAGGCGCCTTCGCCGCTTGCGAGCGCAGCGCGGAGGCGCGCAACATTCAACCGTTCGGCCATGAGATCGTCCTGCAGGCGATCGCGCTCTGCGGCGTTCACGGTCGGATCGAGTTCGATCAGTACGTCGCCCGATTTGACCGCCTGCCCGTCCTGCACGTGGATGGCGCGCACCACCCCGGTCTCGAACGGCTGGACCACCTTGCTTCGCCCGCTCGACACCACCTTCCCGGTTGCGGACGCCACGATGTCGATCGTGCCCCATGCCGACCACGCGAGTGCCGCACAGACAAGCAGCATCAGGGCCATCGCGATGGCCCGGCCGATCGGTGACGGCGGTGCCTCGGCAATCTCCAGCGCCGCGGGCAGGAAGGCGATCTCTTCCGTGCGCCGCCCCTTCGCGTTCCGGAAGGGAACGACGGTCTGCTCCGGCCGCGGGGCCGGCACCGCGCTAGCCGACCTCATAGATTCCTCCCTGGAGACGATGCAGGGCCGCGTATCGGCCGCCGGTCTTGATCAACGCGTCATGCGTGCCGTCCTCGACCAGACGGCCGCGCTCCAGCGTGAAGATGCGATCGGCACCGCGAACGGTGGACAGACGATGCGCGATGATCAGGACGGTGCGGCCCCTGGCGATCTCCTTCATGTTCTCATGGATGATCCGCTCGCTTTCATAATCGAGCGCGCTGGTCGCTTCATCGAAGATCAGGATGCGGGGATTGGTCACCAATGCGCGGGCGATCGCGATGCGCTGGCGCTGCCCGCCCGAGAGCGTCGAGCCGCGCTCGCCGACGACAGTGTCGTAGCCTTCGGGAAGCTCCAGAATGAAATCATGCGCGCCCGCGAGTTTTGCCGCGTCCATGATGCGATCCATCGGCAGGGTCGGATCGGCCAGCGCGATGTTGTCGCGCACCGAGCGGTTGAACAGCATGTTGTCCTGGAGCACCACGCCGATCTGGCGGCGGAGCCAGGCCGGATCGGTCATTACCAGATCCATTCCGTCGATCAGCACGCGGCCGCCTTGAGGAACGTAGAGCCGCTGCACCAGCTTGGCGAACGTGCTCTTGCCCGAGCCCGAGGAGCCGACGATGCCGACGGTTTGCCCGGCCGGAACATCGAACGAGACGTCGTGCAGGATTTCCGGCCCATCGAGCCGGTAGCGGAACGACACGTGCTCGAACCGAATATTGCCCCGGATCGGCGGCAGCCCGGCGCGTGCGGCCGAATAAGCCGGCTCTGCGGCGCTGTTGAGGATGTCGCCAAGCCGCGCGATCGAGAGCCGCGCCTGATGAAAATCCTGCCAGACCTGCGCCAGCCGCAGCACCGGGGCCGAAACGCGCCCCGCAAAAATGTTGAAGGCCACGAGCTCGCCGACGGTCAATGCGTCGCCGATCACGAGGCGCGCACCGACATAGAGAATGGCGGCGGTCACGACCTTGCTGACGAACTGCACGAGCTGGCTTGCGGTGTTGCCGAGGCTGGTGACGCCGAAACTCGCCGAGACATAGCCGGCGAGCTGCTCTTCCCAGCGGCGCTGCATCTGCGGCTCGACCGCCATCGCCTTCAGCGTCTCGATGCCGCTGACGCTTTCGACCAGGAAGGCCTGGTTCTCGGCGCCGCGGCGGAATTTCTCGTCCAGCCTGCGGCGAAACAGCGGCGTCGCCACCGCCGAGATCGCGATGTAGAACGGGAACGATGCCAGCACGATGCAGCTCATCAGCGGCGAATAGGCGAACATCACCGCTAGGAATACTGACGTGAAGAACAGGTCGATGAGAAGCGTCAGCGACGATGAGGTGATGAAGTTGCGGATGTTCTCGAGCTCGCGAACCCGCGCCACGGAATCGCCGACGCGCCGCGCCTGAAACCAGGCCATCGGCAATGCCAGAAGGTGATGGAACAACCGCGCCCCAAGCTCGACGTCGATGCGGTTGGTGGTGTGCGCAAACAGATAATTGCGCAGGATACCCAGCACCGTGTCGAACAGGGAGACGACGACCAGGCCGATGACGAGCACGTCGAGCGTGGACAGCGAACGGTGCACCAGCACCTTGTCGATGACGACCTGGAAGAACAGCGGCGAGACCAGCGCGAAGAGCTGGAGGAAGAACGAGGCGGCGAGCACCTCGCCGAACAGCCGCCGGTATTTGCCGATCGCAGCGATGAACCAGGTGATATCGAAGTGACGCCCGAGGTCTGATAGCCCGGCGCGCCGGGCCATCAGGATCAGTCCGCCGTCCCAGATCGCGCACAGCTCGTCGCGCTCCATCAGCACCGGGCGCTGAGCCTGCGGCGATTGCACCAGCACCCTGTCGGCGGAGGCTTTTGCGATGACCATGAAGCTGCCGTCGCGCAGCATCGCGATCGCGGGCAGCGGGCTGCCCGACAGACGACTCCACTGCGTTCGATAGGTTCGTGCCTTGAGGCCGAGAGATTTGGCGCAGCGGATGATGTCCGCTGCGCCAAAGACAGCCGTTCCGGTCCGGTGCCTGAGCTGGTCGCGGTCGGCCGCAACACCCTGCAAATGCAGCAGGGTGAGCAGCGCGTCCAACCCCGTATCGGTCGAGACCGCGTTCATGATCATGGGCGTTCTCCGGGCCGGAGCCTCGCGTCAGGCGTGTTGCGGCGGTGCGAGGGTCTGGCTCTGCGCCGCGTGCGGGTCGGGCAACGGCATCTCGCCGTGACCGTCACCTGCCGGGATAAGGTTCGCCGCCATGGCCTGGTTGAGCAGCATCGCGGCCGCCATCGCCCCGCCCCCGTTGATGACGACGTTGTTGCCGGGGCCACCGTCGAGGACGTCCTGTCCGCCGCCGCCGATCAGCACGTCATCACCCGCGCCGCCCGCGAGCGTGTCGTTGCCTGGGCTGCCGATGAGGACGTCATCGCCATTGCCGCCATTGGCGACGAGCTGGATGCCGCCGTGCAGACCGGAGGCCGTGATGACGTCGTCGCCATCGAGCCCGTTGATCACGATCCTGTCGCCCGCGCCGGCATCGGTGATGTTGATGTCCTGGCCAAGCCCCGACACCGTGATGATGCCGTCGTGCTCGGTCACCGTGATGACGTCGCTGCCGCTGGTTCCGTTGACCGTCACCGTATCCGCGGCGCCGTCATTGGCGCCGAGGTCGAGGTTGACCTGATTCACGCCGGTCCCGGAGAGGTCGCCGATCGTGATGTTGTCGGCACCACCGAGGGCGTTGAAGTTGATATGCTCGACGCCGTTCAGGTCCATCGCGATGGCAGCAACATCGCGGGTGAACAGCACCCGGCCGCCATTGGCCGAGATGTTGATGTTCTCGTTGATGTTGGCGCCATTGAACAGCAGCGTATCGGTGCCCTTGCCGCCTTCGACAATGTCGCTGCCGTCGCCGGGATTCCAGACGAAGGTATCGTCGCCGGCGCCGAGATTGGCAACGTCGTTGCCACGGCCGCCGTTCACAATGTCATTGCCGGCACTGCCGGTGATGGTGTCGTTGCCGTCGCCGCCGTTGATGTTGAGGCTGAACGGCTGCCCCGCCTTGATGGACGAGGCATTGATGACGTCGTTACCGCCTCCGCCGTTGACGGTCAGGACATCACCGGCATCGGCGTGAGCGATGGTCACCTGCGCCGCAAGGCCGTTGACGACGATCGATCCGCCAGAGGTCGTGACCGAGATGTTGTCATCGCCTGCGGTGCCGTTCACGGTCACACGATCTGCCGCACCGTCACCACTCTGGCTGCCGGGGCCGGCACTGAGGTCGATCGCCACCTGCGTGACGCCGGTGCCGGAGAGATCGTTGACGGTGATGTTGTCGGCGCCGCCGGCGGCAGCGATCTGCACATGCTCGACGCCGTTGAGATCCATCGTGATGGCGCCGACGTCGCGGGTGAGAAGCGCGCGACCGCCATTCGCCGAGATCGACATGTTCTCGGCGACGTTGGAGCCGTTGAACACCAGCGTATCCGTTCCCGCGCCACCTTCGACGGTGTCGCTACCATCGCCGGGATTCCACGTGAAGATGTCGTCGCCTGCGCCGAGGAGAGCGACGTCGTTGCCGCGGCCACCGATGACCTTGTCGTTTCCGTCACCGCCGATCAGGGTGTCGGCGCCCTGACTGCCGGTGATGGTATCGTTGCCTGCGCCGCCATCGATGGTCAGCCCAATCGCCGCAGCAAGTAGCGATGCATCGATCACGTCGTTGCCGCCGAGCGCCTGGATCACCAGCCGGTCGTTGGCAGCCTCTGCATTCGCGATCGTCACGACTTCAGGCAGGCCCGTCACCGTCACGGTCGTCCCGTCGGACGTGACCTCGATGTGCTGGCCAGCGTTGGTACCGTTGACGGTCACCGTGTCTGCCGCACCGTCGCCTTGCGTGCCGCCGGGAACGGCTCCGAGATCGACCAGCACCTGCTTGACGCCGGTGCCGGTGAGATCGCCGACGGTGATGTTGTCGGCGCCGCCGCGTGCATCGAATTCGATCTGCTCGATGCTGTTGAGGTCCATCGTGATGTTGGCGACGTCGCGGGTGAAGCGCACCCGGCCGCCATTGGCCGAGATGTCGATGGTCTCGTTGATGTTGGCGCCGTTGAACAGCAGCTTGTCGTTGCCCGATCCGCCTTCGACCGTGTCGCTGCCGTCGCCGGGATTCCAGATGAAGGTGTCGTCGCCCGTTCCTAGTTGCGCGACGTCGTTGCCGCGTCCGCCATTGACGATGTCGTCGCCGCTGCCGCCGATCAGGAGATCGTTGCCGTCGCCGCCGGTGATCCTGTCGTTGCCGGCGCCGCCGTCGAGCGTCAGCGAGATCAGGCTGGCGAGTCCATTGCTTGCGGTGATGACGTCGTCGCCGCCGCCGGCGTGCAGCACCAGATTCTCCGTCGTGCCGATGTCGAGCGAAAATGGCGCGGCGCCCGTCCCGTCGAATCGCACGCGCGTGCCGTTCGCCGTGATCGTGAACGTCTCCGGGTCATTGCTTCCGTTCACCTGCGCAGTGTCGTTGCCGTCACCGCCCTCGAACAGGTTGGTGCCGCCCCCCGGATTCCAGATCATGAGGTCGTTGCCGGCTTCGCCGAACAACTGGTTGTCGCCGCTGCCGCCGTCCAGCGTGTCGTTCCCCGCGCCGCCGAACAGCAGATCGTTGCCGCCGCCACCCTTGATCGTATCGTCGCCGGCCTGCCCAAACAGCAAATCGGCACCTGATCCGCCCGTGATCCTGTCATTGCCGTCGCCGCCGAAAATGTGCACCGCGGGCATCGGGCCGTTGGATTCGTTGACGGTGATCGTGTCGTCGCCGCCCAGACCGAAGACGTCGATCTCGTTGGTGTTGGCCACAGTGGGATCGCCACCGATCGTCTTCACCTGCCCGTTATTGATGAGTATGCGGCCCGACTTGTCGCGTGTGATCACGACGCCGTTATTGGCGCTGTCGCCGAAAATGGTGAGCTGGCCCGTAACCGGGGAGAAAACAGAGGTAGTAGACATCCAAATATTCCTTCGATCGATCCAGTCCCTCCCCTCGATGCGTAGCAGTGGTGCGGATGTCTTTCTTGAAGCGCTGCTTTAGACGCGCGTGATTATTCTGGAGATTTCCTCCAGTTTTCCTCCGGGCTGGTTTCGACAGCGGATGCAAATGCTCTCACATCACGAATTGCCGATCACGTATAACGGCAGCGTGACTTTCGAAGGCGCGCGCGAATGCCGCCAACACATTGATGCGCGCGGAGAAGCTATAGCTCGAAGTGAGGACGCGTTAGTTTGATGAGATGGCGAATTGAGATCGTTGCTCTCATGCCCGAACGCGGCGCAGCACGATCCTGATGCGCTGCTGGCAGCGACTTGCCAATTGCTAAACGGCCGCAATCCATCTATTTTAAGTTGCTATTTATACAGCGCCCACTGATCGTAGGGGCTGCCAGTGGCCATCACCGTTCGACCGATGACTCTGCAGGAAACTGCACTGATCATCGAGTATTTCCACGCAGCGACGCCAGAGCACTTGGAAATGCTCGGGGTCGACCCAACACGACTACCACCGGCAATACAATGGCAGCGACTTTATGAGCAAATGTTCGACCGGCCTGTCGAGCAAAGAAACAGCTTTTTAGTAAGCTGGCTCTCCGACGATAGGTTCTTGGGGTTCTCGACCGCTGACAAGATCCGGATTGGCCAGCACGCAAGTATGCATTTGCACATCACGGATCCCTCGCTGCGTAAGCAGGGGATTGGCGTAGAGTGTGTCCGAAAGACCGTCGAACTCTACTTCCAGGTTCTCGAGTTGAAGCAACTCTTCTGTGAACCCAATGCGTTCAATGTGGCTCCGAACCGCACGCTCCAAAAGGCGGGTTTCACGTACGTTAAGACGCATATGACCGTTCCGGGCCCTCTTAACTTCCACCAAGCGGTAAACCGTTGGATGATCGATAGAGGTTGATGGATCGCCGTCGCGACGAATTTATGATGGGGTGGACGCCCCGCCCGACGGCATCGATGTGCCAAAGTGGAGTTGTTGAGCACCACTTAAGGGAGG
>NZ_JCAMOP010000065.1:0-32085 GCF_059512345.1 Bradyrhizobium sp. Unk1
AGCCACGACGCATTCTAGACGCGCCCAGTTCGGAAATTCAATTGACGCTTCATCATCATTTCTATAAATCTGGATATATGGAAACAGAAGAAGCAGTCCTCGCGCTCGCCGCCCTGTCACAATCGACCCGTCTGGAGGCGTTCCGGACGCTGGTCCGACACGAGCCCGACGGCCTTGCGGCCGGCGACCTCGCACGCCTGCTGGAAGTCCCGGCGAATACGCTTTCGGCTCATCTGTCGATTCTGACTCGCGCGCGTCTGGTGACCTCCGAGCGACACAGCCGTTCAATCGTCTATCGCGCCAACCTTGCGGAGTTCAGGGACGTTGCGGTTTTCCTGCTTCGGGATTGCTGCGGCGGCCGGCCGGAGATCTGCGAACCGGTCGTCGAGAGCCTTCAAGCCTGCTGCTCGCCAAAGCGAAAGGAGCGAAGCCGTGCCTGACCAGATGTACAATGTTTTGTTCCTGTGCACCGGCAATTCGGCGCGCTCGATCCTCGCCGAGTCGATCCTTCGCAAGGAGATCGGACGCTCCGGGGGCGCCACACATTCAACGCCGAAGGCCGGCTGATGGACAATTTCGACCTCTCGCGACGCCTCGCGGCCGAAGCGCTCGGCACCGGGATTCTCGTCGCCACCGTCGTCGGCTCCGGCATCATGGCCGAGACCCTGACCAAGGATGTCGCCCTTGCGCTTCTGTGCAATACCTTGCCGACCGGAGCCATTCTGGTCGTCCTGATCACCGTGCTCGGTCCGATCTCCGGCGCGCATTTCAATCCCGCTGTGACCCTCGTCTTCGCCGGCAAGCGCGAGCTTCCGGCAAACGAGGCCGTGCTCTACGTGGTCGCGCAGATCGCCGGTGGCATCGCGGGAACGATGGCCGCGCATCTGATGTTCGGACTTCCCCTGCTCGATTTCTCGACGAAGGTTCGAACGGGAGGGCCGCAATGGTTCGCCGAAGCGGTCGCCGCCTTCGGTCTGGTCGCGACGATCCTGGCCGGCATCCGATTTCAGCGGACCGCGGTTCCCTGGCTGGTGGGCCTCTACATCACGGCAGCCTACTGGTTCACGGCCTCCACGTCGTTTGCAAATCCGGCGGTGGCCATCGCGCGGTCGCTGACAAACACGTTCTCCGGCATTCGTCCGACCGACCTGCCCGGATTCATTCTTGCGGAGCTCTGCGGAGCATTCGCCGGCATGCTGTTGATGAACTGGCTGCTCGGGCACTCCAGGGCCCGCGGCCCCGTACAAATTGCGGAGACCACCCGATGAGCGTGACGATCTACCACAACCCCGACTGCGGCACCTCGCGCAACACGCTGGCGATGATCCGGCAGAGCGGCGCGGAGCCCACTGTCATCGAATATCTCGAGACCCCGCCGTCGCGCGAAACGCTCAAGCAACTGATCGCTGCGATGGGCATTCCGGTTCGCGCATTGCTGCGCGAGAAAGGCACGCCGTACAAGGAGCTGGGCCTCGCCGATCCCAAATGGACGGACGACCAGTTGATCGATCAGATGCTCGCGCATCCCATTCTCATCAACCGCCCGATCGTCGTGACCTCGAAGGGCACGCGCTTGTGCCGCCCTTCCGAGGCCGTCGCCGATCTCCTCGACAATCCGGTCGGCAGGTTCGTAAAGGAGGATGGCGAGGTGGTCGAAGCGCGATAGCGCAACTCACCGTCCCCAACGCTCTTCGGGCCGGTCGACCGGCATTATCGGAGGGCGAGTTGCACCACTGACGCCACCAGTGACAATCCCGCGAGCAGCAAGAGAGCCAGCACCGTGTTGCGGAAGGTCTCGTCGTTGATCTTGCCGAAGAGTTTGAAGCCGGACCAAAGGCCCGCGACCATGAAGGGAATGCCTGATGCGTACAGCGTCAGCGTTTCCTTCGTAATGGTGCCGGCTACGGCCTGAGAGCTCGAGATGACAACGAACGCCACGAACAGCACTGGCTGAAACACCGCGCGCTGCACGTCCTTGGGCCAGCCGCGCCATTGGCAGGAAATCGTCGAGATCACGCCGCCGAGCCCCGTCAGGCCGCCAAGCAAGCCGTTGGAGACGCCAATGGCGATATCGGCCCCGACTCCGATCTTCACCGGAGCGAATACGGGCTTCGTCAGGCCATAGACTGCGTAGAGCACCAGCAGGAGCCCCACACCGAATCGGAGGTAGCTGGGGTTCAGGTAAGCGAGAATGCTGACGCCGATCGGGATGCCGATGACGGTTCCGAGCGCGAGCGGCCAGGCCTTCCGAAGGTCGAGGAGATGTCGCAGCTTGAAGATGCCGTAGCCCTGCGTGAGCAAGCCGTAGCCTGCGATCAAGGTAGCGGTCTGCATCGGCGTGATGATGTGCAGCCATACGCCCGACACCACGAGGCCCATGGCGAATCCGGAAAAGCCGCTGACGAAGCCGCCGGCGAGCGCGGCAAGTGCGAAGAGAGCGAAGACAGGTCCATCCATGGGTCGTCTCCCCAAGAACAATGCAGGCGAGCACTTGGATGGATATCCATCTGATGGGGAGGTCGCGGGTCCCCGCAATCTTTGGCTCAACTCTTCGTGCTGGCAGTCTTGTCCAGGGCCGCGCGCAAGCCTTCGGCGAGCTTGACGGCGTCGTCGTTCGCCCAGAAGTGCATGAAGAAAAGTCGCGGCTGCTCATCCAGCATGTGGCTGTGCAGCGCGGTCACCTCGATGCCGTGCGTGCGCAGCGCCAGAATGACAGGGTTGACCTCGTCACCCGTCAGGACGAAGTCGCCCGTGATGGCCGCCTTCCCGCCCCCGGTCGGCTGGAAGTTGATTCCGATCGCAACGCCCATTGGAGCGACGGGGGTCAATGCCATGCCGTCCTGCGTGATTGGATCACGTCGCTTCACGTTGAATTGGTAGACGCCTCCGTTGGCCTGGCCTTTGACGCCGATGATCTGGTCGAGCTTCGCGGTGTCGAGGTCCACGGCCGGCGGCGGGCTCGCCGGCGCTGCGACAGTCAACGGAGTCTTGCTTTCGGCAAGTGCATCGTGGATCGCAGAGGCGAGCTTGACCGGGTCCCCGTGCCCGGCAACATGCATGTAGAACGTCGCCGGACTCGCGCGCAGCAGATGATTGTGGATGGCGGTGATCTCGAGGCCGTTCGCGATCATCTTCGCCATCACGGGATTGATCTCGGTTTCGAGCAGCACGAGGTCGCCCATGACCATGGCGCCGCCGTGTGCAGGTTTGAACGCGACCCAGCCGCCGAGCGCCAGCGCCGGCTTGATCGTCACGCCGTCCAACGTCACGGAGAGATCACTGCGGGGAAAGCCGTAGCGGTGGACGTCATCCGAGACGGCGGGCTTGCGGCCCAGCGTCTCGTCAACCTTCTGCCAGTCGACGTTCTGCGCTCGAGCCGCCGAGACCGAGCCAAGGAGGCTGGCGCCGAGACCGATGAACGCGAAGAGTGTGCTTCTCATTGATGTGCTCCCAAGTCTTGAAGCAGCTTCGGCGCGAGCGCCCCACAGCCGGGAATCGGCTGAGACGTCCCCGTCAATGCGTGCATCGATAAGCGCCGGCGCATTCGCCGTGCCGATCAGTCCAGATAATCTGTCGGAAGAAATGTATGATGCTGACATGTTGCGCCCTTGGTGGTTAAGGACGCGATACTTTGGCATGTCGCCTCACGGGGAGATCGCACATCCCCGTAGCGGCGAATTAAAGCCCAGATGGCCGAACTGTCAATCTGCTCATGTCCGGGAATGCAGAAGTCATCGGAGGCACGTCACGAGATTTCGCCGATCGGATGGAACGACGTCGATTGCACGGCAACTTGCCTTCGGCGAACGCGAGCCGGGTTCCAATCGGGTCCGGATCGTGCCCTAGCGATCCTCAGTCGGATGCACCCATTTGTACGGCGTGATGCTTTGCGTCGCGGTCAGCTTGATCATGTGGACGGGCGGTGCGGAACGCCCCTTTCGGCATGACCGGCACTTGAGCGACGCTTCCAGCTTCCAGATCGGCGTATCGCGCGGACGGCGGATCGCATCGAGCGGCAGGCTCGCACGCGCCTTGCACCTGTTGCATTCGACCTCGAGCCAGCCCATGCCGCCGTTGAGACATTGAGCGATCGTCGGGGACGGCTGCGAGGGGCCACCGTAGCCTTCCATGCGGACCGACCAGGCTTCGGCCTCGGCCCGATCGGCTTCACGGACGGCCTTCCTGGCTTCTTCGCGGGCGTGCCTGGCGGAAATCTCCGCCCCCATGATCCGGCCGCTCCAGATGACTTCCCGCGATTTGGTGCCCATGCCGTCACCAAAGCTGTGCCCGACAGCGTTGGCAAATTATCGATGGCTAGTGGGTCCGATCCGCAATTTGACACTGCGTGTCGTGGGTGTGGACAACCGACATCGCAGATTCTATCGCGAAGCGGTGCTGCACTCACCAAGGAACAGTCGCCTGCCCGCGCAGTTTCCTCAACTGGAGGAAACGCCGATGAAAACAACAACCCTGACTTTAGCGATCTTGCTGGCTTGCTCGACGAGCTATGCCTCGGCCCACAGCGCCAAACGCCACCACCATCACGGCTGGTTCAATTCGATGAACATGATGCACGGCCCCGGCCGGACGGCGGCGAGGACCGACCCGAACGGAACGGCCGGTGGCCCGACAAGCCTCAGCGGTACCGGCTTGTCGAAGTTCGGCGGACAAATTCCGGGAGCCAGTGGCGCAGCGCGGCAGTAAGCCTGCAAACCCGCGCGACGCCTTAAAACTGAAAGGGCGTGACCGACACAGAGAGTTTGCCGTCGGCCGATTTTTGCACGGCAAACTCGACCTCTTTCGAGGCCTTCACATCGCCTACGGTGACTGATATCGCGCCGCTGCATTGCAGGGTCCGCTTGCCGTTGCTGGACGAGGTCGTCACGATCTTCTCGCCGAGAAGGTAGAGCGGCTTGTTGTTTTCCAGGCTCGCTTTTGCAGTCGAGGTCCTGGCGGCGAATTCGACCAGCGGATTGCGATGATCGTCCGAAACGATATCGAGCACGGCCTTCCGTGTCTCAGGCGAATCGCACTCGGGCCTTGCGTCGCAGCCACTGAGAGACATGGCGATCGGCAAGCTCCAGAGGACGAGCAGCCGACTGGGACAAAACTGCATTCAATATGCTCTGGGTGGTTGAACACAGCGATCAACCCATCCGGGTAACCATCGTTCCTGCGGTCTCATCTGCCGGTGCCGGGCAAGCTCCGCTGCCCGGCCTATTCGGCGGCTTGCGAAACGCGCCCGGTCCATTCATCCGCAGGAGCCGATCGTTCGCCCGATGGAAGCCCCCGTCCCTTCACCAAGCCGAAAATTGCGGGGATCACGACCAGCGTCAGCAGTGTCGATGACGTCATGCCGCCGATCATCGGCACCGCAATGCGCTGCATGATCTCCGATCCGGCCCCGGTGCTCCACATGATCGGCAGCAGACCGGCCATGATGGCAACCACCGTCATCATCTTGGGCCGCACGCGCTCGACCGCGCCCACCATGATGGCGTCGTGGAGATCCCGGCGCGTCAGTGGCCTCGCCTCGGCGCTGCACCTGGACTTCACCTCGGCCAGCGCATGATCGAGGTAGATCAGCATGACGACACCCGTCTCGGCGGCGACGCCTGCGAGCGCGATGAAGCCGACCGCGACGGCAACGGACAGGTTGAAGCCGAGCCACCACATCATCCAGATGCCGCCGACCAGCGCGAACGGCAGCGACAGCATCACGATCAGCGTCTCGGTCATCGCCCGGAAGTTCAGGTACAGCAGCAGGAAGATGATCGTGAGCGTCACGGGCACCACGATCTTCAGCCGGGCCGCGGCGCGCTGCAGATATTCGTACTGGCCGCTCCACACGACGTAGGTGCCGGCGGGAAACCGGACGCTCTCCGTCACGGCGCGTTGCGCATCAGTGACGTAGCTTCCGATGTCGCGATCCCGGATATCGACATAGATGTAGGTCGCAAGCTGGCCGTTCTCCGTTCGGATCGACGTCGGCCCGCGCGCGGGTTCGACCTTCGCCACCTCGCCGAGCGGCACGGCGCCGCCCGACGGCATCGGCACCAGGATGTCGCTGGCGATGGCCTTGGGGTTGTCTCTGAGGTCACGCGGATAGCGCATGTTCACCGTGAACCGGCGCCGGCCCTCCACGGTCGTCGTGACCGTCTGACCGCCGAGCGCAGCCGCGATGGTGTCCTGGACGTCCTGGATCAGGATGCCGTAACGGGCGAGCGCCTCACGGTCGGGAACGATCTCGAGATAATAGCCGCCGATGCCGCGCTCGGCGTAGGCCGACGACGTGCCGGGCACGGTCTTGATGACGCGTTCGATCTGCTTCGCGAGCCGGTCGATCTCGACCAGGTCCGTGCCCATGACCTTGACGCCGACCGGCGTGCGGATTCCGGTGGAGAGCATGTCGATGCGCGCCTTGATCGGCATGGTCCAGGCATTGGAGACGCCCGGAAACTGCAACGCCTTGTCCATCTCGGCGATGAGACTGTCGACGGTCACGCCGGAACGCCACTGCTCCCTAGGCTTCAGGTTGACGACCGTCTCAAACATCTCGGTCGGAGCGGGATCGGTGGCAGTGGCGGCTCGTCCCGCCTTGCCGTAGACCGAAGCGACCTCCGGGAACGACTTGATGATGCGGTCCTGCATCTGCATCAGCTCGGCCGCCTTGGTGACCGAAATGCCGGGCAGCGTCGTTGGCATGTAGAGCAGCGTCCCCTCATTCAGCGCCGGCATGAACTCGGTGCCGAGCTGGCGCGCCGGCCAGATCGTCACCGCAAGCACGACGAGCGAAGCCAGGATGACCAGCGTCTTGGCGCGCAGAACCGCCTTGATCACGGGACGGTAGACCCAGATCAGGGCGCGATTGATGACGTTCCTGCTCTCCGGGACGATCCTGCCGCGGACGAAGATCACCATCAGCGCCGGCACCAGGGTGACGGACAGCAAGGCCGCGGCGGCCATGGAGAAGGTCTTCGTGAACGCCAGCGGGCTGAACAATCGGCCCTCCTGCGATTCCAGCGTGAAGATCGGCATGAACGACACAGTGATGATCAACAGGCTGAAGAAGAGCGCGGGGCCGACCTCGGATGCCGCGTCGATCAGGACCTGCACGCGCGACTGATCGGGCCTCGCCCGTTCGAGGTGCTTGTGTGCGTTCTCGATCATGACGATGGCGGCGTCCACCATGGCGCCGATCGCAATCGCGATGCCGCCGAGGCTCATGATGTTCGATCCGAGCCCGAGCAGCTTCATGGCGCCAAACGCCATCAACACGCCGACCGGCAACATCAGGATCGCGACGAGTGCGCTGCGGACATGCAGGAGAAACACGATGCAGACGAGCCCGACGACGATGCTCTCCTCGAACAGGGTATGCTTGAGGGTATCGATGGCCGCATAGATCAGGTTCGACCGGTCGTAGACCGGCACGATCTCGACCGATTTCGGCAGGCTGCTCGCGATCTCCCTGAAGCGCTTCTTGACGTTTTCGATCACGTCGAGGGCGTTGACGCCGAACCGCTGCAGCACGATGCCGCTTGCGACCTCGCCCTCGCCGTTCAATTCGGCGATGCCCCGCCGCTCGTCGGGCCCGAGCTCGACGTTGGCGACGTCCCGCAGCAGCACCGGGGTGCCGTTGCTCGTCTTCAGCACGATGTTGCCGAGATCGTTGATGCTCTTGATGTAGCCCTTGCCGCGGATGACGTATTCGAACTCGGAAAGCTCGACGGTGCGGCCGCCGACGTCGGCGTTGCTGGCGCGGATCGCCTCACGTATTTTTTGCATGCTGATGCCGCGGTCGCGCATCCGCTGCGGGTCGAGGACCACGTTGTACTGCTTGACGAAGCCGCCAACGCTGGCGACCTCGGCGACGCCTTCGGCCTTGGCCAGCGCGAACTTCAGATTCCAGTCCTGGATCGTGCGCGTGTCCGCCAGGTTCAATTCCTTCGATACGACGGCGTATTGGTAGACCCAGCCGACGCCGGTCGCGTCGGGCCCGATGGTCGGGGTGACGCCGGCGGGAAGCCTGGACGCCGCGCCGTTCAGGAATTCCATGACGCGCGACCGCGCCCAATAGATGTGGGTGCCGTCCTCGAAGATCACATAGACGAAGGAGACGCCGAAGAACGAGAAGCCGCGGACGACTTTCGATTTCGGCACGGTGAGCATCGCCGTCGTCAGCGGATAGGTGACCTGATCCTCGATCACCTGCGGCGCCTGGCCGGGATACTCGGTATAGACGATGACCTGCGTGTCCGAGAGATCCGGAATCGCATCCAGCGGAAGGTGAACCAGGGCATAGAGGCCGGCGGCGGCCGCGAAGCCGGTCCCGAATAGCACGAGCAGCAGATTGCGCGCCGACCAGGCGATGACGCGGGCGATCATTTTTGATCTCCCGTTGCATTGCCAGGGCCGGCGTCGGTGGCCTGGGACGCCGCCTCACCAAACCCCTTCAGCGCCGCCTTCAGGTTGCTTTCCGCATCGATCAGGAAGTTGGCGGAGGTCACCACCTCCTCGCCGTCCGAGAGACCCTGGCGCACCTCGACATAACCGCCGCCGCGACGGCCGAGCTTGACTTCCCGCGGCTCGAAGCGCCCTTCCCCCTTGTCGACGAGGACGGCCTGCCGGCTGCCGGTGTCGAGCACCGCGCTGTCCTGTATCGCCAGGACGGGCGTGGCATCGGCCGTGTCGATGTCGGCATCGACGTACATGTCGGGCAGCAGCACCGCGTCCGGATTGGCAAGCTCGATCCTGATGCGAACGGTTCGCGTGTCGCGGTTCACCTGCGGATAAACGACGGCGATTGTCCCGGTGAAGCTTCGGCCGTGGAAACTGCGCGCGCGCACCGCGACTGACTGCCCCACCGCGATGTTGCCGAGATCGCGCTCGGCCACGTCGACCAGCGCCCAGACGACCGAGGTGTCCGCGATCCGGAACAGCACGTCGCCGGGATTGGCCCGCATACCTTCGATCGCGTTGCGTTCGAGCACGACCCCGTCGCGCGGCGCAGACCAGCGTATGGCGACGGGCGCGGTGTGCGTCTTGTCCATCTCCGCGATGACGGACTCGGGAACGTCGAGATTGACCAGCCGCTGTCGCGAGCCGCGACCGTACATCTCGACACCGCCGACCGTCTTGGAGGTGATCGTCGCGAGATATTCCGCAGCCGCGGACGCCACGGCCGAACTGTAGATTTCCATCAGCGGCTGGCCGGCCTTCACGCGCGTGCCGGTGGTCACGTCGGCAACCTTCTGCACGAAGCTTTCGGCGCGCATCGCGATCACCGACACGCGGCGTTCATCGAGCTGGATCGTGCCGGGCGCCTTCACCGAGACCCGGATCGAGCGCCGCGCGACGGGCTCGGACTTCACGCCCGCGCGCTGGATCTTGCCGGGCGACAGCTTCACGGTGCCGTCGTCGGTGTCGTCGCCTTCGTAAACGGCGACATAGTCCATCCCCATCGGATCCTTCTTTGGGACGGTCGACGTATCGGGCAGCCCCATGGGATTGCGGTAGTAAAGGATTTTTCGCGGCGAAGCCGCCTGCGCCTTCGGCAGCGCCGGCGCGACGGCCGCTCCATCGTCGTCGTAGACCGGCAGATAGTCCCGCGCGCGGTCGTCCTTCTTCGGACCCGCAGACCAGAGCGGTGCACCACTTGGATCGCGGTAGTAGAGCGGCGTTCGCTCCGCGGCAGCCGCAGCCGACGTCATGTCGGCCTCGGCGAGCCAGCCCGCACCGTTCGAATGCCAGTAGTAACCGGCCAGGACCAGGCCACCGCCCAGCGCAAGAGCCGTCAGGAGACGCAGCGTTTTCATGTCGTGTATCCGCGCGCCCGGGAGCGCGCGTCCGTGTGAAGGAAAAAGGGGAATGTCGGGCGCCGCCGGGCAGCGCCCGAACGCTCACTTGATCGCCGTGACGATCACCTTGCCGGTGACGGTCTCCGGTTCGCCCTGCACCTTCACGGACAGCGTCATCTGGTAGCGGCCGGCCATCGGCAGGTCCGTCTTGAAGGCGTACACACCCGGCTCCCTGGACGGCAGCGGCGCGACCGCCGATTCCATCTCGGCCATCCCGTCCGGGGCCATGTCGAGGCGGGTCTTGAAGATGACCGCATCCGGTATCGGCTTGCCGGTCTGCTTGTTCGTCAGGCGAACGGCGAGCGTGACGTCTTCGCCCTTCTTCATCTGCGGAGTGACGGGCTCGAAGGCGTAGTCGCCCGCGCCCGCCATCGCGGTGGAAGCGGCAAGCGAAAGGGTGGCGGCGAGAGCCGCGGTGCTGATTTTGGAAAGCATTGTCCTGTCCTCATGAATTGATCTTTCGCCGTGGCGCGTGAAGCGCGCACGTCAGTCGTCGTCGCGAGCAGGCATGCCGCTCGCGTCTCGGGCTTTGCGAGATCAGATTCGAGGAGGTCGGAAAGGAGGACTGCCGCCGCGGAAGGAAACGACCTGATCCGGGGGAATAACCATCGTGCTGGCCATGACGGCGAGACGTTCGAACGCCACGGGCCGGACATCACCGAGCGCGATGATCCCGCCAACGCAGCAGAAACCCATCCCGCACTTGTAGCCGTCGCTATGGGAGCCCGTTCCCTTCATGTCGGGACAACACTCGTCCATCGACATGTCGGCGTCGCCGCTCATGTGCATGGCCGTCTGCATGCCGTCCGACGACATTGCGAGGTTCGCCGCGGACGCGCCGACCGGCAGCATCGCCAGAGATATGGCGATGGCGACTGCCAGGATGGTACGGACGAACTGCATCAATATCGACTTGCCTTGTCGGGCCGGAACACGGCCTCAGTAGCATATTCGGACACCAAAGGCAGTCATTGATCGTGGTCAAGGGTACGTTACCCAGGCTCGTCCGGAGGCCGGTTGGACGTTTCGACGCGGTCCTTCGGACTATCGTGCAAAACAGCAACACAAGGCCACCATCGACCAACCGGCCCGTCCAACAGCCCGCGCGGATGTTGACGCGCTCACCCCCGGATGCCAGTTTCGTGATCGGTAGTGTCCGCAAGGACTCTTCAAGGGAATGCGGTGCGTCCACCTCAGTGGGCAATTCCGCGGCTGCCCCCGCAACTGTAGGCGGATAGTCGACGACCAAACGAACCACTGGAGCCCCGTTTGGGCCTCTGGGAAGGCGGTCGAAGGCGATGACCCGCGAGCCAGGAAACCTGCTGCCAGCCATGGTCACGCGCGAACGCATTGGGCGGGGTGCCCTGATGTCGGACAAGTAGCCGGTGCATCCGCCGCCTGGGGCGAAGGTGGATGACTAAGGCAACCGCGGTGACGGTTTGTTTGCGTCGCCGCAGAGCGTTGTCGTGCAAGATCTTCATTTCCGTGCTGGCGCGAGGCCAGCGTTGTCGCATGCTTTCCTGATTACTCTGCTCGCGTCGGTGTCCTTATCGTCCGCGGCGCTCGCGCAAAGCGCGGCGGAGGACAACCGCTCCAGGGAGGTCGGCCCGGTGATCGTGTCGCCGCCTGCGCCGCGACAGGCTCCTGCCGTCAGCCCCGGCACTCAGAAGCAGCGCGCGGCCCGGCGCGCCGCGGGACGCAATCGTGGCGCCCCTGCTGTCGCCGTTCCGGCCACGCAAGCTCCGAGCGGCCCGGTGCAGACGCCGCTGAACACGGCCGCCGTCACCGACGTCGGCTCCCGGCTCGGGATCACGGCGCGCGAGATGCCGGCGACCGTCGAGGTCATCAGTCATCAGACGATGCAGGACCTGGGCATCCGGACCACGACCGACATCGCCAAGGCTGCAGTCGGCGTCACCGGCGGCGATGCGCCCGGCGCGCCCGCCATCTTCTCGATGCGTGGCTTTTCCGGCGACCAGATCTCCACGCTCTACAACGGCATCCCGATCGGGCCGTCGACCATGACCGGCCGTCCCATGGACGTGGCTGGCCTCCAGCAGGTCGAGATCATCAAGGGACCGGACTCGCTGGTGGCGGGCCTCGGTGCGACCGGCGGCGCCATCAACTACGTGAACAAGGCGCCGCACACCGGACCAATCGTCAACGACGCCTTCACCTCCTACGATTCCTTCAACGGCTATCGCGCCGGTTACGGATCGGGCGGCAGCACGCTGATCAACGGCCTCGACTACCGCTTCGACATCAGCCATTTCAACAACAAGGGCTTTATCGACGACACCTATTCGAAGCTCAGCAACGTATCGGGCCAGCTGAACTATCGCGTCAACGAGAACCTGAAGATCTGGGGCGCGACCGAATACAGGCAGGACAACGACCGCTTCTACTGGGGAACGCCGCTCGTGCCGGCGAACGCGCCGGGCATCGTGCCGACGTACGGCATCGTGTCCGGCCTCTGGAGCAACTATTACCTCGGCGGCGGCACGCCGGTCCCGGTCACCATCGACGC
The DNA here is from genome assembly GCF_059512345.1 of Bradyrhizobium sp. Unk1. Lineage (NCBI taxonomy): Bacteria > Pseudomonadati > Pseudomonadota > Alphaproteobacteria > Hyphomicrobiales > Nitrobacteraceae > Bradyrhizobium > Bradyrhizobium sp. Unk1. The sequence continues at coordinate 12,388 of NZ_JCAMOP010000065.1, forward strand.
GCGCACGCTGACCACGAACTACAATGTGCTCGACAATCACAGCGGCGCCAACGAGCTCTGGCTGCGCAGCGGCTTTCAATGGGACATCACCAACAACATCTCGCTGAAAAGCCAGGTCTATGGCTATGACGCCCACCGGCACTGGTTCAACAACGAGATCTCGTCGTTTGACCAGACCGTAGGCAATTTCGCAGGCGCGCAGAGCATCTACCGCGAGCGCCTGGCGCTCGATCACGCGCAGCGGCTCTACGGCAACATCACCGACCTCACCGTCAATTCCAACGTCGGCGGAATGGACAATCGCTTCGTCGCCACCGTGGCGGCGAGCAGCAACCAGTTCAACGTCTCGCAGGACACGCTGTTCTTCAATGACTACGTCGACCTCCTCAACCCGGATCGGGGGTTCTATGGCCCACGCGCCGACGAGAAAATCTACACCCATCTCGACACCGCCTCGCTGTCGTTCGAGGACCGGCTCAAGCTGACCTCGACCTTCGCGCTGATCGGCGGCATCCGTTTTGAGAATATCGAGCTGTCGCGGACCCGCTTCGACGAGAATGGCCTTCTGAAAGCCAACTATCCTTTCTCGAAGACGTTCAATCCGGTCACCGGACGCATCGGCTACACCTGGGACATCGCGCCCGGCGTGATGCTTTACAGCCAGTACGCGACGGCAGCCGACCCGACGGTGGCGAACATCTTCATCCTCAGGCCCACGACGCCGCTGCTGCTCACGACGTCGCGGACCTACGAGACCGGCGTGAAGCTGCTGTCGGCCGACAAGCGCGCGGAGGCCACGTTCTCGGCCTTCGACATCGAGCGCAAGAACGTCTACGTCCCGGAAAGCGGCATCCTCTTCAACGTCGCCGGCAAGATGGCCTCCAAGGGCGTCGAGATTGCCGCCGCGGTCAATCCGGTCGCCGGCCTGAAACTATGGGGCAACGTCGCCTTCGTGCAGTCGCGCTTCATCGACTTCACCTATGTCGACGGCAATGGTGACTTCCAGTCCTATTCGGGCAAGACGCCGCCCAACGTTCCCAACTTCATCGCCAACGCCGGCGCCTCCTATCGCTTCGATACGAAACTGCCGGTGGAGATCGGCGGCCTCGTCCGTCACGTCGGCGACCGCTTCAACTTCCAGGACAATCTGGTCACGATGAACGCCTACACGATCTTCGACGCATACGCGTTCGTCGATATCCCAAAGGCGTATTTCCCGGGCGTCGACCAGACCCGGATCAGCTTTCGCGTGAGGAACCTGACCAACAAGCTCTACGCGGCGTGGGGCGATCCGGGTTACACCGACCAGATCATCCTGGGCGCGCCGCGCAGCTACGAGGTCGCGGCTTCGTTCAAATGGTAGTCGCGGATCAGTTCGCCCGCGCCGTGGCGGGAGTTGTCACGCGACAGTAGGACGCAATCGCAAATCGATTACGCCGTTGAAGCCGCAGGTCTCGAGAGCTATCGATCAACGAAACCTGCCTTTCATCGGGAGCATCGCATGAGCACCATCACCGGCGGCTGTCACTGTGGCGCGATCCGCTATCAGGTCGAGGGCGAAGCGATCGTGCACGCGCTGTGTCACTGCCGCGATTGCAGGCTTCACGCGGGCGCTCCCGTCGTCGGCTGGACGATGTACGCGGACGATGCCGTCAAGGTGACCAAGGGCGAGCCCAAGGTGTATCACTCCTCGGAACATGCCCGGCGGCACTTTTGCGGCGACTGCGGAACCGGCCTGTTTTACGTCAATGCCGACATGTTGCCCGGGGTCATCGACGTCCAGAGCGCGACCTACGACGATCCCGATGCCGTACCGGCGACGATGCACATCCAGGTCGCAGAGCGCCTTGGATGGATGGAGCGCGCGCACGAGCTGCCGACATTCGACCGCTATCCTCCGCCGCCGTAGCGGCGCGCGCCAAGCGTTCGCCGTCTGGATGGAACCGCACAAACACCATCTTGCAACGGCCTGACGATCTCACGTAGATTGATCGGCGTGGGGGCGAAGCAGACTCCCCGTGAGACCTCGGTCCAAGCTCTGCGCAGCACGCCATTCGTGGAGCTTGCGCATGGATACCGAACGCCACCCTCCTCTCCGTCATACCGTTGCCATCCTCTCCCGCGGCGACGCTGCCGCGCGCCGGGACACGACGGCGCAAAACAGCCGCTTCGTCCGCGTTTTCGAAGCTCTCGCCGCGGTCGGCATCGAAGCCCGGCCGGTGATCTACGACGAGATTTTCGCCGACGCCGTCCGCGATCAACTGCTCGCCGTCGATGGCGTGCTCGTCTGGGTCGATCCGATCCATCAGGGCAAGACGCGCGAGGCCCTCGACCCGCTGCTTCGCGACGTTGCGGCGCAAGGGCCATGGGTGAGCGCCCATCCCGACGTGATCCTGAAGATGGGCGTCAAGGACGTGCTCTACCGCACCCGTCATCTCGGCTGGGGAGCCGACACCCATCGCTATGACACCGCCGCAAGCTTCCGCGCCGAATTTCCCGCGCGCCTTCAGGCGAACGGTCCGCGCGTGCTCAAGCAAAATCGCGGCAATGGTGGCCAGGGGGTGTGGAAGGTGGAGGCCCTGCCCAACGCGGGCGCCATGGTTCGGGTGCTGCATGCCCAACGCGGCAGCCTGCCCGAGGACATGCCACTCGATGCCTTCCTCGCCCGCTGCGAGCCGTATTTCGGATGGGGTGGCTGCATCATCGACCAGGCGTTCCAACCCCGCCTGCCCGACGGCATGATCCGCTGCTACATGAGCGGCGCTAAGGTCGCGGGCTTCGGGCATCAATTGATCAAGGCCCTGATCCCGCCGCCGCCGGAAGGCCCGGACGCACCTGAGGCGCAGCCGGGCCCACGGATCATGCACGGACCCGATGCTTCGCAATTCCAGGCGCTCCGAAGGTCGATGGAGGACGAATGGACGCCGCAGCTGATGGACACGCTCGGCATCGACGAGCCGTCGCTGCCGGTGATCTGGGACGCGGACTTCCTGTACGGGCCCCGCAACGCCGCCGGCGCGGATACGTACGTTTTGTGCGAAATCAACGCGAGCTCCTGCTTCGCGATCCCCGAGGAGGCGCCGGCGGCAATCGCCCGAACGGTGAAGCACCGCTTGCTCCGGACTCAAACAGCGACTTCGGGCACATAGCGGCACAGCCGGGACGGCGCGATCAATGCGCACCGCAGCGGCAGCTTTCATAGGCGACGGGATCGTGGCTGTTGACGATGCTCACGCGGTTGCCGTGGTTGAGCTTCAGCGCGCGCAGCCGTGCCTGGTTGGCGATCCGCATCTTGCGATCCATGTCGCCCTTGCGCTGGAAATAGCCGAGCATCAGCGGCACGCGCGGCGACGGGTCGAGCTGGGCGTGGTGGAAATAGCTGTCGCCGGCATGCAGCAGCCATTTGTCACGTGATCGCACCGCGATGCCGCAATGGCCGAGCGTGTGGCCGGCGAGCGGGATCATCAGGATGTCGGCTTCCTTGTCACCGAGCGCGCGCACGCCCTTGAAGCCGAACCAGTCCTCGCCCGGCTCGTCGTAGAACTTCCAGCTTGGTCCGTGGCTCCACTGCCCCGTGACATAGCGCCCTTCGGGCGGCGCGGGCTTGCGTAACACCGCCATGTCGTATTCGGCGCGGTGGACGTGGATCGCGGCATGGGGAAAGTCCGGCACGCCGCCGGCGTGGTCGCGGTCGAGATGCGTCAGCAGCACGTGACGCACATCGCTGGGTGAGTAGCCGAGCGCTTTCACCTGCTCGACCGCCGTCTCCGCCGGATCCAGCCTCGGCGCGGTCTGGCGCAGCCACCGGCCACCCAGCCGATTGGGCGTTGCGATATCGCCGAGACCAATGCCGGTGTCGACCAGAGCGAGTCCGTCCTTCGTCTCGACCAGCAGGCAATGGCAGACCAGGCGCGCGCGCTGGAACAGGCCGCCGGTGCCGTTCACCAGGCGACGGCCCATCGGACACATCGTGCCGGTGTTGAGATGGTGGATCTTCATGGCGCGTTCCTGCTGTTGTGAGCAGGGTGTTCTTGCCACCGGGCGATCTATAGGTAAAATATCGAATATTGATACTATCTCTAGGCTTATCCTATGGACATCCGCGAGCTTCGCTACTTCGCCGCCGTGTACCGCGAGCGCAATCTGACCGCGGCGGCGCGCGCCTGTTTCGTATCGCAGCCGTCGATCTCGACCGCGATCACCCATCTGGAGGCCGAGCTCGGCACCACGCTGTTCATCCGGCACAAGAAGGGTGTCGCACCGACCGCCTCAGCCGAGCAGTTTCATGCGTTGGCCCGCCGCATCATCGACGAGGCGGACGCCGCACGCAGCCTGTTCAGGAAGCCGAATACGAAGACCACGGTGACGCTGGGACTGATGCGCACGCTCGACGTACCCCGAACGATCGCGCTGCTGAAGCCGCTGACGACGCGCACCGACATCGCGCTCCGCCTCGTCGGCCACGACGAGCGCGCCGATGCGCGCATCATCTCGAAGAGCATGCTGCGCGCCGACGAGCATTTCGTCGCGCTGTGGAGCGAGCGCTATGTCGCCGCACTTCCGCCCGCGCATCCGCTGACGCTGAAGGAGAAGCTGCGGACCTCCGATCTCGCCGGCGTTCCGCTGATCGACCGCTGCCATTGCGAGCAGAGCGAATTCTTCGGCCGGACGTCACGACGAAGGCAGACCGCGGCGATCGCGCAGTCCGAGGATTGGGCAATGGCGCTGGTCGCGGCCGGCGTCGGCATCGCCATCGTTCCGGAAGGCGTGGCGCGCGGCAATCCTGATGTCGTGGTGCGCGACATCGAGGTCAGGGTCAAACGCGAGGTCGGCCTGGCCTACCGCGCATCGGAGCCGCTGGCGGATGCGCTGAAGGATTTTGTCGGAAAACTTCAGAAGCAGCGGCGCAAGCCGGATCCGACCGGCCCACGGCGTAACAAACGCAGGAAGTCTTAACCCTTCGAGATGACCGCGCGACCGTAAGGAGGCTGCGCCTGGACCGGCGGATTGGCGGTCTGGGCTGCGAGTTCGCCGATCAGGCGGTCGGCATCGGCGGCCATGCCGTCGGGCGCCTGGATCACCAGACGCTCCAGCGCCCAGCGATAGGACGAGATGCGCTGCTCGAGGCACAGCTGCACCCACTGGATGATCAGCGAGTTCTCCCGCATGCGCGCGACCGCATCCTCCCTCTCCCTTGGCGAGAGTTCGGAGACGCGCGCCATGCTGGCATCGCGCTTCCTGTCGAGATCGATGACGCGGATCGCGGAGGCGAAGAACGGCTCGAAGCGGGTGATGTCGTTGCGCACGTCCTCGATCAGCTGCGCATAGCGCGAGGAATGCGAGCGATGCGGCTCGTCGATCAGCGTGCGCCCATACATGGTGCGGTCGAACACGACCTTCTGCTGCCAGGGTGACGGCAGCGGCTTGTAGTCGCCGAACACGCTCTTCCAGGCCGGCCGCGACAGCGGCGGCTCGATCATGGGATAGGCGAGATCGCGAAGCTGGCGCTCCGCGTCGGTGAGCTGGAATTGGGACGGCCTCAGGCCGAGGCTGCCGGTGGCCTCGGCCCCGAGCCACCGATGCATGTCGTCGCTGCGCATGTCAGCGCGGGTGCGGCCGAAATCGCCGCCGCTACAGGCAGCGAGGCTCGCGCCCATCAGCGCGAGCAGGACGGCCGTTACGACAGGCCGGATCTGGCGGATGGCATCCGGCATTGCAAAAGCCGGATGCTAGCGGCGGCGACGACGGCGCCCCGGCGCTGTGCCCTGCTCCGGCCCGCGATCGCCGCTGGTTTCTTCCGTCTGGCGTTCGATGCGGATCACGGGGAGGATCAAAATCGTTCCCGTTTCCGTGCGCGGCGTGGCATCCCCCGACGAGCCTGCCCGGCGACCGGCCGGAAATTCGATAATGGTCCCCATATCAGCTCTCTATCAATTGCCGCGCGACCGAGCGCGCTGGTGCAACGTGCGTTCATTAAGATCAGTTCATGGTTAACGGGATGTAAACGCGCCTGCCGGACCGTAACCTCACGGGCGGCGCTCCCGCGTCCCGTTGCGGGACGACAACACCTGAAATGATGGGGCCGACTTCACGCCTCGTTTTCCTTAACGAGCCTTTAAAGGAACCTGCGTTAGGCTCGCGGACGAGTATCTTTTCCAGGTCGCGTATCTCTCCATGACCAAGTCGCTGTTTCCCGGATTCGACGGGCTGATGAGCCTCTCCCGTCGCGAAGGCGTCGATGTTCGCCCGACGCTGCTGCGCGTGCTGACGGACCTCTATGTCCAGGCGCCCACCCACAGCGACGACGAGCAGCGCCAGTTCATCGAGCTTGCGACGCGGCTGATCGACCAGGTCGACGATGCGACGCGCGCGGCCGTCAAGGCGAAGCTTGCGATCTATCCGCAGACGCCCGTCCCGGTCCTGCAGAAACTCGGGCTGGTTGCCGCCCAGGAAGGCCGCAGGGTTCCGCTCGCACGCGAAATCGCGGCTCAGGCGCAGGCGGCTTCGCCTGCTCGCACGCCGACCGACGCCGAGTCGCGCATGGCCGCCAACATGGCGATGCAGCCGAAGGAAGCGGCCGAGATCCACGACATGTTCTTCCGCGCCGATGCGACCCAGCGCGCGCTGGTCCTGCACAATCTGGCGCAGACCCCGCTGAAAGCCGCGCCGCGGATTCCGACCGTGCGTGCCAAGCGCGCGATCCAGATCCTGGAGATGGCGGCAATCGCCAACGACATCGAGAATTTCACCTACGAGCTCGGCGACAGCCTGATCCTGCCCTCGCGCGTCGCCGCGCAGATCGTCGACGATGCCGGCGGCGAAGCGCTCGCGGTCGCCGCGCGGGCGCTCGACATGCCGAGCCCGAACTTCCAGCGCATCCTCCTGTTCTTCAAGCCGGAGATCGGCACGTCGGTCGATGCGGTGTACCGGTTGGCGCGGCTCTACGACCGGCTCAGCGACCGCTCCGCGCTGGTGATGCTGGCGGCCTGGCGCGGCTCGACGCTCGCCGTCACGCGCGCAAAATACCAGTCGTCGCTGCATGACAGCGAACGCCAGCGCGCGCGTGCTGGCGCCAACCAGACGCGGCCGGGCGTGCAGCCGGGCTCGGCGCCTGCGGTGCGGACGGGCACCGACGGATCGGACCGCTAGGTCTTCGCCAATTCGAGAAAGTGGCGCCCTGCGCGGTCCTCGGTCTCGACGATCCAGGCATCCGGATCGAAGCGGATTTCCTTGGTCAGGCGCTCCTCGATGGTGTGCTCCGGCAAGGGCTGCTGCGCGACCGGCACGAAGAAGCGATCGACCGGGCGGCCGTCGTCATAGACGGTCTGCGGCGCCGGCGCGTACAGCATCGCATTGCCGTCGAGCAGCGACACCTTCACGAATACCGCCCCCGCCTCCTCGGCACCGCGACGGCGCACCGCCCCGAACACGCCCTCGGTCTGGCACCGGCGCAGGTAGGCGGAAACCCAGATGTTTGATTTCAAACGCATGAACTAACCCGTGGCAGAATTGCGCTTACGCTTCACCACCTTGACGAGAGCTTCATCAATCCGGCTCTGCCAACCAGGCCCTTCCGCCTTGAAATAGTCGACCACGACAGGGCTCAGGCGCAAGGTCACCTGTCGTTTTGTCGGGGCTTTATTGGGGCCGCGGCCCTTGCGCATGCCCGGGAAGATCTCATCAAAAGTCTTCGCCCGAGCAAAGTCCTCCTTGGTCCATTCCGGATTATTACTCACCGCACGCACGTCGCGCGCAGTGTAACCCTTCTTAGCGGCGACTCTCTTCATAGAGTTCCCTTTCCTTCCTGCTGGCGGGACGCATGCTGACAATGCTGATGCCCTCGGTTCCGCGAGTTGCAAAGATGACCGAGATGACGCCACGAATGTTGATGCCGATCGCACGCCAGCGGTTGCGATACGTGGCCAAAACCAAAGCGTTGTCGAAGAAGGTCTCGTTGAGATCCGCGAAATCCATCCCGTGCTTGTCGAGATTGGCTCGGCGCTTTGGCTCGTCCCAAACGATCTTCACAAGGTTATTTTGTAACTACAAAATAACCTGAAGTCAATTGTGACCGGTTCCCGCCGCGCAAAGGGCAGTGAGGCTGGATCGGAATATCGACGCGCGCCGGCGCAGCGCTTATTCGACGGGATGGCCGATCGCGGCTCCGAGCTCGCGCAGCAGGCGGTCGGACACCTGACCCGTCACCTGCATCTTGTGCTCGCGCTCGAACTTCTGGATGGCCGACTGCGTCTCTGCGCCCATCGTGCCCGTGATCTTCAAATTGCCATAGCCGTATTCTGACAACGCACGCTGCACGCCGGCGATACGCCGCGCGGCCGGACTCTGCTGCACGGGAATCGGCGCCGGCGGACGCGCGATGGCGACGGAAGGCGGCGCCGACGTCGTTTGCTTGACCAGATTGGTCATCGGATCGCCCGAGCGCTGCGTCGATGCCGTCGCCTCGACGGGCTTTTCGGGTGGCTTCTCGGCGGCGCGCTCGGCAGGTTTGGGCTCGGCGCGGAACTCCGTCGCTCGCGGCTCCAGCGGCGAGGTATCGGCGCCGACCGGACGCGGACGCGGCAAGGGGTTCGACAACGGCACGGACGACGGCGCGGGAAGATTGATCACGGTGCCGAACATCGGCGCCGGATGCCGCCCGGTCTGAAGGAACAGCGCATTGGCGACGATCGCGCTGATTGCGGCGATGGCGACGAGACCGGCCAGCGTATCCTTGGGACTGTGCAGCAGGATGCGCATCGCAAGATTGCGCTCGGTCTCGACATCGATGACCGCGGCCTTCGCGCCACGGCGGCGCGGAGCAGCTTCGTCCTTGGCAGACTTCTTAGGCACTTTTCTTCACCAGAGCTGGTTGGTCGTGAGATTGGTCCTGAAGCTCCTGGCGCGGCACCGGCGTCAGCGTCGCGATCTTGCTCTCGGCCGCCATCCTATCAGACGTCTTGGCCTGCGGCGGCGTGTAGACGAGCGGCAGCCTGACGGTGACTGAGGTGCCCTCGCCGAGCCTGCTTTGTACAGTCAATTCGCCGAGATGCAACGCCACCAGACTCTTCACGATCGAAAGTCCGAGACCCGTGCCTTCGTGACGGCGCTGATAGGTCTTTCCGGCCTGGAAGAACGGTGCGCCGATGCGCTTGAGATCGTCCGCCGCAATGCCGACACCGGTGTCGCTGATGCGCAGCGTGAGCTGAGATCCGGACACCGCGGCGGATACGGTGACCTGACCGCCGCGCTCGGTGAACTTGATGGCGTTGGCGACGAGATTGAGCACGATCTGCTTGAAGGCGCGCGGATCGCCGGTCATGACAGGCAGGTCCTGCGGCGCATCGGTGATGAGGTCGATGCCGTTCTCCCGCGCCTTCAGCGCCAGCAGATTGCAGCAATGCATCAGAGAGGCGCGCGGCGCGAACGGTTCCGACGCAATCTCGAAATTGCCCGATTCCATCTTGGACATGTCGAGGATGCCGTTGACGACCGACAGCAGATGCTGGCCGGAATCGTTGATGAGCTGGGCATATTCCTTGCGCTGGGCCGCGCCCAGCATCAGGGTCTGCTCCTGCGCGATCATCTCGGAGAAGCCGATGATGGCGTTGAGCGGCGTGCGCAGCTCGTGGCTCATGGTGGCGAGGAAGCGCGTCTTGGCGGCATCGGCCGCTTCCGCGGCGCTGCGGGCCTGATCGAGCGCCTGCTCCGCGAGCTTGCGATCGGTGACGTCGCGCATCACGCCGACGACTTCCGCCTCGCGCGTGGCATCACCGTCAATATCCTGACGGCCGATATCCTGGTCGAGCGGCCGGCAGCGCATCTCGACCCAGATGAAATCGACCTGGCCACGCTCCGATCCGGCCGGCTCCCGCCGCAGCCGGAACTCGACGCTGCGCACGTCGCCGCGCGCGGCATCGGAGAGCGCGGTGAGATAGGCCGGACGATCGGCGACATGGACGCGGTCGAACAGGCCGTGGCCGAGCAGCTGCGCGACAGGCATGCCGAGCATGGCTTCCACCGCCGGCGAGATGAACTGCACCGCGCCGTTGCGCCGATGCCGCGAGATGACGTCGCTCATGTTGCGCGCCAGCAGGCGATAGCGCTCTTCCTCGCGCAACAGCAGCGCAACGCTGGTGCGCGCGAGCGATTCAGCGCCGAAGGCGAGGCCCGCGGCATAGAGCGTCGCCGATGCGACGCCGAACGCCATCAGCACGCCGCGTTCTGCGGCGCTGGCGTCTCCAGCCGGTAGCCAGCCGAGCTGGCCGGCAAGGATCAGGACACCGGCGCAGGACAGCGCAAGCAGGGAGGCGAAGGCCGCGACGCGGCGCGAGGCCGACAACGCGGCTTCCAGAGGAACCACGACCAGCCAGATCGCGGCGAATGATTCGATGCCGCCGGTGGTGCCGGCAACCGCCATGATCAGGCCGGCGAGCGCCAGCGACGACAGCACGTGGGCGCCTTCATAGCGACCGGTGCGCGACAGGAACCATGACAGGAGAATGGGGGCGATCAGCCACGCGAAGGCGGCGACCTCGATTGCGCCGGGCGCGCCGCGCGTGGCGAGATAGACCGGGAATGCGGCAAACGCTGCCAGGCTGCCGAGCAGCCGCGGCGCCATGAAGGCACGATGGCGCGCTCGCGTCAGCGCGTCGTAACGCGCGGAGGGATGCAGCAGTGCATCGAGACAATCGCGGATGATACTCAAAACTGTCACGGGTCTCGCGCTTCGGCCCACTCGTCGAGAAGACGCGCCGGAACGCCTCCTTATCGTTGAGCCACCGTGTCAGAGCGACCTTAAACGAGTGCTAAGGCAATGCGGCCCACCGCCGGACACTGTGTCATCGCGGAGATTTTTAAGCGATTTGACCACGTCATCATCGGGGATGGTGAACACAGGGTTTCACCAGTCCCCGCATGGTTTCGAATTGGTGGACAAGCGGCGCCAGCGCAATCACGGGCTCCGGCGTCAATCGAAAATTTACGACGTGGCGGCTCGGGAAGATTCTTGCGTAGATTTTCCGCGAATTAAGCGGAAGGCAATCACTTGCGATTTATCGAGAGTTGCTAGGTCCGACGCCTCGCGGGCATCGCCGCGGCGGGATCTAACATACAGGTCGATAAGATGCGCTTTCTGCTCCGCATCACATTCTGGCTCGGGCTGGTGCTGGTGCTCCTGCCACGGGACAAGACGCCCGAATCGGAAAAGCTGCCGCAGATCGGCGCCGCCGATGCGGTGCAGGCTGCGACCGCGGCCGTCTCCGACGTGACCCAGTTCTGCAAGCGCCAGCCGGCGGCCTGCGAGGTCGGCGGCCAGGCCGCGACCATCATCGGCCAGCGCGCACAGGACGGCGCGAAGAAGATCTACCAGATCATCAACGACAAGAAAGAGCAGCTCGAGAAGACCGACAAGAAGGCGCCCGATCATACCGGCTCGATCGCGCTGGCCGGCGAAGGCGATGCCGCCTCGAGCGAGGCGCCGCGCGACACCCTGAGCCAGGACGACCTCGCGCTGGAATGGCGGGGACCTGCGGCGGCGCAGGCGAATTAGCGCCCAAACCCTATCGATTTCACGTCCTCGCATCCTTATATTGGCCTGAACGGGAACATTGGGCCAGCATGACGACGATCGACGAAATCAGGGATAATTTCGAGCTTCTGGACGAGTGGGACGACCGCTACCGGTACGTCATCGAGCTCGGCCGCACCCTGGAACCGATGCCCGAGTCCGAGCATTCGGCCGAGAACAAGGTGAATGGCTGCGTCAGCCAGGTCTGGCTCCAGAAGCTGGTCGATCGCGATGGCGGCGCGCCGATCCTGAAATATCGTGGCGACAGTGACGCCCACATCGTGCGCGGACTGGTCGCGATCGTGCTCTCGCTTTACTCCGGCCGCACGCCGCAGGAGATTCTTGCGACCGACGCGATCGCGGTGTTCAACGAGTTCGGCTTTCGCGATCATCTGACGCCGCAGCGCTCCAACGGCCTGCGCTCGATGGTCGAACGTATCAAGACCGACGCGAAAGAGGCGCTCGCGGAAGCGTCCTGAAGCAGCATCGTAGGGTGGGCAAAGCGGAGCGTGCCCACCATTCTGAGTGCAATCGAAGAAGGCTGGTGGGCACGGCGCAAGAGCGCCTTTGCCCACCCTACGAGATCCGAGGCCGGACTACTTCCGCTTCCGCTGCTGCTGCCCCAGTCCCATCTGCTTTGCCAGTTGCGAGCGCGCCACCGCGTAGTTCGGCGCGACCATGGGATAGTCGGCCGGCAGGCCCCATTTCTCGCGATATTGCTCGGGCGTCATGTTGTACTGGGTGCGCAGATGGCGCTTCAGCGACTTGAAGCGCTTGCCGTCTTCCAGACAGACCAGATAGTCCGGCGCGATCGACTTCTTCAGCGACACCGCCGGCTTGGCCGGCTCGAGCGGCGCGGTCTCGGTGCGGCCTGACGAGACGCGCACCAGGGCGCCATGCACCTGGCTGATCAGGTTCGGGATATCGGCCGCCGGCGTCGGGTTGTTGCCGACATAGGCGGACACGATGCTCGCCGTCAGCTCGATGAAATTCTTAGCCCCGTTATCCGACATGGGCCCGACCTTTCCCTGACCTTGCGTCTCGCCGGAGAGACGACGCCTAAGTATTCCGTGTCAACAATACATTCGGCCGAAATAAGACGACTGACGAATATGAGCTGATTACTGACGAAGTGACAAGAACGATGGCGCTCTACTTGGACGCGGCGGTGTCACGACCGCTGGTCGAGATGGGCGCGCAGTTCGTCGATCGAGGCGAAGCGCATCATGCCTTCCGGCATCTGCGCTTCGATCGAGCCGTCGGAATAGAGCGAATAGGCCATGCCGTCGACGATACCCGATTTGAGCACGGTCACGGGCGCCTGCTCGACCGCCGGCGCCGGTTCGGGCGGAGGCGGCGGGCCGGGCTCGGCAAAGATCGACGGCGAGCGCGGCGGCGGGCGACGCCCGGCGGCCGGCTGTTCCGGTGGCCGCATACGGTCCGGCCTCGGCCAGGCATCGTCGAAGCTCGCCGGCTGACTCTCCGGGCCGGCCGGTTCCGTGGGCTCATCATGAGGCTGCGGCGGCAAGCTCTCTGTCGCCTTCGCCTCCGCGCGCTCGCGCTCCTTGCGGGAGGACGATGCGAACAACAGGTTGCGGCGGCGCGGCGCTTCCGGAGCCGCAGGCGGTGTCGAGGCTTCCGGCTCCGGCGGCAGCTCGGCGCGCGGACGCTCGCGCGTGGCGGCCTCGCTCTGCCACGGCGGCGGACCCGCGGCCGGTGGCGGCGGTGGCTCGGTTTTCGTGGCCGGTGCCGGGAACGGCTCGGACGCTGGCGCGCCAGGCACCGCGAGGCCCGGCAGCACGGGCCTGACCCGAACCTCGCCCGGCGCGGCCGATCCGGCCAACCGGCGGGCGATGCCCTTCAGTTCCACGACCACGACGTAGAGGCCGGCCAGTAACATTCCGGAGCAGACGCCAATGCTGCCGGAGATTATGAGGGTGCTGCCGAGGCTGGCCTCCCTGACGGTGAAGCCGAACAGGATCGTAAGGAGGCCCGCCAGGACGGCGAAAATCCCCACAATCAACAATGCCAAGCTCATCGAACTCACCCCTGGTCGCGCAGCCGTGCGCGACACCCGTTACGCCACGATACCGTCATACGGTGTTCCACGCCAACGGCGAATTAGAGCCTGCGTTCCTAAAGGGAAGGATATCAGGGACTTATTCACATTCCCTTCAGCTAAGGCCCGCTACTTCTAAGCTGCTCTCAACTGTCTGGATTTGCTGCGTCGCATCAGGATTTTAGCCATAATGCCCAATTACTTGGTAATGGAACTGCGCTATAGGGATTCCGGGGAAGTGGCCCGCGGGCACCAGCAGGGCCAAGAGGGGATTCCGGGTCACCAATAGCCATGACATCCATCACGACTTCGGCGATCGACACGCCTCTGCGGCGCTCGGTTGAACGGACTTGCGACGATCTCGCCATGCTGGTGCTGGCTGCGGTCGCCGTGACTGCAGGCTTGACCTTCCGCGATTACGGGCTCGGCTGGGACGATTACACCCACGCTGAATATGCCGACCTGCTGCTGCGCATGTTCGGTTCCGGCTTCAGGGACACCGCGGCGCTCTCTTTCGCGAATCTCTATATGTATGGCGGCGGCTTCGACATGGTCGCGGCTCTCCTGCACAAGGTCATTCCGCTCGAGCTGTTCGAGACGCGACGCCTGCTCGGCGCCATGGTCGGCGTGATCGGGCTTGCGGTGACGTGGCGGCTCGGCCGCCGCATCGGCGGGCCCCTTGCCGGTCTTGCCGCACTCCTGCTGCTCGCGCTCTGCCCGATCTTCTACGGCCACATGTTCATGAACCCGAAGGATGCGCCCTTCGCGGTGGCCATGATCATCCTGATGCTGGGCCTCGTACGCCTCGCCGAGGAATATCCGCAGCCGTCGCCGCGGACGATCCTGATCGTCGGCCTGGGTGCCGGCCTCTCGCTCGGCTGCCGCGTCCTCGGCGGCCTCGCGTTGGTCTACGCCATGATCGGCTTCATGCCGTTGTTCCTGGAGGAACTGCGCACCGAAGGCGCCCGCGAAGCAGCCCGCCGCTTCGCCCATGTCGTCTACGTGCTGCTGCCCGGCCTCGTGTTCGGCTATCTCGTGATGGGCCTGATCTGGCCGTGGTCGATCATGGAGCCCGGCAATCCCTTCGAGGCGCTGACCTATTTCTCGCATTTCTTCGAGAAGCCCTGGAAGGAGATGTTCGACGGCGCGATCGTGTCCGTGCCCGACATGCCCTGGTCCTATCTGCCGACGCTGTTCGCGCTGCAGCTTCCCGAGGTGATGCTGGTGCTGATGGGCGGCGCCGTGGTCAGCACCTTCGCGATGCTGCCACGCCGCGAGGTTCCGGCGCGCCGCAAGACCATCCTCTTAATGCTGACGCTGGCGGCGACCCTGCCGCTCGCGATCGCGATGGTGAAGCGGCCGGCGCTGTACAACGGCATCCGCCACTTCGTTTTCGTGATCCCGCCGATGGCGGTGCTCGGCGGCGTCGCCTTTGCCTGGGCCATGGAGCGCCTGCGCACCAACCACCGCACCTGGCAGCCCGTCGTGCTCGCGACCTTCTGCTTCGGCCTCGCGCTCTCGCTGGCCGAGATGATCCGGCTGCATCCCTATCAATACACGCACTTCAACCACATCGCCGGCACCGTGCGCGGCGCCGACGACCGCTTCATGCTGGACTATTGGGGCCTTGCGCTGAAGCAGGCCTCGGACGAACTGCGCGAGCAGATCGTCGAGCGGCAGGAAGTGGCGCCGGGCAACCGCAAATGGAAGGTCGCGGTGTGCGGTCCGCAGCGCCCGGCCCAGGTCGCGCTCGGGCCCGACTTCACCATCGGCTGGGATTCCAACGCGGCCGATTTCGCGATGACGCTCGGCGAGTTCTACTGCAAGGGCCTCACCGCGCCCGTGATGGTCGAGATCAAGCGCGACGACGTGGTGTTCGCCCGCGTCTACGACATCCGCGGCCGCAGCATTTCCAGCCTGCTGTCGATCCCGGCGCCGTAATATCTTTCTCCTGCCTTGTAGCCCGGATGGAGCGAAGCGAAATCCGGGATAGCGGCCCCGCATTACGCTGCGCTCCATGCGGGCTACGCTGAACTGCCGCGCTTTGTCCGCCTTGCTGCCGCCCCCGACCGCGATTACGCTCCCTCCCCGCAACAACGATGTTCGGAGAGATAAGCCATGTCGCCAGCGGAAGCGCGCCTGAAGGAAGTGCCGTCGAACATGACGGAGGCGGAGTGGCAGCAACGGGTCAATCTCGCCGCCTGCTACCGCCTCGTCTCGCTGTACGGTTGGGACGATCTGGTCGACACCCACATTTCAGCGCGCGTGCCCGGCCCCGACCATCACTTCCTCATCAACCCCTACGGACTGATGTTCGACGAGATCACGGCATCGAGCCTCGTCAAGGTCGACCTGCACGGCAACCAGCTCTCCGAGAGCGAGTACAGCATCAACCCGGCCGGCTTCACCATCCATTCGGCGATCCACGAGGTGCGCGAGGACGCGATCTGCGTGCTGCATCTCCACACGCTCGACGGCACCGCGGTGTCGAGCAGCGCGGAAGGGCTGCTGCCGCTGAACCAGACCGCCCAGCTCGTCACCCACGACCTCGCTTATCACGACTATGAGGGCATCGCGCTCGACCACGACGAGCGGCCGCGGCTGCAGAAGGACCTCGGCGACCATAACCACATGCTGCTGCGTAACCACGGCACGCTGACGGTCGGCCGCTCGGTCGCCTCCGCGTTCGAGCGCATGTACCACCTCGAGCGCGCCTGCTCGATGCAGGTGCGCACGCGCGCGCTGGGCACGCCGGTCTATCCGGTCGAGGAGATTGCGATCGAGAAGAACACCGAGCTGCTCGCCAACCGCGACCGCGCCGAGCTGCGCGCCACCAACCTGGTCTGGCCGCCGCTGCTGCGCAAGCTCGACCGCAAGCTTCCGGGCTACCGGTCTTGAGATTCTGCGGATTTCGTGTAAGGTAGGTCTCAACACCCTCTACACGTTTCGGAATGAAACGCCGCCCAATTCCGGGCGGCGTTTTTATTTGCGCCGTCATTGCGAGGAGCGAAGCGACGAAGCAATCCAGACTATGTCCGCGTGCCCACCTCTTCTATCGCAATCGCGAAGGGATGGTGGGCACGGCGCTTTGCGCCTTTGCCCGCCCTACGGCACCGTGCCTATTTCACGTCCGCGAGCGCCGCGAGGATCCGCGCCCACGAGCGGATGCCCTTCTGGAAACTGCGGAGGTCGTATTTCTCGTTCGGCGAATGGATGTTGTCGTCGTCCAGGCCGAAGCCGACCAGCAGCGAGTCGAGCCCAAGCGTCCGCTTGAAATCGGCGACGATCGGGATCGAAGCGCCCGAACCCATCAGCACGGTCTCCTTGCCCCACTCCTCGGTCAGCGCCTTGCTGGCGGCGGCGAGCGGTTTCATGTTCCAGTCGAGCGCCACCGCGGGCGCGGCGGAATGATCGCCGAACTCGACCTTGCAGTCGCCGGGAATGCGCGCCGTCACGTAGTCGCGGAAGGCCTTGCGGATCTTCTGGGGATCCTGCCCCTCGACCAGGCGGAACGAGACCTTGGCCGAGGCGTGCGACGGGATCACCGTCTTGGAGCCTTCGCCGATATAGCCGCCCCAGATGCCGTTGACATCGCAGGTCGGACGCGACGAGGCCTGCTCGATCAGCAGCCGGCCCTTTTCGCCGGCGGGGATCGACAGACCGATCGGCTTGAGGAACATCTCCGGCGTGAGATTGAGCTTCTTCCACTGCTCCAGGATGTCAGGCGGCAGATCCTTCACGCCGTCATAGAAGCCGGGGATGGTGATGCGGTTGTCGTCGTCGAACAGGCCGCCCAGGATTTTCGTCAGCACCCGGATCGGGTTCATGGCGCTGCCGCCGAACACGCCGGAATGCAAATCGCGATTGGCGGCGGTGATCTTCAGCTCTTCATAGAGCAGACCGCGCAGCGACGTCGTGATCGCGGGCGTGTTGCGGTCCCACATGCCGGTGTCGCAGACCAGCACGTAGTCCGCCTTGAACTCGTCCTTGTTGGCTTCGATGAAGGGGACAAAGTTCTTCGAGCCAACCTCCTCCTCGCCTTCGATCAGGAAGGTGATGTCGATCGGCAGCGAGCCCGTCACTTTCTTCCAAGCGCGGCAGGCCTCGACGAAGGTCATCACCTGGCCCTTGTCGTCCTCGGCGCCGCGCGCGACGATGATCTTGCGGCCGTCGGCATGGTCGGTGACGACAGGCTCGAACGGCGGACGGTGCCAGAGATCGAGCGGATCGACCGGCTGCACGTCGTAATGGCCGTAGAAAATCACATGCGGCCGTCCGCCCGCCCCGGTCTTGCCGACGATTGCGGGATGGCCGGCGGTCGGGCGCACTTCAGTGGCGACACCGAGGCTCGCGATGTCCTTGGCGAGATGCTCGGCCGCGGCCTTGCAGTCGGCGGCAAAAGCCGGATCCGCAGAGATCGACTTGATCCGCAATAGCGAGAACAGACGCTCCAGGCTGTTGTCGAAATCCTTGTCGATGTGATCGAGCACCGATTGAAGCTGCGCATTGGCCATGGTCGTATTCCTGACTTTTGAGTCTCAAGAGGTACCGGATTTTAGCGCTGCCGCCGCCTCGGAGCCAGTCGCAACCGGCGGATGCCGGATGTGCCATGCGAGGCTACCTGCAAGAATGGCGGTCGCGACAAGGTTATTGCCCCAGGCCTGGATGACATTGGGAAACCACGGCACCGCCAGCAGCATGAGGATGCCAGCGGCACCCAGCGCGAGCCAGGTTCCCAGCCGCACGTTCGGTCGCGCGTCGAAGGCGGCGCGATGCATCAGCACCGTCAACGGGAAGAACAGCCACATGAAGTAGTATTGCCGCGCCAGCGGCGATGCCACCGTCATCAGGCAGAACAGGATGCCGAGCTCCTCCGCATCCGAGCGCGCCGTTCGCCGCGCTTGCGGCGGCATCACCGCGAGGAAGCCGAGCCCGAGCAACGCCGACAACGCCAGCACGATCAAGTTCGCCGTCTTGTAGTCGACGTCGATGACATTCATCGTGCGCGGCGGCTTGTTCGGATCTTCCTGATTGTAGTTGATCGGCCGGACCAAACGGTGCGTGACGGCAATGAGGGACTGGTTGACCCACGACCAGTTCTGCTCGTCGCGCTGGCCAAAGCCTTTTTCCGAGCTCGTGCCGACCATGCCCTGGTACCAAGTCTTGAGCTCGGCCGCGTTGCGCTCGAAGCCGCGGATCGGTGCCGGCACGACATAGAGAAGGATGCCGGTGAAGGCGACCGTCGCGACGACGGCCGCCCACTTCCTGCGCCAGATCAGATAGGGCAGCACCGCAATCGGAAACACCTTGATGGCGGTGGCGAGCGCGAACATGAAGCCTGCGAGCCAGGCGCGCTGATGCTGCAACAACCAGAAGCCCCAGAGCATCATCGCCAGCAGCACGAGGTTCGGCTGGCCGAGGTCGAACTGATCGAACACGAAGGTCACGGTGACGATGGCCGGCAGCGCTTCGAGCCACGGGCCGGGCCTGCGGCCCGATCCCGTCATGGCATTGGAGAATATGCCCGTGTACCACCATGCCGCCACGTTCAGGATCGACAGCACGACATAGAGCGGGATCTTGCCGAACCAGCTCGGGATCGCCAGCAGGATCGCCGGCAGCGGTGGATAGATGAATTCGAAATACTCGCCGATCTTGTCGGGATAGAGCGATCCACCGTGCAGCACCTGCTGCCCGGCCCAGTACCACAGCCCATAATCCTTGGTCTTGCCGTGGCCGAAGATCTCGGGAACGAGCACGTCGGCGGTCAGGAGGACGCAGCAGAGCAGGAAGAGCAGATCAAGCGGCGCACGTAGCGACAAGGCTCTGTGCGGGCCGAGTTTGTCTGATAGATTCGGTGATGTCACATTATGTCCCGTTGGAAACAAATAGCACGTAGCAGACCGACGGACGCTTGGAGAGCCCCCTTCACCTGAATTTGTGGTGGTGGTGATGACCTAGGGCGACCGGATACCAGGTGACTATTTGAGCGCTAACAGTCTGCTGAAAAACCTCGAAATGGAGCGTCCTCGCCGGTCGTTGTTGGGGCGATGCGGTGGAGTTGGACGTAATT